>CAYOXO010000103.1:0-3894 GCA_964407945.1 uncultured Stakelama sp.
GCAGCCCAAGGTTCCGGCGATGCGCAGCATCGTCGGAAAGGCTGCGGAGGGCGGTGCCGGGTCAACGAAGTCCAACACCGGACTTGAACCTGCGCGCCGCCCGGCCCATAGGGCGCGGCAAATCCCCGGAGGCAAGATCCATGAAACTGCGCATCGTCGTCACCCTCAAGAACGGCGTGCTCGACCCGCAGGGCAAGGCGATCGAGCACGCGCTCGGTTCGCTCGGCTTTTCGGGCGTGGGCGAAGTCCGCGTCGGCAAGCTGATCGAGCTCGACGTCGCGGACGGCACCAGCGACGCCGATATCGACGCGATGTGCCAGAAGCTGCTCGCCAACACCGTCATCGAAAACTACCGGGTCGAGCGCTCTGGAGCTTCTGGGCAATGAAGACCGCGGTCATCGTCTTTCCGGGCTCCAACTGCGACCGCGACCTCGCGATGGCGCTGGAGAGCGTGACCGGAACCAAGCCATATATGGTGTGGCATGGCGAGAGCGAGCTGCCCGACGGTCTCGGCCTGATCGCCCTGCCCGGCGGCTTTTCCTATGGCGACTATCTGCGCTGCGGCGCGATCGCGGCGCGGTCGCCGGTGGTCAAGGCGGTGGTCGCGGCGGCCGAGCGCGGCATGCCGGTGATCGGCGTCTGCAATGGCTTCCAGGTGCTGACCGAGACCGGGTTGCTGCCCGGCGCGCTGATGCGCAACGAAGGGCTCAACTTCGTGTGCCGTGACGTCGACCTGACCGTCGACAACAGCCAGACGATCTTCACCAGCCGCTATGCCGCGGGTGAGACGCTCTCGATCCCGGTCGCGCATCATGACGGCAACTATTTTGCCGACCAGGACACGCTCGACCGGCTCGAGGGCGAAGGCCGCGTGGCGTTCCGCTATGCCGGCGACGTCAATGGCAGCGCACGCCAGATCGCGGGCATCGTCAATGCCGGCGGCAATGTACTCGGCATGATGCCGCACCCCGAGCGCAAGATCGAAGCCGCACATGGCGGCGTCGATGGCCGGCGCCTGTTCGAAGGGCTGCTCGAAGCGGTCGCCTGATCGCGCGCCGGCGGCTGCGCCGGCGCGATTGCAGTTCCACCTCCCGAATATGCATGCGGAGGCGCGCGGTTCGCTGCACTGCGCGTGGCGATATTCCACGCCCGCCTCCGCCAAGCGGAAACGCGATTCCGGCAAAACACCAACATCGACCATCGCTTGTTGCACTTTCCCCTCAGCCGCCCCCACCGCGGCCGAGCCGATTCCACCCCTTGACTTCCGCATAAAAATAACCTATATGGTTATCTAGAGCGGGTGTTCGAGAACAGCTTCGTCGTGCGCGCGAGCAGCAGGATCGCGGTCGGCCAGAGCATCGTGTTCCACAGATCCTTCCAGTTGCCGGAAGGAACGATGCGACGCCCTTCGGCGAGCGTGTCCCAGATGTCCCACGCCTCGCCCGCCAGTGCGACGGCGAGCGCTGCGGCCCAGGGCTTCCAGCTGCGCAGCGGCCAGCGGAACACGAGCGCCACGGTGAAGAAGACGATCAGCCCGACATGGACGTGGAGCGCATCCTTGGCGAGCCCGGTGAAGCCGATCAGCCACAGCTTGGCCGACTGGAACACACTGTCCTTCATTCAGACCCGGGCGCGGAACGGCGTGAAATCGGTATCCTCGTCATAGACGTCCACGCCCTCGCGCCGTTTGAGAAATCCGACCACGGCATAGGTGACCGGGGTGAGCAGCACTTCCCAGCTCACCTTCAGCACCCATTGGGTAACGAGGACCTTGAGGACAAGATCGTTGGTCCACCCTTCGGCGCCCCAGAAGGCGAGCGGGTAGAAAATCAGGCTGTCCACCCCCTGCCCCGCAAAGGTCGAGCCGATCGTACGCGACCAGAGATGCCTGCCCTTGGTCCACACCTTCATCTTGGCGAGGACGAAGGAATTGACGAACTCGCCCGCCCAGAAGGCGATCATCGAAGCGAAGACGATACGCGGCACCTGTCCGAAGATGGTGTCGTAAGCCGCCTGGTTGGTCCAATCGGGTGCCGGCGGCAGCGCCACCACCACCCAGGCCATGAACGCCATGAAGGCGGTCGCGACGAACCCGGCCCAGATCACCCGCCGTGCACGGGCATAGCCATAGACCTCGGTCAGCACGTCGCCGATGACATAGGAAAGCGGAAAGAACAGGATACCCGCGCCGAATGGCCACCAGCCCGCATTCTCGAACGGCCAGATGCCGATGCCGGGCAGCCAGACCTGCGCGACCTTGCCCGCGCCGAGAACGTTGGAGAGGAGCAGGATCGCGACGAACGCGGCCATGACATAGTCATAGTAACGGAAATGCCCGCCCGCGACCTGGCCCGCATTGATCCGTACCGGTGCCGCCTCGTCGCTCATCGCCCGCCCCTTTTCGCTGTCGGTGGGACTATGATCACGGTTCCCCCCTCACGCAATCCACGCTAACGGGGGCCAGCGCGCGCCCGTAGCTCAGTTGGATAGAGCACGAGCCTTCTAAGCTTGGGGCCGCAGGTTCGAATCCTGCCGGGCGCGCCATTTCGGTTCAAAGGCACGAACGCCTAGCACCGCCGCCTCTACGCCAGAGGCGGCGGTTAGCGTTCGGAGCAACTCGCTGCGCAGGCCACGAATCCGAACTTCCGTCTTGCTGACTACCTCGACGCGCTGGGCGACCGCCCGAATGTGATCGCGCGCGAATGAGCCATCGCCCTGCCGCAGCTTCCTGCGCGCCGCCATTGCAAAGGCCCGCAGGCTCTCAGGCGTGATGGCCGGGCCGATCTTCTCGATATGCGCCACCGCGCGCTCGGCGTCGCCCCTGGCCTGGTCTCGCGTCGCTGTCAGCTCCGCGATCCGATCCTTGAGCGACGGATCGCTCACGTCGATCACGCCGTTCTCGATCGCGTCATAGAGCCGCTTGAGCTTCGCTTCGGCCTCCGTCGCGCGGCGCTCCAGGTCGGCAACATGGAGCCGCCGCTGATCCACCCATTCGTCGCGGCGTTCGAGGATTTGATCCATCATCTCCTCAAGCCGCTTGGGATCGAGCAGCCGCCACTCCAAATGCCCGACCACGGCTTCATTCAGCCGATCCATTGGAACCGTGATGCCGGGACAACCCTTCACGCCCTGCCGCGCCTTGGTGGAGCAGGTGTAATAGCGATATTCGCGGCCAACGCTGCTGGTGCCGGTGCGCAGCGTCATCGCCCCGCCGCAGCACGAGCAGAAGCAGATGCCCGTGAGCAGCGTTGGGCCGCCCACCGCCATTGGCGGCATCATCTTCGGACTGCGCGCCTTGAGCGACCGCTGCACGGCCTCGTACTCCGCTTCCGAGACGATGGCCGGCACTTCCATGATGGCGTGCTCGCTCTCGGGCTTGGGAGCCTTGGTGCGATAGTCCCGATAGTTGAACTTGTGCTGGCCGATATAGGTCGTGCGGGTGAGCACCTGATGCACGGCCCCAAGCCCCCAGCGCCCGCCGTCGCGGGTGCGGATATTGTGGTCGTTGAGCCAGGTCGCGATGGCCTTGAGGCCCATCGGCCCGTTGTCATCGACGCCGTTCAGCGCCATCCGGTAGATGCGCCGCACCGTCTCGGCCTGGATCGGGTCAATCTCCAGCTTCTTCTTGACCTTCGCGCCGCGCTGCCCGGCCTCGATGATCCGATACCCTATCGGCGCACGCGCGCCGTTCCAAAAGCCCTGACGCGCGTTCTCCTTCATCGACCGCAGTGTGTGTTTGCCGTTCTCCTTCGACTGATATTCGTCGAACAGCGTCATGATCTGGCGCATCATCACGCTCATCGGATCGTCGCCCAAATCCTGCGTGATCGAGATCAGCCGCACGCCGTTCTTCGCCAGCTTGCGGACGTAGAACTCGAACTGGAACTGGTCGCG
>CAYOXO010000103.1:3904-15792 GCA_964407945.1 uncultured Stakelama sp.
CGGAAGAAGCGTGAGAAGCTGTGGACGAGGATCACGTTGAACGGCGACGGCTTCTGCATCGCCGCGTCGATCATTGCCTGAAACGCCGGCCGGCGATCGTCGGTCGCGGTGTTGCCTGGCTCGACAAACTCGGCCGCGACTTCCCAGCCGCGCGACAGGCAATAGCCTTCGATCTGCCGGCGCTGGTCGGGAATCGACAGGTCGCTCTCGGCCTGGCGGCCGGTGGATACTCGCAGATAGAGCGCGGCGCGGGCCATCGCCATGACCGGCGGGGTTTCCTCGACGCGAAGGGCGGCGTCGGTCATGGCATGATCCTCCTTATCTCACGGCAAGGGTCCGAACAGGTCGTCCAACTCCTTGCGCAAATGGCCTTCGATGACGCGCAACTCGGCGTCGCCGATGGGAACCCGCTCGGGCCAGTCGTCCGTGACGACGATCGGGCCGCTATCCTTGATGACGCGCGCGCGGGGCGCGGCTCGCTGCGGCGGCGCGCGCATATAGTCGTGCAGGTCTTCGAGACCTTCCGACCAGCCGCGGGGCGCGCGACGACGACGTTTGCGAGGCAGGGCCATGCCGCAACGCTGCCGCGCGGCCACGCAGGGCGCAATTGATTCGACCGGGCGTAGCGCAGATAGGGGCTCATGGCGGGTTTGGCGAAGCTGCCCCCAAACGCTCCCGCGCTTCCGACTCGCTCGCGGCCGCCAGCAGCGCCGCCCAATCGTCGGGCGGGTTGCCCTTGTCGAGCATCTTGCGGAACACCGCATATGCGTCTGACTTCGATCCATAGGTGCGCAGCGTGGTCTCGTCGTTCACCCAAGCGAACACGATGACCTTCGCGCTGGTGCTGTAGCGGAAGAATAGCCGGAACCGGCCGCCGCCGAACTTCGCCCGGAACCAGTGCTTGCGATCGTCGCCCAACGTGCCCCCCTGCCGATATTCCGGGCGCGTGGGGTCTTGGGGAATGGTCTCGAATACGAGCTGGCGCAGCGCTTCCAGCAATTTCGCATTGGCCGATTTGCGCCAGCCGCGCGGGTCTTTCTCCCGCAGACGCGCGACGGCCGCCCCCAACTTCTCGAATTGATCGAGAAACAGAGGGTGGGCAATGAGTTGCCACCCATTGACGACCATCATCAGAGATCGACATCGCCGTCGATCGGCGCATCGAGATCGACCTTAACGCCCTCGGTTAGCGCCGCGATGCGTTCGGCGAGCGCGGGGGAAAGCGCAGTCAGCGCCTCGGGCCGGCGTTTGATATCTTCGGCCAGAAACGTCAGAAAGCTGTCGATCGCCGGATCGTCATGCTCGGCATCGGCGCGATGCACCGACACGCCATGCTCATCGACGCGGAAAGCGATCTTGCCGCCGTAATCGACGCCGAGCGCCTGGCGGACGGACTTCGGAATCGTCGTCTGGCCCTTGGCGGTGATGGTGCTTATTTCTTCGAGCAACGCGGGCATGGCTCATCTCCTCTGCCCGCCGCATGTAAGGAAAACGCATTACATTGTCAAGGTGGAGCCTTCCACCGGCATCCTCCTGAAAGTCCATCCCGGTGAAGCAGGTCCGATAGAAGAAGAAACTGCTTGATTGCGTCTCGTTGGACTTGCCCAAGGCCGGGCAGAACATATGGCAAAGCCTATCTTCTTCCGGCAGTGTTGCGTGCGGGGCTTCACTATTACAACCGCTGCGAGTCGCGGGGAGGACGGGGGCGGGATGATTCTCACTGACAATGAGACAAAGGTCGATCTCCTCAACAATGAGGCGATCGCCAAGACCATCATCGAGCTGCTGCGCGAAAAGCCCGAGCGCGCCGTGACGATCGGCGTTCACGGCGACTGGGGTGCGGGCAAATCCAGCATCTTGGAGATGATCGAAAACGGCCTCAGTTCGGATGAGGACGTGCTCTGCATCAAATTCAACGGATGGCGCTTTCAAGGATTCGAAGACGCCAAAATCGCGCTGATCGAGGGCATCGTCACCGGGCTTATCGAAAAACGCCCGTTGCTCACCCAAGCCGGCGTAGCCGTGAAAGACATCTTCCGGCGGATCGATTGGCTAAAGATCGCGCGGCACGGGGGCGGGCTCGCTTTCACCGCATTCACCGGCATTCCCACAGCCGATCAAATCGGCGCGGTGGTCGGCACCTTGAAGGGTATCTTCTCCGATCCCTCGAAACTCGCCACGCAGGAGAATTACGACAAAGCGATCGACGGTGTGCAAGGTCTGCTGAAGCCGGGAGAGTCGAAAAATGTGCCGGAAGAGATCGAGGCGTTCCGGAAAGCTTTTGACGATCTGCTCAAGCAGGCGGGCATCAAGCAACTGATCGTCCTCATCGACGATCTCGACCGCTGCCTGCCGGACACGGCGATCGAAACGCTCGAAGCCGTCCGGCTGTTCGTCTTCACCGCCCGCACCGCGTTCATCGTCGCGGCCGACGAGGCGATGATCGAATATTCGGTGCGCAAACATTTCCCCGAGCTGCCGGACACGACCGGACCCCGCGACTATGCGCGCAACTATCTCGAAAAGCTGATCCAGATTCCGTTCCGGATTCCGGCCTTGGGCGAGACCGAAACCCGCATCTACGTCACCCTGTTGCTCATCGGCGCCGAGCTGGGCGAGGACGATCCCGCTTACTCCGCGCTCATCACCGTCGCGCGAGAATTGCTCAAACGGCCCTGGAAGACGGCCGGGCTCGACGCGCAGACGGTCAAGACCGCCTTGGGCGACAAAGCCGGCCAGGTCCAGAACGCGCTCACCTTGAGCGACCAGATCGGTCCGATCCTGGCCAGCGGCACTCAGGGCAATCCGCGGCAGATCAAGCGCTTCCTGAACACCCTGCTGCTGCGCCATCAGACCGCGCTCGCTCGCGGCTTCGGAGAAGAGGTGAAGCTGCCCGTTCTGGCGAAGCTCATGCTGGCCGAACGGTTCCTCTCCAGATTGTTCGACCAGATCGCAAGCGCCGCTGCCCGTGATCCGGACGGCCGCTGCGCAGATTTGGCGGCGCTTGAAGCCGCTGCGTCGGAGGAGAAGCCAGCCCACAAGGCGAAGCGGGCCGGGCCTAAGATCAGTTCCACCGATGACGCCAAGCCGACCGCCGTGCCGGACTCCAAGGACAGCGCCATCCTGACGGAATGGAAGGCGGCCGACGCGATACGGGCCTGGGCGCGGCTGTCACCGGCCTTGGCCGAAGTCGATCTGCGCCCCTATCTGTTCGTGACCAAGGATCGGAAGGACTACTTCGGCGCGGCCTCCGTCCTCGGGCGTCTCGCTGCGGTGGTCGAAAAGCTGCTCGGCCCGAAACTCGCTGTCCAGGCGTTCGAAGGTGAACTCAAGCAACTCGTTCCGGCTGAGGCCGCGCAGGTCTTCGAGGAGCTGCGCGGCCGCGTCATGGGCGGAGACGCCTTTGATACCGTGC
Source organism: uncultured Stakelama sp. (assembly GCA_964407945.1). Classification (GTDB taxonomy): domain Bacteria; phylum Pseudomonadota; class Alphaproteobacteria; order Sphingomonadales; family Sphingomonadaceae; genus Sphingomonas. The sequence continues at coordinate 7,320 of CAYOXO010000103.1, forward strand.
CGCCCGGCATCGACGGACTCGCGGTGCTGGTTCGCGCGCATCCGACGCTTCAAGCCAATCTTCTCGACCTGCTCGAAGCCTTACCGGCCGATCGGTGCGGGCCGTGGCCCGCGTCGGGTTGGGAGGGCGTCGTCAAGGATTCCGACGCCGTGGCGCGCTTCGAGAAGCTACTCCAGGGATGGTCAACCTCCGGTTCGTCCTTCTTGAAGCCGACGGCGAGCGCCGCGCTTCGCACGCGGAAGGGTGGGCGCTGATGGGCACCTCGAACGCCTATGGGGGGGCGGGCGGAGGCACGCCGCTCATTCCGAGTTGGTTGCAGGGTGACGGCGACGGCGGGCCCGGCGCGGGTGGGGGCGATGGCGACGGGACACAGCCCCCGTCGCCCGATGGATCGGCCCCCGCAGTTCCTCCCGCGCCGTCGCCGCGGCCGACCGTGCCCGCAGGGGCATCGGATCGGTTCACATCGGCCCGAAACAATTTTACGCGCTTCGCAAGCTCGGGCGGCAGCGACCGCAGGAGTCTCGGCCGCGCTGTCTCTCAATATGTGTCCAAGTCGGCGGGCGGCTCACGCCAGGCCGCGCAGCGCATGGGCTCATCGCGGGGGGCGGGCGCCGGGCTCGTCCGATTCCTCAACGACGCCAGCGCCAATGGCGTTCGCGAAGCGCTGCGAACGCTCAACCTCGAAAGCCTTGCGGGGCGGCCGATCGAGGAAGTGTTCGCGGGGCTCGCCGATTACATCTGCCCCGAAGGCGGGTCAATCGACGAGGGAATCGCGCGAGACGCCTTCGTCGAGACCATCGCCGATCTCGCCGGTGCGGGCATTACCGACATCGACGCGCTCACACCTGGCCAGATCCAGACCGTCTTCGAACTATATGCGACGCACGCGATCGAGGCGCGCATCTGCAATGACATCGGCACCAAGGTCGTGACCTTGCCCGCTGATCCGCGCGCGGCAGAGAGGGTTCAGGCGCAACTCCGTGATTTCATCCAGCGTGGTGTCAGCGACGCGATCAACGCCGCAGGTGTCAACATCCAGTCGCTGATCCCTGATGCGGTGATGGGCTTCGTGACCAACGTCTATCAATCCGCCTTCGACGTGTTGCAGACGATGGGCGACGGGGAGGCAGCGAAATGAGGCGCCATGTCATCATCGGCCGTTTCGGGCCGGACGATAAGACCCGCGTCCCGAAGGCGCGCGACGAGGTTGCATCGACCTTGCAGTTGGTGGCGGGCAAGCGTCTCGATCATGGGATCGGCCGCGCCTTGTCCGACCTCAAGGCGCTGCACCTGACCCCGAGCGAGATCGGCGCCGACATGCTCGTCGTCGCGGCCCATGTTCACGCGGCGGACACCCGCATCTCCCGTTCCACGGAATCGCAGGACGCTTGGACGCGCGAGATTCGGCTGGTCATCCCCGTGAGCGATCCGGTGCGATGGACGGCCGCGGCGCCCATCCTGGTCCGCGCCCTGAACTTTCTGACAGGCGACAGATGGGATGTGGGTTTCCGCAAACGGGCCAAGGGCTATGCGAAGCTGGTTCCCGTCGCGGCACCCACCCTTATTCCCGCCCCGTTCGATGGCGTAAGTCTGTTCTCCGGTGGCTTGGACAGCCTGATCGGCGCGATCGACAGCTTGAATGCCGGCGAGACGCCGCTTCTGGTCAGCCATGCTGGCGAAGGACTGGTGAGCAAGTCGCAGGAGCAGTGCTTCGACGGTTTGAAAGCCGCTTATAAAGCATCTGCCTTCGATCGGCTGCGGGTGTGGATGAGCTTCGATAGCGGGTTTGTCGAGGATGTCGGATCGGAGGACACCACACGCGGTCGATCCTTCCTGTTCTTCTCGCTGGGTGTCGCCGCCGGCACCGCGCTCGGCCGCGCCTTCGTGCTCAAGGTTCCCGAGAACGGTCTGATCGCGCTCAACGTGCCGCTCGATCGGCTCCGGCTCGGTGCGCTCAGCACCCGGACGACGCATCCTTTCTACATGGCCCGGTGGAACGAATTGCTTGGCGCGCTTGGTGTCGGAGGGAAGGTCGAGAATCCCTATTGGGACAAGACCAAGGGGGAAATGGTCGCCGAGTGCGCCAATCCAGCCTTGTTGAAGCAGCTCGCCCCTCTGTCGCTATCATGTTCATCACCGACGAAGGGGCGCTGGACCAAGAAGCCGCAAGGACACTGCGGATACTGCCTGCCGTGTCTCATTCGACGGGCGTCTCTGCGAGGCAGGGATTCGACAGTTTACGGCGTGCCCGACCTGAAGACTGCCACATTAGACACCAGGCAGGCCGAAGGTCAGCAGGTTCGATCCTTCCAGATCGCGATCGCGCGGCTATCGAAGCGTCCGGAACTCGCCAAGGCCCTCATCCACAAGCCGGGGCCGCTCTATGATGATCCCACCCGCCACGATGGCCTGGCCGATGTCTATCGCCGCGGACTGGAGGAGGTTGGGCGCTTGCTGACTGGCGTTCGCGCCGCACCGTCGTAAGAGGCCCCATGCGATCGGGTCTAGTCGATTTTCATTGTCACCTCGATCTCTACCCCGACCACGCGGCCGCGGTGGAGCGTTGCGAGCGCGATGGCGTTTTCACCCTCACCGTAACCACCACGCCCAAGGCTTGGCCGCGAAATCACGAACTGGCGTCCGCCACGCATCATGTTCGGGCGGCTCTCGGCCTGCATCCTCAACTGGTCGCCGAACGCGCTCATGAGATCGGGCTATGGGAGGAATTGCTGCCGCGCACCCGCTATGTCGGCGAGGTCGGGCTGGACGCCGGCCCGCGGTTCTACAGGTCGTTCGAGACGCAGAAGGAGATTTTCGCTCGCGTGCTGACGCTGTGTGCGGCGGCGGGGAACAAGATCGTCACGACGCATAGCGTCCGCGCGACCAAGGCCGTCCTGGATATGATTGAGCAATACATGCCGCCTCCGCGCGGGCGCGTGGTGCTTCATTGGTTCACGGGCACCGCAGCAGAAGCCAAGAGAGCAGTCGATCTCGGCTGCTATTTTTCGGTGAACGCGGAGATGCTCGCGAATGAGAAGCGCGCGGCGATAACCAAGGCGCTCCCGTTGGATCGCGTTCTGACGGAGACAGATGGGCCATTCACTCAGACCGACGCCCGTCCGACCACGCCGAGCGATGTCTGGATCGCTGTCGAAGGTATGGCGCGTCTGCACGGAATGCCGCCCGCTGATATGTCCGCCACGATAATGCGGAATCTCAAAAGCCTGCTTGTAGAACAAGCATAGACGCCACCCGTAGGATCGAAGCTCTATCGCCGCTGGCTGGGCGGAGGTCGTCTCAGATTTCGTTGCCCTGCTCGCGCCGCAATTCTCGAATGCGCTCGATAACGGGTGAGCTGAGCGTGGGGCGATTGATATCGCGGAACAGCCGATTGACCTTGATGACACCAGAGTCCTCAAGGATCATCCGGCGAGTTTCTCTCCAATCCCGTTGGAATTGCGCGAGACGCGCTTGACGTTCGCTTTCGGGCAGGTCGCGCAGGTCTTCCACACCCATGAAAAGCGCGGTGCAATGGGCGCCCAGTTCCTCGTCTATATAGAGGACGCTGCGCGTTGTATGTTCCGCGATCGGCATGATGGCTGCGGAGATCAGCTCGTGCCGCTCGGCCGCCGACAGTTTCGCATTGTCGATCAATTCGTTCGCGATCCGGTGGCTGTCAAATAGGATATTTATAAGCGAGTCGTAGGCTTCGAGGCGCTTGGCGAAGATCGCCGCTGCGAATTGTTCTGCTCTTTGCCGTCGTCTCAATAACTCTCCCAATATGATGCCCAGAGGAACACCCACGAGACCGATCAGGGCTCCGGTTAATTGTGACCAGTCCATAGACTTTCCCCAAGCTAATAGCCCTCCCGGACGCAATCCGATTCCGCCCGCTGTATTCTAATCCACCTCGCTTCAGTGTGCGGATGGTGTCTTTTTGCTGCTATCATTTTCCGGTTTGAGGGGGAAAGTTTTCCCCTGCTGGCGAGCCCCAGGCGGGTCTCGCCAGACCCCTTCAAGCGGGGACACCCCGCAACGCCCCGCTTGGCGTGTTCACGCCGAACCGTAAATCCGCCCCGGCGGATTTGGGTCTTTCCCATGCTGCGGAGATCGGGCCAGGGCTGCGCCGGCCCGATCGCGTTGTTTGTAGCTCTCCCCGTCGGTGGGGTGGGCGACGCTTCCCTTTAGGCCCGCCGCGCCGGGCCGCAACGCGCGTGCCGCGCTTACCTCCTCTGCGTTCCGGTCCTTTCGGATGCTGCCCGGCTCCGTCGGCGGGCCTGCCGGTCCGCTCTTTCGCCGCCCACCCCATTCCGGGGTGAGTGCGGTTTGAAGGAGAAGTGTGATGAACGCTGTTACCGAAACCGTAGCCGCCGAGCCTGTGTCGGGCGTCGAGATTTCCGTGCCGCTCGCCAAGCTCAAGAAGTCCCCGCGCAATGCCCGCAAGGTGCCGCATGGGGAAGCCGCTATTGAGGCGCTGGCCGCTTCGATCCAGCACAAGGGGCTGATCCAGAACCTTGTCGTGGAGCCGGAAACCAAGGAGGACGGGACGCCGACCGGCTATTACCTCGTCACCGCTGGCGAGGGCCGCAGGCTGGCGATGCTGCTGCGCGCCAAGCGCAAGCAGATCAAGAAATCCGAGCCGGTGCGCTGCTGGCTGGATACGGCGAACGACCCCGCCGAGATCAGTCTGGACGAGAACGTGACCCGGACGCCCATGCACCCCGCCGACCAGTTCGAGCGGTTTGCGGAGCTTTCCAACGACAAGGGTTGGGGGGCGCAGGAGATCGGCGCGCGGTTCGGCGTGTCGGCTTCCGTGGTGAAGCAGCGACTTCGCTTGGGCGCGATCAGCCCCAAGCTGTTGCAGGTCTATCGCGAGGATGGGCTTACGCTGGACCAGCTTATGGCCTTCGCCATCACCGAGGACCATGACCGGCAGGAGCAGGTTTTCGCCAACCTGCATCACAACCGCGAGCCGTGGATCATCCGGCGCGATATGACCGCGAGCAATGTTCCGGCGACCGACCGGCGGGCCGTGTTCGTCGGGGCCGACGCCTATGTCGAGGCGGGCGGCAACATCATCCGCGACCTGTTCAGCGAGGATCGGGGCGGGTTCTTCGAGGATGCGGGCATGCTCGACATGCTCGCCGCCGAGAAGCTGCGCGAGGTTGCCGAGCAGGTTCAGGCCGAGGGCTGGAAATGGGCCGAGGCGCATATCGACTACCCCCACGCCCACGGGATGCGGCGCTTCTATCCGCAGTCCATCGCTCTGTCCGACGAGGACGAGGCCCGGTTGGAGGCGCTGTCCACCGAGCATGACAAACTGGCCGAGGGTTATTCGTCCTATGACGAGATGCCGGAGGACGTGGCGACGAAGCTGGAGGCCGTGTCCGACGAGATCGACACGATTTCGGCCAAGCGGTTCGCCTACGACGCCAGCGTAATCGCGCATGGCGGCGCGTTCGTCGTGCTTCACCATGACGGCACGGTCAGGATCGAGCGCGGCTTCGTCCGCCCCGAGGACGAGGCGCTGGCCGACCCGCAGCCCGAGGGCGAAGGTGAAGCCGTCGACCCGGAGGCCGTGGAGGACGAGCAGGCCGAGGACGGCGACGAGGACGTGCAGAAGATCGAGGAAGAGGACGAGGAACCGGGCAAGCCGATTTCTGACAGCCTCACCCGCGACCTGTCCGCTTACCGGACGCTGGCCCTGCGCGTGGCACTTGGCGAGCGGCCCGACATGGCGCTGATCGCCTTGACCCACACGCTCACGGCGCAGTTGTTCTACAGCTATGCCGAGGCCGGTTGCCTTGAGGTTCGTCCAACCGTGACGCCGCTGGGCAGCCATGCGGACGGGATTGAGGACACGCCGCTGGCCGCCAAGGCGAACGAGGCGCGTGAGGCATGGGCCGAGCGGATGCCGCGTGACGTGGCCGACCTGTGGGGCTTCATCGTCGGGCTGGACGACGAGAAGCGGCTGGCGCTGCTGGCGCACTGCGCGTCCCGCACCGTCAATGCGCTGCGGCTGCCGTGGGATCGCAAGCCCCGGACGCTGCAAACGGCAGACAGGCTGGCGACCGCGCTGGCGCTGGATATGGCGAAGGACTGGACGCCCACCGTGGACAGCTACCTTGGCCGCGTCACCAAGGCGCATATCCTTGAAGCCGTCGCCGAAGGCGTTTCCGAGGATGCCGCGCGCCATATCGCGGACAAGAAGAAGCCGGAAATGGCCGAGACCGCCGAGCAGCGTCTGGCCGGGAGCGGCTGGCTTCCCGCCGTGCTGCGGACGCCGAAGGCGGAAGTGGAGCAGCCCGCGCCCGTCGAGGCCGAGGATGTGGGAAGCGCGGAGCAGCCGTCCGAAGCGGAGGCTCCCGATACCGAAGCGGAGGACGGCGAAGCGTCCTTTGCCGTCGCCGCCGAATAGCGGCATCGGGCCGGGGCCGCGCGAGCGGTCCCGGCCTACAATTTCGACCGGCGAAAAATCGCGGCCGCGCCCGTTGGGGCGCGGCCACTTTCATTTTGCAAACGCACGCCCCTCCCAAGGGAGGCGCAACGCGGATGGCGGATTGACGAGCAGCGTCTTGGCGATCGGCTCGCCGACTGAACTTGTCAGGCCCTGGAGGCGGTGTCGCGTCGCGACGACGATATTGGCGTTCGGTGGCTGCAAATCCCAGGTCGCATTCGACGTATCTCGGTCGAGGTTGCGAAACCTCGGTTGCGCCCGTCATCCCATGATCGCCTTCGTTGTCGGTCGCTGGCTGATCGCGCGGTTCAGCACAGCAGCCGCTTTCCGCCTGTCAGGTCGCGAGGTGTGCCAAGGCGTCTAGTTTCGGCTTCGGCATGACCGCGCGGCCTCTCGATTGGCTTGATCTAACCGGGGTCGGCTTCGCCTTGCTCGACCTGGCGCAACGCCGCCGCGCGGCTTTTTTCCGCCGCCTTCGGCTTTGCATCGCGAAGCAAAAAAGCCGCGTGTCGCCATCCTCCGCTGCGCTCCGGCCGCAAGCGGTGCGCGTCCGATCATCCCCGCTTCACCGATCGCCATCGAGGCCGCGGCGGTCGTGGCCCGAGAGCGAAAGGAACTTTAACATGGCGACCATCGGCACCTTCACCCAGGCGGCCAACGGCTCCTTCACCGGAACCATCAAGACGCTCACCCTCAACGCCAAGGCCACCCTCCGGCCGATCGACAAGGAGAGCGAGAAGGCTCCCGACTACCGCCTCGCGGTCGGTTCCGTCGAGTGCGGCGCAGGATGGAAGAAGACCAGCCGCGAGAACCGCGACTACATCTCGGTTAAGCTGGACGATCCCGCCTTCCCGGCGCCGATCTATGCCACTCTTTCCGAGACTGAGACCGCCGGCGAATACGCGCTGATCTGGTCCCGCTGAGGCCGACACGGCGCCCCGTTCCATTGGAGCGGGGCGCCTTCGTGCGTTTGTTACGCCGGTTATCATAAGCGGACGGGCCAGTAGGCCCGGCATGTTGTCGGAGGTGCTTGGGGCGCTGCCCCCAGCGCCCTTCGGAGCGGCTTCCGCCCAGCTTCCTCCACGCTTCGCGTTCCGTGCAGCCGGTTCCCCGCGAAGCCGCCCACTCCGGTTGCACCCCCGGTCTCGCCGACGGGCAGGGTTTCAGCGCGGCGATCCGCTGCGCGGAAACCCAAGCCCAAAGGAGGCCAAAATGCACTACCAGCTTGCCACTCGGTTCGGCCGCAACGCCCATCAGATCAGCGGCCGGGAGCCGCTCGACAACGAGGCGCTGTATCGCCACGTCCCGTCCATCTTCGCCCGCGAGGCGCACGACAGCCGTTCGGAGCGGTATGTTTATGTCCCGACAATCGACATCGTGGAGGGGCTGCGCCGGGAAGGTTGGTCGCCATTCTTCGCCGTCCAGTCCGTCCCCCGCGACGGCAGCCGCCACGGCCACGCCAAACACATGCTGCGCTTGCGCCGGGATGACGGCATCGGCAAGCCCGAGGCTGCCGAAGTCATCATCGTCAACAGCCATGACGGGACGAGCGCCTATCAGATGTTCGCCGGGATGCTGCGCTTCGTTTGCACCAACAGCATGATTGCGGGCGAGCGGTTCGAGGAGGTCCGTGTGCCGCACAAAGGGAATATCGAGCATGACATTATCGAGGGCGTGTTCACCGTTGCCGAGGACTTCCCCCGGCTGATCGACGCCAGCGAGTCGATGAAGGCGATCCAGCTTTCGCGGGATGAGCAGCGCTTGCTTGGCGAGGTGAGCCTTGTTGCGCGCTATGGCGACGACGAAAGCCCGGTTCGGCCCGAGCAGATCATCGAGCCGCGCCGCCGCGAGGATGTGGACCGCAGCCTGTGGACCACGTTCAACGTCATTCAGGAGAATGTGGTCCGTGGCGGGTTGCAGGGCCGCAAGCGCAGTGCCGAGGGCCGCATCCGCCGCGCGCAGACCCGCGCGATCAACGGCATCGACCAGAACGTGACGCTCAACCGGGCGCTCTGG
>CAYOXO010000104.1:0-15172 GCA_964407945.1 uncultured Stakelama sp.
CTGGGATGATACGACGCGGCGGGGCATTCCCAGTGACAGTGGTCTCCCACGTACCGCCAGCTGCGTCACAGGCTCCATAGCTCCTGAGCACGTGCGACACTCGACCATTCATATAGCATTCCGTTCCCAACGGATCGACGCCGTTCACCGGATCGCCCTTTACATACCCATACAGGTTCAACCCGTCCCCGTACCCGATCGGATCAGCCTGCATGAACCGCCCGAGCGCCGGATTGTAGATGCGCGCCTTGTAGTAGTGCATGCCCAGCTCGGGCAGCCAGAGCTGGCCGGTATAGCCGAACCGTTCGTTGTCTGACGGGACACCATAGGCGTCATAGCTGACGATCCCGGTCGATGTGCCCGGCGGACTGCTCAGGGCAATGATCGATCCGCGTTCGTCGGCATGCAGCCAGCGCACATCGCCGGTCGGGGTACCATAAGTGACCAGCGGCTCGTCCATGCCCGGGCCGTGCACATAGCGACGCTGGATCTGGTTGTTCTCGTCATATTCAAGCACCAGGTCGCTGCCGTCCCACAGATAGCCGCGAGTCCTGACGCCCGCGACGATCTGCCGCAGCCTGCCCAGCGGATCATGGCCGATCGCGCTGGCGGACCCGCCCGACGTCATCCGGTTCTCGATGTCATAGCCGTACGCGGACGAACCAATCCCGGTGATGTTGCCGCGCGCGTCATGGGTCAGGCTGGCGCCGCCCGTGGCCGTCACCTGGTTGAGCCCGTTCAGCGTGTCGCTCTGGTTGAAATTGGCAAAGCCCGGGAAGGCGTAAAGGTCATTGTTTCCCGTCCGGCTCGCAATCCCGCTGGCCGGATCATGCGTGAAGCTGAAGCTCACGTCATTCGCCGTCCCCGCCAGGTCATGCCCGAGCGAGGCCAGCCGCGACACAGGGTCATAGGCATAGCTGGTGCTCGTGCCGTTGGTGCGGGTCAGCGCGGTGCGGCGACCCAGATCGTCATAGGCAAAACCCACCAGCACGGTCGCGTCCCGGTCCCGGATCGCCGTAACCTCGCCCGTCACCAGATGGTCGTAGTCGAAGTAGAAGCTGTCCGGATGCGTGATCCGCGTCCGCCGGCCCGCCAGGTCGTACTGATAGGTCAGCGTGCCGAGATTGGCACCCGCGCTGATGTTGCGGCCCAGCGCGTCATAGCCGAACGACAATGCTTGCCCGTCGCTTCGCGTTGCACCCGTCATCCGCCCGGCCAGATCATAGCTGTAGCTCGTGTCCGGGTTGCTGCCCGGCAGATCCTTGGTCGTCAGGCGCGACAGATTGTCATAGGCCAGCCCGATCACCTGCCCATCCCGCAGCCGCGCACTGGTCACGTTCGAACCGGTGTCATAGTCCAGTTCTTCATAGTCGGTGGTCGAGCTGACACCGGCCGTCGAGGGATCGGGGTAACGCGTCTTCTTGAGACGATCATGTCCGTCATACTCGTAGGTCGTCTTGTTGCCCTTGCCATCGGCAACCGTCGCGATCTGGCCATTGTCGGTGAAGGTCATCACCGCATCGTCCGCCTGATCCACAGTACCCACCGCGCTTTCGCTGCGGTTGACCCGCCCGGCCGCATCATAGTGCGTCTTGACGATCCGGTCCGGTCCCGTGCTGCCGGTCGTACCAGGCGTACAGGCCGAAGCCGGCAGCGACCCGAACCCAACCGGATTCATCCGCTGCGCCGCGCATTCCGGGCGTCCGACCACGTCATAGCTGTACTGGGTCACCGCATAGTCGGTGCCGCCGGCCGACAGCGCGTCCTTCGCCTTGCGGCCATTGGTCCAGGTCGTCGTCACCTTCTCCGCAGGCGCGAACGCCGCCCAAGCGGTGTCGTCGGCGCCGGTCACCGTACCGCGCTCGACCGTCGCGACCTGCCCATCGGCGGTGTAGGTGAGCCTCTGCGCTCGCCGCTTGAGCGCACCCGCTCCATCCGGATCGGCGGAGATGACACCCTCCAGCCGCCGCCCACTGGTGTAGCGATAGGTCGTGGTGTCATCCGCGCCCGCCAAGGGGCCATCGACGCTCGCCACGTCACCAATGGCATTGCGCGTCGCGGTCGTCGTCGCGACAAGGCTACCGTCGCCTGCCCCCGTCGTCACCGAGTTCAGCAGAAAATTGGCATCGTGTCCGATGGTCGTCTTGGTCTCGTCCGCCGTGCCGACACAGGACGCGCTGGTCCGGCAGGCTGACACGCTGGTCAGCCTGTAACCACCACCGGTCAGCGTATAGCTGTAGCGGGTCTGCGGACGGATGCCATTGGCGTCCGCCGGTTGAGACACCGTCAGAGTGCCGCCGTGCGTGGGGTCATAGGTGTAATCAGTCTGCTTGCCGCGCGCGTCCTTGGTCCAGTCCGGCTGATTGCAGGTCAGCTGGTTGGCGCAGGTCGCCGGATAGCTCGACGTGGTGACGATATCCGCCAGCCCCGATCCGGTCTTGGCCTTGCGCGTCACGCTCGTCACATTGCCGCGCGTGTCGTAGCCGAATACCGTCTTGTCACCTTCAGGCTGCTTGACTTCGGTCAGCCGCCCGCTGGTATCGTAAGTATATTCCGTCTTCTTCCCCAGTCCATTCTCGACCGACGCGAGCAACCCAGTCGCAACAGCCGATTTCACGATCGTGGTTGACGAGTCCGGCGCGGTCACCGTTGCGGTGCGAACGCCGGAAGCATCGACGAAGCTGTAGTTGGTGGTGAAACCATGCTCCGTGTAGGTGGATACCTTACCCGACGCATAGGTGACCATCGGCGTTGAAACAGATGCAGGTCGCTCGATATCAATCCCGGCGGCACTGACATTGTACCGCCACGTTTCACCGCGATCGTTCACGACCGTGGTGGTGGTCACTGCACCAGACACGGATTGATTGTACGTGGCCGTCGGCCACGGCCGCGTCAATCCGGTACACGTATTGGCCAGCGGATCACATGCATCAATCGTGTTGTTGATAGCCTGAACCTTGTTCATCGTCTGCCATGCGAACGCACTATTCAGACTCACATTTGGGCCAGATAGATTCGATGCGTAGCTGAATTTCAGCTGATACCCTGCGCTGTTTGTAATTGAGGAGAGGCGATTGCGACGCGTCAGCTCACACGGCTTCATGTTGCAAGGGGAAATATAGAACATCCCCTCTTTCCACGTCAGCGTGATTTTGCGTCCATCTGGATACTTTATTTCCTGAATTCCAGTTAGCACGTGAGGATCACTTGTATCACGGAACAGAGTATATTGAGTACCGTCTCCCTTTTCATACACCCAGACGATGGATGAAGGGCGGGTCAACTTTGATGAACCGCCGTTAACTGGAACATAGATCGATCCCGACAGCACGAATTTCTCCGAACTGCCCTCCGTCGTGATCGACACTTCGCCTGCGGTGTTGATGTTGACCCATCCCTCGTAACCCTTGTTGGCGAGGGGCCTGTTCAGGGAATTCCGCTCATAAGTCAGTCCATCGGGTCCCGCCGGCCCGATAGAGACGTCGATGACCTTCGGACTGTAGGTACCGTTGATCAGATCGACACCATTGGCGTCGAGCGCAGTGCGTTCAGGCGCAGCATTCTGTGCCAGCGCAGGGGCCGCCAGCCCGCTCGCAAGGATACTCGTCGCCACCAGCCACGTCCTGGCCCTGCGCGATGGGCGCACGTCGCCCTGCCGTTGAATCAGCATGATTGAATTCTCCGTCGATTTGAAAAGATTGCGTCCGGCGCCCGCCCGTTACGGCGCGCCGGTCACCGTCTTGTTGGTGCGGTTGTCCGCCTTGTCGTAGGTGTAGTTGGACTGGACGTTGTTGTTCACCGTCCCGCTATGCTTCACCGCGACCAGCCGGCCGCGCGCGTCATAGCTATAGGTGACGGTCTCGCTCGCAGCCGCGACCGCGAGCCCCGTCAGCGCGGCGATCGCAATCACCGCACCGGTCCTGACGTTCTTCATGTTCCCACTCCGCCATTGAGGAACATTCTAGGAACATTTGAATTCCAACATTGCAAGCACAAATACTTGCCGGAAAATAGTCCTGCCGCGGCAGTGACTTCCCAACATGTTGGATTAGTCCAACACGACTTCACACCGGCTTGAGAACTTGTTGGATTCGCGACGCCGCGATGCGACTGGATGATGTTCGCGACTTTCCGGCACCGGAACGCCGGTCAGGCGTCCGCCCAGCGCCTCAGCAGATTGTGGTAGACACCCGTCAGCTCGATCACGCTGCGGTCGCCGCCGCCAAGCTGCCCGGTCAGCCGCTGCACATTCTGGTCGAGGTCGAACAGGATGCGCCGCGCGCCATCGTCGCGGACCATCGATTGCAGCCAGAAGAAGCTCGCCACGCGGACGCCACGCGTCACCGGCGTCACATGGTGCAGGCTCGATGACGGATAGACCACCGCATGCCCTGCGGGCAGCTTCACCCGCTGCTCGCCATAGTGATCCTCGACCACCAGTTCGCCGCCGTCATAGGCGGCAGGGTCCTCGAGGAAGATCGTGACCGACAGGTCGCTGCGGATGCGGAACTCGCTGCCGCGCCTGATGCGGATCGCATTGTCAACATGCGTGCCGAAGGTCTGGCCTTCGCCATAGCGGTTGAACAGCGGCGGGAAGACCTTGAGCGGCAGGGCGGCAGCAAAGAACAGCGGCGAACGGCCGAGGGCATCAAGGATGACGCCCCCGGCCTCAAGCGCTGCCGGGCTTCCCTCCGGCAGCTGCTCGTTCTTCTTGACCAGTGCCGATTGGTGGCCGGAGGTGACGTTGCCATCGACCCATTCAGCCGCATCGATGATCGCCCGCACTTTCGCCACCATTTCGGTGTCCAGCAGCTCGGGGATCGCGATCATCATGGCACGTGCCTAACCCGAAGGGGTTGGAGCGAGCAACGGTCCGGGGACAAATGGCCCGCCACCCGCTCCTCCCCCTTGTTCAATACTTGATCGTCAGCGTCGCGAAGGCCGACCGCCCAGGTGCGATCTGCGCATAGTGCGACGAATAGGCGGTTGCGAAATAGCGCTCGTCGGTCAGGTTCTGGACATTGACCCGCAGCTCCAGCTTGTCGGTGAAGCGATAGCTCGCCGTGGCATCGAACCGGGTATAGCCGGGTACCGAACGAGCAATCACGACGGTTGCGGGCACGAACTGCCCTGCTGTGTTGACATAGCGGTTGTCAGAATAGCCGCCATAGACACGGCCCTGGTAATAGGCGCCACCACCAATCGTGAAGCGCGGCGTCACATTGACCGTCGTCCACAGCGTGGCTGCGTGCTCGGGGGTGTTGGGGAAGCGTCGGCCGGTATTGACCGACGGCTGTACCGTGGCACCCGTGACGGTGAACCCGCCATCGACCACCGTTGCGTCGAGATAGGTGTAGCCGCCAAACACTTGCCAGCCAGGCAGCACCTGCCCGTTGACGCTCAACTCGATCCCGTTGACGCGGCGCTTGCCGATGAAGGCAATCGTGTTCTGGTCGCTGGTGACGCGAGCGTTGTCGGTTTCGGTCCGGAACACTGCCGCGCTCAGCGCCAGTCGCCCGCCGAGCAGCTGCGCCTTGGCGCCGAGTTCATAGGACTTGGTGTTCTCGACGGCGAGCGCATCCGCAGCGGCCTGCAGCGTGCCGGTGGTCGGCAGTGCATTGCCCTCCTGTCCTTCGCCCATCAGGCTGTTGGGCGGGGTCGATGCCGTCGCGAACGAGCCGTAGAGGCTGATGTTCGCGGTCGGCTTGATCACCAGGCCAGCCTGATAGTTCCACACGCCGTCCTGGCGCGTTACCTCGGGCCGAACCCCGGCCGCCACGGGCAGGCGGACCCGTGAACGGAAATCATCATAGCGAATGCCGAGATTGAGGATCGCCGGACCGAACTCGATGCTGTCGAACGCATAGAGCGCCTTGGTCTCGCCATGCTGGATCGTCTGGGTCTCGGGCGCGCTGCGCACGATCGGGGTCGCCACCCCGCCGATCAGATTGACCCAGGGGTCGAGCGGGTTGGGGTTGAACAGGTCCGCACAATTATAGGGCGCCGCTCCTGGCGCAGTGCCGCAGCGGCCGCCCGTCGTCGCATTGTTGGCGCCGGTATTGATCGCGGCCCCGCCCTGCGAGACAAAGGTGCCGCGCGCCGCGCGATCCCACGACAGCTCGCCGCCGACCGCAAAATTGTGCTTGAGCGGTCCGGTCTCGAACTTCCCGAACAGGTCGAGCTGATTGATCACCGACTCGACCGTGCCATAGCGCGAATTGGCGCGGCGCCAGACGCGACCACCGCCGGTATAATCGTTGAACCGCCCGCTCGGCAGCGTACCGACATTGCGACCGCCAGTCGGGATACCGAACGCATTGGCCTGGCTGTCGTCGGGCTGGGTGTAGATATAGGATTGCTCGGTCCGCGAATAGCGCGCGGTGTTGCGCAGCGTCACACCACCGAAGTCGTGCTGCGCGCGCAGCATTGCCTGGTCGACCTTGGTCTTGCGGAAATCGCGGTTCACCAGACCGTAGAAATTGTCGGGATCGATATAGCCCTTCGTACCGCCTGCAGTGGTGAAATCGCCGATCGCGGGCTCGGAAATCACCAGCCCGGTGCCCGGCGCGTTGTTGACGCTTGCTGAGGCGATGTAGCGATAGGGGAAGCCGCTGTCGGGCAGTTCGTCGGTTTCGAGGTGATAGAAGCTCGCCGTCAGCTGGGTCGGGCTGTCGACACCGATCGTGATCGACGGCGCCACACCCCAGCGCTCATTGTAAAGGAAGTCGCGCCCGGCAACGTCCTGATCGTGATAGACCGCGTTCAGCCGCACCGCGATCAGCTCGCTCACCCGGTAATTGGCGTCCAGCGTGACGCGCTTATAGTCGTCGGTGCCATAGCTCAGCGCCGCATTGGCAAAGGTGCGACCGCGGGGCAGCTTCGAGATGATGTTGATCGCGCCGCCAGCGGAACCGCGCCCGCCGGTCGTGCTGTCGCTGCCGCGAACCACTTCGATCTGCTCGACGGCAAAGACTTCGCGGCTCTGCGCGCCGACGTCGCGGACGCCGTCAAGAAAGGTCGAGCCCTGGGTGTCATAGCCGCGGATGAACGGCCGGTCGCCGATCGGGTTGCCACCCTCGGCCGCGCCGAAAGTGATGCCTGGAACCGTACGCAACGCGTCGACGAAGGTTGCGGAACCCGTGTCCTTGATCACATCCTCCGAAATCAGCACGACCGAGCGAGGCGTATTGATCAGCGGCTGGGTCGCCTTCGGATTCTCGCGTTCGCGGACGCGCTCGCCCTCGATCACGACGTCGTCGCGCTGATCACTGGCGGCCCCGGCAACCGGGTCAGCGGGATCCGCGGCATATGCCGGCGCCGAAGCGATGAAACCGACCGCAGCAAGCGCGAGGAAGGCGGGCGCGGCCTTGCGGCCGTCGGAAGTCGTGCGAGTCATTTGCGGCCCCTTTAGCCCTATGTATTTTGGGGCCAGCTATTGAGAGTCGTTCGCAGAGTCAACGAAGCTGCGAATCATTTTCAACACTGTCGCAATTTTGTCGCAGCCCGAACAACCAGCTGCGGATCGCGCTTGCCAGATTGGGAGGGTTGTCGGCACCGATGCGCAGATGGTCGATCTGGGCAACGATCGCATTGATTGGCAGGCCGTAGCGCGCCGCCGCACCCTCCAGCGCCGCCCAGAAGACAGGCTCCAGGCTGATCGAGGTCGGATGCCCGGCAATGGTGATCGACCGCTTGACCGGCCCCTGAAACCCGCCAGGCGGGGCCTCGATCACGCGTCGATATCGAATAGCGAAGCCAGCTGCTCGATCATCGTGCCGGCCAGCTGATCGACGTCCATGATCGTCACCGCGCGGCTATAATAGCGCGTCACGTCATGGCCGATGCCGATCGCGACCAGCCCGACGGGTGAGCGCTGCTCGATCCAGCCGATCACTTGCCGCAGATGCCGTTCCAGATACGAACCGCTATTCACTGACAGCGTCGAATCATCGACCGGCGCGCCATCGCTGATGACCATCAGGATCTTGCGATCCTCGGGCCGCGCGATCAGCCGGTGATGCGCCCACAACAGCGCCTCGCCGTCGATATTTTCCTTGAGCAGCCCTTCGCGCATCATGAGTCCAAGCGACTTCTTGGCGCGGCGCCACGGCTCGTCGGCCTGCTTGTAGACGATGTGGCGGATGTCGTTCAGGCGCCCCGGTTGCGGCACCCGCCCTTCGGCCAGCCATTTCTCGCGGCTCTGCCCGCCCTTCCACGCCTTGGTGGTGAATCCAAGGATCTCGGTCTTCACCCCGACGCGCTCCAATGTGCGCGCCAGGATATCCGCGCTGATTGCCGCGATCGAGATCGGCCGGCCGCGCATCGACCCCGAATTGTCGATCAGCAGCGTGACGACGGTATCACGGAATTTGGCGTCCTTTTCGACCTTGTAGGACAGCGACTGCATCGGGTTGACCACCACGCGCGCAAGCCGCGCCGCGTCGAGCAGCCCCTCGTCCTGATCGAAATCCCACGACCGCGACTGCTGCGCCATCAACCGCCGCTGCAACCGATTGGCAAGCTTGGTCACCACACCCTGCAGATGAACCAGTTGCTGGTCGAGATAGGCGCGCAGCCGCTCCAGCTCTTCCTCGTCGCACAGTTCCGTTGCGGCGATCACCTCGTCATATTGCGTGGTGAAGGCCGTATAATCGAATTGCGGCGGCAGGTCCGACCAGGGGCGATTGGGACGGACGGGCATCATCCCATCCTCGCCCTCGTCGCCCGGCTCTCCCTCGGCGTCGTCAAACTCGCCTTGTTCCTGCTCGCTTTCCTGGCCGTCCTCGGTCTCGGCTTCGTTCTGCTCGCCGCGTGCTTCGACCTCGCCTTCGCCGGTCTCGCCGTCCTGCTCGCCGTCCTCGCCTTCGTCCTGCTCCTGCTCGTCGGCGCCCTCATCCTCGCCGCCGCCTTCATCGGCTTCGTCGGGAATCAGCTCGCCCTCGGTCAGCTCGAGATCCTCGAGCAGATTGCCGACCAGCTTGGCGAACGCAGCCTGATCGTCGATCGCCAGCGCCAGTGCATCCAGGTCGGCGCCGCCTCGATCCTCGATCCAGTCGCGCACCAATGCGAGCCCCAACGCTGCTTCCGCGGGCGCCTCGCGCCCGGTCAGGCGCTCGCGCACCATCAGCTGGATCGCCGTCGATAGCGGCACCTCATCTCGCGTGCGGGCGCGGTTGATCGGATCGGAGCGCATCCGCATTTCGAGCGCTCGGTCCAGATTCTCGGCGATCCCCGCATAGCCGCGCGACCCCAGCGCCTCGACCCGCGCGGTCTCCACCGCATCGAACACGGCGCGCGCAACAGCCTCCTTGGGCGCTCGTTTCTGGTGCAGCGCATTGTCGTGCAGCCGCATCCGCAGCGCGAATCCATCGGCAAAGCCACGCGCTTCTGCCACCTGTTCCGGCGGCAGATTGCGGCCGGGCATCGGCACCTTGATATGTCGTCCTGACTGCGTCGGGGCATCCGCGGTGAAGGCCAGTTCGACCTCTGGCTCATGCGCCAGCGCGCGCGTCGCACCCGCAAGGACGGACTTGAACTGATCGAGGGGAGAGTCGGCAGCCATCGCGATCGATTAGCGGGCAAAATCGCGCTCGGCTACCGCCAGCACCGCAAACCCGGCAGTGCGCCCCAACTTTGCAGATCGCGATTGAAACAATCCCTTCCACCCCTTGCAAAACAGAGCGATTCACCCGAACCCTGTTTGTCGGGTGGCACCGATCGAGTAAGTCAGATCATGAAGAAGCTGTCCGTGCGCCTCCTGCCGCTCTGCTGCATGCTGGGTGCCTCCCCATTGCTTGCACAATCCTCACCCATCGAGACCGCCCGCTGTGCCGTCGGCGCGTATCGGCTTGCCGATGGCCGCGCGGTCGATATCGCGCCGGCAGGCGAAGGAAAGCTCCGCTGGCGTCAGGAGGATGGAACCCACGGCGCACTGGTTCCAAACTCGGATGGAAAGGCCTGGTCGAGCAGCCTCGGCAGAACCGGTCGTGCCGACGGCAAGACGCTCCACTTCGATTGCGCTGCCGAACGCGTCGATTTCGCGGGTACACCGGGGCAGCGCATCGCACTCGACGTCACCGAAACCCGGTTTGCCGTGGAAGGAGCCGAACTCGCAGGCCGCCTGCTCCTGCCGAAAGGCAGCCGCCCGGTCCCCATCGTCGTGCTGATCCATGGTGCCGAGCCGATCTCGGCACGGGACGCCTATAGCCTTCAGCGCCAGTTCCCGGCGGCCGGAATCGGTGCCTTCGTCTATGACAAGCGTGGGACCGGCGCCTCCGGCGGGCGCTACACGCACGATTATCTGACCCTGGCGACCGATGCGGTAAAGGCGGCGGCCGAAGCCCGTCGGCTAGCAGGAAACAGGGCTGGCCCGATCGGCTATCAGGCGGGCAGCCAGGGCGGATGGGTGGCACCGCTCGCGGCGAAGATCGCGCCGGTGGATTTCGTGATCGTCAGCTTCGGCCTCGCAGTGTCACCGATCGCCGCCGAGCGGGAATCGCTCCTCGCCGATGCGCGGAGGCTCGGCGGCGAAGCACTTGTCGGCCCGGCGACCGAAATCGCCAACGCGATCGCCACGACGCTCGAAAGCGAGTTTCGTGACAGCGAACGCTCCATGTCCCCGGTCCGCGCCAGATATGGCTCGCAACCCTGGTTCGGCCGAATCGGTGGCGACTTCACGCGCTTCATGCTCACCGCGCCGATCGAAACCTTGCGCGACAAGGGACCGGGCCTGATCCCCAACATACCCCTTCGTTATGATCCCATGCCGGTACTGCGGAACCTCGACACCCCGCAGCTCTGGATTCTTGCCGCCGAGGATCGCGACGCCGCGCCCGGAGAAACCGCCGCACGTCTGGCGGACCTCACGCGCAACGGACGCCCGATCGCCGCAGCGATCTTTCCCGGCGCCGAGCATGGCATGCAGCTATTCGAAACGGCGCCCGACGACACCCGACTCTCGACCCGCCAGCCCGCCGGTTACTTTCCGTTGATGCGCGACTTCATCCGACAGCGCCGGATCGCTCCGGTCGGTTCCTATGGCGCGGTTGCGCCGCCTGCTCCCAAGGGGAACTAGACGGCGCCAACGTCAAGCCTTGCCGACCACGCTCTCGGGCAGGTCCTTGCCGAACACACGCTGGTAGTATTCTGCCACCAGCGCCCGTTCCGCCTCGTCGCACTTGTTGAGGAAGCTCAGGCGGAACGCGAAGCCCGGATCCTTGAAAATCTCGGTATTCTGCGCCCAGGTGATCACGGTACGCGGGCTCATCACGGTCGAGATGTCGCCGTTGATGAAACCGCGGCGCGTCAGGTCGGCGACGCGCACCATGTTCTCGACCAGCTCCTTGCCGCCCGGCTTGTCATACTCGCCGCTCTTGGCGAGCACGATCTGAGCCTCGGTCGCGGCCGGCAGATAGTTGAGCGTGACGACGATGTTCCAGCGGTCCATCTGGCCCTGGTTGATCTGCTGCGTGCCGTGATACAGGCCGCTCGTGTCGCCCAGACCAACCGTGTTCGCGGTAGCGAACAGGCGGAAATAGGGGTTGGGGCGGATCACCCGGTTCTGGTCGAGCAACGTCAGCTTGCCCTCGGTCTCCAGAACGCGCTGGATCACGAACATCACGTCGGGACGGCCCGCATCATATTCGTCGAAGACGAGCGCGGTCGGCGTCTGGATCGCCCAGGGCAGCAGCCCTTCGCGGAATTCGGTGACCTGCTGCCCGTCCTTGAGCACGATCGCGTCGCGGCCGATCAGGTCGATACGGCTGATATGCGCGTCGAGGTTGATGCGGATACACGGCCAGTTCAGGCGCGCCGCCACCTGCTCGATGTGCGACGACTTGCCGGTGCCGTGATAGCCCTGCACCATCACGCGGCGGTTGTGCGCGAAGCCGGCCAGGATCGCGAGCGTCGTGTCGGGATCGAAAACATAGGCGGGGTCGAGATCGGGGACGCGCTCGTCCGCCTCGCTGAACGCCGGCACTTCCATGTCGATATCGATCCCGAACAGATCGCGCACGCTGACCTGCTTGTCAGGCGCTTCGAGGATCGTGGTTTCCCGGCTATCGGGCTGGGTGTTCGGGATATCGGTCATGGCAGGGCCTTCGAAGAGTCGCCGCAGTCCCTAGCCCCGCGCGCGACCCGAAGTCGAGACACTTGTGCCGCGCCGCATCATTTCGCTGGCCCGATCAGGCCCGGTAGAGCCGCACCGGCGCGGTCGATCGTGCCAGCACGCCCTTCGCCTCCTGGTCGAGCTGCACCGCCTTGATCCACCACCCGGCCTTGTCCCCACCCGGAAACAGGTCGTCGGGCAGACGCGGCAGCACCGCTGCCTTGATCTCGCCGGGTGTCAGACCCGGCGCTTCGGCGGGCAGGACAGCCAGCATGGCATCACGCATCGCCGCGAACTTCCCCGCCTCGACGCGATAGGTCTTGCCGGGCTGAAGGACATTCTCGATCTCGACCCGTTCCACCTTCGCCATCATGCATCTCCTTGGATTAGTTTTTCGGGCAGCGCGAACAGATCGACGAACTGCTGCGCCTTGGCGCGGTCGCCGATCAGCTTGAGCCGGCCCTCTGCCTCGGATTCCTCGAACGGCCATTTGCCGTAGACGAGCGTGACGAACCGAGTGGTGTCCGTCTCGAACACCACGTCCGCATCGTCAGCCTCGCCCGGCTCGATCGCCAGCTCGTGCCGATCAAGCCTCCCCACGAACGATGCGCCCGGAAAGCGGAAACCGATCGTCATGCGAATGTCCGGCCGGTCGGCGGCGATCATCGTGCGCAGCGACAGCATTGCCGACACGGGCGAAAGCGGCAGCGTCGGATCGTGCCGCGGCGAGCGCGTCGCCCAGCGCCCCGTCGCCTGGAAGATCGGCTCGCTCTCATAACCCCAGGGCGTCAACTCATAGACCTGTACATTGGCGGGCGGCGGCAGCTTGCGCCGTGTGAGGACGCCCGCCTGTTCAAGGCTCTCCAGCCGCTGGGTCAGCACATTGGCGCTGATCCCCGTCAGGTCCGCCTTCAACTCACCGAAGCGGCGCGGCCCCAGCATCAGCTCGCGCACGATCAGCATCGACCAACGCTCGCCCAGAAACTCCAGCGCCAGTGCGGTGCCGCAGGCATCATCATACCAGCGCTTTTCCGCCACTTTTTCCTCTTTAGTCACTTTTTCTAACTTCATAGTTGCTTTTAATAACCGATTCGCGCATCAAGATCAAGCAAGCGATTCGCGGCCAACCCGTCGACGAATGGGCCGCCCCCGAATGGAGACCCGAGATGCGTAGTCTGTTCCGCGAGTATCTGCCCGTCGCCCAGAGCGTCGCGATCGGCATTGCTGCCTTCTGTTTCACCGCGGTGGCGATGCTCGGCCACGGGGCGCTCGTCGGCACCGGCCCCTTCGCCTGACCGCATCGGCAGGTCGTTGGTCGAAAAATATTGGCGGGCTCGCGACGACGAGTCCGACATCAATTCGAGAGGAAAAACGCCATGACTCAGCTCACTACCTGCATCTGGTATGATCATACCGCCGAGGAAGCCGCGAATTTCTACGCCTCCGTACTACCTGAGGCCCGCGTCATCACGGTGAACCGGACTCCCTCCGACACCCCCTCGCAAAAGGCGGGCGACGTCATCACCGTCGACTTCGAAGTCGCGGGACAGAAGTTCATCGGTCTCAACGGCGGCCCGATCTTTCCCCAGACCGAAGCGGTCAGCTTCATGCTCTTCACCGACGATCAGGAAGAGACCGACCGGCTGTGGAACGCCATCGTCGACAATGGCGGCAAGGAAAGCGCCTGTGGCTGGTGCAAGGACAAATGGGGCGTCAACTGGCAGATCACGCCCAAGCGGCTGATGCACCTCATCTGGAACAACGCCGATCCCGCCGCGAGCAAGCGCGCGATGGATGCGATGATGACCATGCACAAGATCGACATCGCCACCATCGAAGCCGCAGCCGCCGGCACGCCGATCAACGCCTGAGGAATCCCAATCCATGTCGTTCCAAGCCTATCTCAATACCATCGAACAAAAGACCGGCAAGTCGGCCGCTGACCTGCGTGCCATGGGCGCAGAGCGCGGCTGGACGGCCGGCGCGACGCTCGCCGACGGCATCAAGCCGATGGCGATCGTCGCCACGCTCAAGGACGAACTGGGACTCGGCCATGGCCATGCGATGGCCGTGGTCGCCCTGCTCAAGGGATTGAAGAAGGAAGGCGACGCGTGACGCTCCGCCTCCACTATCACCCCTTTGCGCAATATTGCCAGAAGGTGCTGATCGCGCTCTACGAGCATGATCTGCCGTTTGAGCCCGTCTTCGTCGATCTCGGCAATCCCGATCACCGCGCCGCGCTCGCCCGGGTCTGGCCCTTCACCAAATTCCCTGCGCTCGAAACCGGCGACGGCTCCGTGCTCGGCGAGTCTGGGGTGATCGTCGAGTATCTCGATACGCTGGCTCCCGGCCGCACCCCGCTGGTGCCCGAAGACCGACTCGCGGGCCTGGAGCCGCGCACGCTCGAACGCGTATTCGACAACTATGTCGCCGACCCCCTCACCCGGCTGGTGCTCGCCAAGCTGATGGGCAAGCCGTGCGACGAAGATGCCGATCGCGCACTGATCGCGACAGCCTATGATTTCGTCGAGGCGCGGCTGCCCGGCCGTGCATGGGCCGCTGGCGCCGATTTCAGCCTCGCCGACTGCGCCGCAGCGCCCGCGCTCTTCTACGCCAACCTCATGGTCCCGATCGGCGATCGTCCACTGCTCGCAGACCTGTTTGCCCGGCTCCGCGCTCGTCCCTCGGTCGCGCGCGTGATCAATGAGGGCCGCCCCTATCGTCCCGGGACGCCCTTTGAGTGGCCCGAGGGCTACTGAACGAGAAAAGAGGAGAGAAGCATGTCAGCCCCCCCACAACCCGCCCAGCTCGAGATCACCGGTTTCAACTGGGTACCCGATTTCGCTCGCGGCTTCGTCCGCGACCTTCGCCCGCGCTGGGCGTGCGAGGAGATCGGGCTGCCCTATTCGATGCGGCTCCTCAACGCCGCCGGGCCGCGTCCCGAGGCGATCGTCGTCCTCGGCGCGCCCGAGGAACTGGGCTCCCTCTTCTTCCAGTTCGAGATGGCGACCGCCGTCGCCGGCATCGCGCTCGGCGTCAACCCGTTCGACGAGCCGAACG
>CAYOXO010000105.1:0-15117 GCA_964407945.1 uncultured Stakelama sp.
CTCGATCGCGACACCAGCGGCTGTCTGCTGCTCGCGCGCAATCCCAAGGCGCATGCCCGCTTCCAGCAGGCGTTCGAGGCGGGCGCGGTGACCAAACGCTATCTGGCAGTGATCGACGGCGTGCCCGAGGAGCCTTCGGGATTGATCGATCTGCCGCTGATCAAGGTGTCGAGCGCCGAGCGTGGCTGGCGCATGACCGGCGATCCGAAAGGCAAGGTCGCGCGCACGCGCTGGCGGGTGCTCGACGCGAAGGACGGGCGCGCGTTCGTCGCCTTCTATCCCGAGACCGGGCGCACGCATCAGATCCGCGTCCATGCCGCCGAGGGGCTGGGTATCCCGATCACCGGCGATCCGGTCTATGGCGTCGCGGGCGGGCGGACGATGATGCTCCATGCCGCGCAACTCACCGTGCCACGGCCGGGCAAGCCCGACGTCCATGCCGAGGCGCCGACCCCGGCGCGTTTCAAGGCGATGGGGTTTGGCGGGTTCGCGCAGGACGCCGCGGTGGACGAAGCTGCAGGCGAAGCGGTGGATGGGGACGATGCCGGCTGAACTGCCTGAGGCGGCGATCGTCGAGGAGAAGTTCCTGGCGGCGTCGGGACCGGGCGGTCAGAACGTCAACAAGGTGGCGACCGCGGTCCAGCTGCGCATCGACGTGTTCAAGCTGGGCCTGCCGCCCTGGGCCTATGCCAAGTTCAAGGAATTGGCCGGAAGCCGGCTGACGGCGGGTGGCGAGCTGGTGATCACCGCGCGCAAATTCCGGACGCAGGAAGCCAACCGCCAGGATGCGCGCGAGCGGGTGACCGAGCTCATCACCAAGGCCTATGAACGCGACGCGCGGCGGGTGAAGACCAAGCCGAGCAAGGCCGCCAAGGCGCGGCGGGTGGACGAGAAGAAGGGCCGCGCGCAGATCAAGGCCGGACGCGGCAAGGTACGGGTCGAGTGAGCGACCGGGTTGCGGCGGTGCTGGCGGCGCTTGCGGCCGAGGGATCGGCGAAGACCCGTGACGAAATGGGGCCGCGATACGGCATCGTCACGGCCGACCGGGTGCTGGGCGTGCCGATGGCGCGGATGCAGGCGGTCGCCAAGCCGCTGGGCAAGGATCATGGGCTCGCGGCGGAGCTGTGGGCGACGCGAGTCTATGAGGGGCGGATGGTCGCGTTCCTGATCGACGATCCGGCGCTGGTCACGCACGCCCAGATGGATGCGTGGCGCGGAGCGTTCGACAATTGGGCGGTGACGGACACGGCCTGCTTCAAGCTGTTCGACAAGGTCGAGGGCGCGGCGGCGATGGTCGAGCCGTGGACGCGGCTCAACGACGAGATGGGGCGCCGTGCCGGGTTCGCGCTGCTCGCCTGCCTGGCGCTGCACGGGCGGCCGGCGGACTATCGCCATGGCCTCACGCTGATCGAGGGAGCGGCGGGCGACGAGCGCAACTTCGTCAAGAAGGGCGCCAACTGGGCGTTGCGCGCGATCGGGGGAAAGAAAGACCCGGCGCTGCGTGCGGCGGCGCGAGAATTGGCGGCGAAGCTGGCCGCGTCGGACGACCGCACTGCACGCTGGAACGGCAAGGATGCGCTGCGTGCGTTTGCCAAGGCGGACGTCAAGGCGTGACCCCTTGCGTCGCGTGGCGCGGCGGGCCACCTGCTGCCTCATGTACAGCTTCGACATTGCGGCCGGATCCAAGGCCGAGCTCTATCGCGACCTGCTGGCCGCGCTCGACGCGCTGACCGCGGGCGAGGACGACGCCGTCGCCAACATGGCGAACGCCGCGTCGCTGATCTGGCAATATCTGCCCGACCTCAACTGGGCGGGCTTCTATCGCAATGTCGGCGGCGAGCTGGTGCTCGGCCCGTTTCAGGGCAAGGCGGCGTGCATCCGCATCCCGTTCGGCAAGGGTGTATGCGGTGCCGCAGCGGCGAGCGGCGAGACCCAGCTGGTCGAGGACGTCCATGCCTTTCCGGGGCATATCGCCTGCGATGCGGCGAGCAATTCCGAGCTGGTCGTGCCGATCTCGCATGACGGCCGGCTGATCGGCGTGCTCGACTTGGACAGCCCGGTCGCCGGGCGGTTCGATGCGGAGGATGCGGCGGGGTGCGAGGCGCTGGTGGCGCTGCTGGGACCGCGGATCGCGGGCTGAGGGCCCGAATCGTCTGTTCTGGATTGGCACGGTTTTCGTGAAGTCCGAGCGATCGTGGTTAAGTCCTTGGCCCGATTTGGGACTTGCCGATCCGCGGCACGACTTGGTGCGACCGTAACGAAAGTGTTAACAGATGGTGAAGATTCGCGTCTTCGCCTGAGGCTGGCGCGATTCCAAAGAGGAGTTGCCGCCCGATGCGTACCACCACCCTGATCGTCGCCGCTGCCAGCGGCCTGGCGCTCGCCGCGCCCGTGGAAGCGCAACAGACCCCGGGGGCCTCCTATCCCGCGCCGGCCGCAATGGTGCCGGCCGCGCCGGTTACGGTGATGCCCACGACGGCGGCGCCGGCGGCTCACGCGCCGCAACGCCCCAACTGGCGGCCGGGAACGCCGAGGCCGGGTGGCTGGCAGCCGACACGGCCGCATCGCCCCGGTAGCTGGACTCCGGGCACGCCCCGCCCAGGTCATTGGCAGCAGACCACGCGTCCGGGCCGGTGGGGGCAGCGGATCGATGGGCGCTGGTATGCGGGCTGGAAGGCTCCGGGCGGCTGGGGCGCCTATCGCCGGCCGGTGCGCGGCTGGACGCTGCCGAGTTACTGGATCGGCAGCGGGTTCTGGATCAACGACTGGTCGAGCTGGGGGCTGAGCCGGCCGGCAGCGGGCTATGACTGGGTCCGCTATTATGACGATGCGGTGCTGATCGACCGCCGCGGCAAGGTGTGGGATTCGGTCAGCGGCCTTGACTGGGACCGCGACGGTCACGGCTATGATTATGACGACGGTTATGTTGCCGATCGCGACGATTATGATCGCGGCTATGGCGCCGATTACGATGCGCCCGGTTACGACGAACGCGATTATGACCGCGACGACCGCCGCGAATATCGCGACCGTTATGAATATCGCGATGGATATGAGCATCGCCGCTATGCGCGGCGCCCGATGGTGTGCGTGGCGAACTGCTACACTCAGGGCTATTATTACGGTGCCCCGGCGACCACGACGATCACCATCCAGTCGGCTCCGGTCGTCACCACCAAGACCATCGTGACCGAGGAAGTCGTCTATTCCTCACCCCGCCGGGTCGTGCGCCGCGCCCCGACCAAGAAGCTCTATCGCGCACCGGTGAAGGGCAAGAACTGCTATTGCCGTTGAAGCGCTTCCCGCCGCCATCCCCGGGGGGAGGATGGCGGCGGGCTCGCGATAAGTGAAGGCAATCTCTTCGCCGACTATGGGCGCGGCGGGCGGGTGCCGAAGGTGACGATGCTCTCGCTGCCGTCGGCCGCGACCGCCGCCACGCCGACGAAGTGATCGTCGACCGGAACGTCCTTCAGCACCGTCTCGGTCAGTCCGGCGACGCCGCGCACGTCGGTCCAGTCCTGCATGTCGTTGCGGCGCCAATAGACGCGATAGCCCTTGGCGCCCACGACCGCATTCCACTTCACCTTGATGTCGTGCGAGAGCGCGCCGTCGAGCACCACGGATGACGGTGCATCGGGCGCGTTGGCGAGCCGGCGGATCGTCGCGACGTTGAGCGCGGTGACCTTCGCCAGATAGGGGAAGTCCATCTTGTCGATCGTGTCGCCATAGACGCGGCCATTCTCGGTACGCAGATCCTGGTGCTGCTGGTCGTAATGCTCGGCGCCGACCGAGAAGCGCACGGCCGGGTAGCCGAGGCGCAGGAACGGCTCATGATCGCCGCCGCGCCCGAACCGGTCAGGACGGCGGACGATGAAGGCGTCGAGCGCGTCGGGCGATTCCTTGCGCAGCCCATCGGCGACCTTGTCGATCGCCTTTGCCAGCGCGCGGCTGGGGCCGTCATCCTCGCCGCCATCGCCGCGCCGTTTGATCTGTTCCTCCAGCGTTTCCGAGGCACGAATGCCTTCGGAGAAGACGCGGACGCGATCGGCGACGCGGACGCCGTTCTGGCCCATCGTGCCGCCGACGATGTCGTTGTTGAGGACTGCAATGACGGTCCAGCCACGCTCCTTCGCGGTCTCGGCCAGCAGCGTGCCGCCCCACAGCCCCTGTTCCTCGCCCGACAGCGCAGCGTAGATGATCGTCGCGCGATGCTTCTGCTTCGAGAGGATACGCGCCGCCTCAATCACCAGCGCGACGCCCGATGCGTCGTCATTGGCGCCGGGCGCGTCGGCGGTGAAGTTGAGCGGGTCCGACACGCGGCTGTCGATATGGCCCTGAACGATCACCACGCGCTTGGGGTCTGTTCCGGCCTGAAAGCCGAGCACGTTGACGATCTCGACCCCGTTCGGCGCACGCGGGCCGGTGAAGGTCCGGGCGATGTTGGCGACTTCGATACAGCCGCATTTCTCGCCGATGCGGTTGAGCTCGTCCGCGGCCCATTTGCGCGCGGCGCCGATACCGCGCACCGGATCGGTCGCAGAGGACAGGCTGTGGCGGGTGCCGAAACTCACCAGTTTCTCGACATCGGCCTTGAGTCGTTCGGGGCTGGGCTGCTCGGGAGCCGGCTTGTTCTGGGCGTTGGCGATGGTGGGGGCGGAGGCTGCGGCGAGCAGCGCGAGCATGGGGAGGGTTCGCATATCGGTCAGCTTAGCCGGTCGATCGCGTCGCGGTCGAGGCTTCCCGGGATCAGCATCAGCGGCACCGGGAGCGCGGCCATGTCGCCGCTGGTGAAATGGGTGACCAGCGCACCGGGCTTGCCGCCCACGGCCACGCCGAGGACGAGCGCGGCAATCTCGGGATTGGCGTTCATCAGCTCGCGAATGATCTTGGGGCCATCGCCCTCGCGCACGGTGATGGTAGGCTTCAGCCCCGATTCCTGGATCAGCGTGCCTGCAGCGCCGGCGACCAGCGCCTCAGCGCGTTGACGGGCCTCTTCCTCGATCGTCGCCATCACA
This sequence comes from uncultured Stakelama sp., assembly GCA_964407945.1. Taxonomy (GTDB): domain Bacteria; phylum Pseudomonadota; class Alphaproteobacteria; order Sphingomonadales; family Sphingomonadaceae; genus Sphingomonas. The sequence continues at coordinate 5,016 of CAYOXO010000105.1, forward strand.
CCGCCCCACTGGACGAAATCGGGCTTGGGAATCAGTGAGAGAATCTCGACCCCGCCGCCGGTCTTGACCGCGCGGCGCGCAGCGAAACGCAGGGCGATCTGCGCCTCCGGGCTCTCGTCGATCACCACAAGATAGGTACGCATGAAACCATCCCCTCCCGTTTCCCCTTCGTGGTGGCGCGAGAAGGCCCGTAGCGCAAGAGGTTGACGGGTGCGGCAGACTTGACCCGCGCCGTTCATCGCGCAAGGGAGGATGGAAACCACCACCCTGCGACAGGATCCTCCCCACCCATGTCGATCGACATCAAGATGCCTGCCCTTTCCCCGACGATGGAGGAGGGCACTCTCGCCAAATGGCTGGTGAAGGAGGGCGACACGGTCAAGGCCGGCGACCTGATGGCCGAGATCGAGACCGACAAGGCGACGATGGAATTCGAAGCGGTCGACGAAGGTGTGATCGCGAAGATCCTGATCGCCGAGGGCACCGATGGCGTGAAGGTCGGCACCGTGATCGCGGTGCTGGCAGGCGAGGGCGAGGACGCCTCGGCGGTCGAAGCTCCGAAGGCTGAAGCGCCCAAGCCCGCCGAAGCGCCGAAGGAAGAACCCAAGGCGGCTGCACCTGCCGCCGCTGCGCCCGCGCCCGCTGCTCCGGCGGCGGTGAGCGGCGATCGTGTCAAGGCGAGCCCGCTGGCGCGTCGTATCGCGGCCGAGAAGGGCGTGGATCTGGGCGGCGTGAGCGGCTCGGGTCCGAACGGCCGCATCGTCAAGGCGGACGTCGAGGGCGCCAAGCCCGGCGCGGCGCCCGCTGCGGCACCGTCGGCGGCTCCCGCAGCGGCTGCGCCTGCTGCTTCGGCTCCGGCGGCGCCTGCCGCGGTCTGGTACGACGAGAGCATCCCGCACGAGGAAGAGAAGCTCAGCAACATCCGCAAGACGATCGCGCGCCGCCTGACCGAGGCGAAGCAGACGATTCCGCACATCTATCTGACCGTCGATGTCCAGCTCGACGCGCTGCTCAAGCTGCGCGGCCAGCTCAATCAGAGCCTCGAAGGGCGCGGCGTGAAGCTGTCGGTCAACGACATGCTGATCAAGGCGCTGGCCGTCGCGCTGGCGCAGGTGCCCAAGTGCAACGTCACCTATGCGGGCGACAAGCTGATCAAGTACAGCCGCTCGGACATCTCGGTCGCCGTCTCGACCCCGACCGGCCTGATCACCCCGATCATCCGCGACGCCGCCAACATCGGCCTGGCGTCGATCTCGACCCAGATGAAGGAGCTCGGCCAGCGCGCCAAGGAAGGCAAGCTGCAGCCGCACGAATATCAGGGCGGCACCGCCAGCATCTCCAACATGGGCATGTTCGGAATCAAGCAGTTCGATGCCGTGATCAACCCGCCCCAGGCGATGATCCTGGCGGTCGGCGCGGGCGAGAAGCGTCCGTACATCGTCGACGATGCGCTGGGCGTCGCGACGGTGATGTCGGCGACCGGCAGCTTCGATCACCGCGCGGTGGATGGGGCCGATGGCGCCGAGCTGATGAAGGTGTTCAAGGCGCTCGTCGAGTCGCCGATGGGCCTTCTGGCCTGAGGCCGCGATGCGCGTCCTGGTCGAAGCTCTGCACATCGCCGCCGGAATTGCGGTCGCGCTGGTGATCGCTTCGGTTTCGGCCTGGGCCTATCCGCTGGCCGCACGCGACGTGTGGCTGGTGACCGCCGTCGCGATCCTGTGCGTGATCGGCATGGGGGTTGGCCCGATGCGGCGGGCAATGGCGGCGGATCGCGCCAAGAGGAATGCAAGTGATGCCTGACCGGTCGCCGCCGGCTTTCGAGCCGACGATTCGCGTGACGACAATGCCCGCCGACGCCAACGCCTATGGCGATATCTTCGGCGGCTGGCTGATCGGTCAGATGGACATGGCCGCCGGCCTTGTCGCCGCGCGCCGCGCCAAAGGGCGCGCCGTCACGGTGGCGATGGACGCGATGCAGTTCCATGCGCCCGTCTTCGTCGGCGACGAGGTCTCGGTCTATGCCGCGCTCACCAAGGTTGGCCGCAGCTCGATGAAGATAGACGTCGAGGCCTGGCGCCGCGGCCGCCATGGCGAAGAGCGTGAGCTGGTGACTCAGGCCAATTTCACCTTCGTTGCGGTGGGCGAGGATCGCAAGCCGCGCCCGGTGGACGGCTGATGCAAGGCGCGTTCGCCGACCCTATCTATTTTCAATCCTCACTCCCCAGGGGCTCTAGAGACAATGGCTGAATCCTATGACGTGATCGTGCTCGGTTCCGGACCCGGCGGCTATGTCGCCGCGATCCGCGCGAGCCAGCTCGGCCTGAAGACCGCGATCGTCGAGCGCGAGCTGCTGGGCGGGATTTGTCTGAACTGGGGCTGCATTCCGACCAAGGCGCTGCTGCGCTCGGCCGAGATCTTCCACTTCATGCAGCACGCCAAGGACTATGGCCTGGCTGCCGAGAAGATCAGCGCGGACCTCGAGGCCGTGGTCAAGCGCTCGCGCGGCGTTGCCAAGCAGCTCAATCAGGGCGTCACGCACCTGATGAAGAAGAACAAGATCACGGTGCACATGGGTACCGGCAAGCTGACCGGGAAAGGCAAGCTCAGCGTCACGGCCGAGGACGGCAAGGTGACCGAGCTGACCGCGAAGAACATCATCCTCGCGACCGGCGCGCGTGCGCGCGACCTGCCGGGGCTTCCGGCCGACGGCAACAAGGTGTGGACCTACCGCCATGCAATGACGCCGAAGGAGATGCCGAAGAAGCTGCTGGTCATCGGTTCGGGCGCGATCGGGATCGAGTTTGCGAGCTTCTATAACGACATGGGCGCCGAGGTGACCGTGGTCGAGATGCTCGACCGTATCGTGCCCGTCGAGGACGCCGACATCTCCGCTCACCTGGAGAAGGCGCTCAAGAAGCAGGGCATGACGATCATGACCGGCGCGAAGATCGACAAGATCGCCGCCGACGCCAGCGGCGTGAAGGCGACGATCGTCGCCAAGGACGGCAAGTCCGCTGTGGGCGACTTTAGCCATGTCATCGTCGCGATCGGCATCGTGCCGAACACCGCCGATATCGGCCTCAAGGAATTGGGCGTCGAGGTTGACGACCGCGGCTTCCTCAAGACCGGGCCGGACTGCAAGACCAATATCGACGGCCTCTATGCGATCGGCGACATCACCGCACCGCCCTGGCTCGCGCACAAGGCGAGCCATGAGGGCGTGATTGCGGCCGAAGCGATCGCGGGCAAGCATCCGCACGCGATGGACCCGCGCAACATCCCGGGTTGCACCTATTGCCATCCGCAGATCGCCAGCGTCGGCCTGACCGAGGCCAAGGCGAAGGAGGCCGGCTATGAGGTCAAGGTCGGCAACTTCCCCTTCATCGGCAACGGCAAGGCGATCGCGCTGGGCGAGCCGGAAGGCTTTGTGAAGACGGTGTTCGACGCCAAGACCGGCGAACTGCTCGGCGCCCATATGATCGGCGCCGAAGTGACCGAGATGATTCAGGGCTACACGATCGGCAAAACGCTCGAGACCACCGAGGCCGAGCTGATGGAAACGGTGTTCCCGCACCCGACGATCAGTGAGACGATGCATGAGGCGGTGCTGGCCGCTTATGGCCGCCAGCTGCATATGTGAGGAGTTCAGGTGCGCCGGGAGGCGCATCTCAAACTCCGTTCAGCCTTTCTTGGTGAAACCCTGTCATGCTGCCGCGCGATTTGCGGGAGCATGGCATGTCGGCAAAGGCGTTTCTGGGGATCGTGCCCGTCTTCGGGTTCGGCGGGCTGGCGATCTACCTCTATCGCGTCAACGACTCGATGGACGGGGTGGCGTCGCAACAGCTGATGCCCATGGTCTATGCGCTTGGCGCGATCAGCCTGTTGTTCAGCCTGCCGATCCTGTTCAAGCTGCTGCGCTTGGCGACGGCGAAGCCCAAGGGCGGTAAGGCGCCGGAAGACGCGGCACGCGGAGAGTTCGATGCCGACGCAGCGATTTCCCGCTATCTAGAGAAGAAGGCGGCCGGTGAGGCGAGCTTCGAGGTGCCCGACAGCGCTGCTCCGCGCCCGGTTTTCGGCCGCAAGCTCGTCTGACGCGCGGCGGATCAGCCCGCGCCGGTTTGCGCGAAGGCCTGCATCAGCCGGGGATAGTCGGACGGTTCCGGAAACTTCTCGAAGCTATGAGCTGCGCCGGTCTGCGCCCAGGGCAGCTTTTCGCTGGTATAGGTCTCGATGAACGGCACGAAGCCGCTCGCATCGTCGAGCATCGTTGCGCGCACGTTCACCGCGCCATATTCGGGAGGCAGGCGGGTAAAAAGCCAGCTCTTGCACCAGTCGCAATGATGATGCCGCGCTTCATCGCCATGCAGGCCGCCGATCACCGGCTCGCCCTCGATGAGCTCAAGTGCGCCGGCGGGCAGGGTAAGGGTCGTGGAGAAGGCGCTGCCGCTCATCTTCTGGCAGCCACGGCAGTGGCAGACCGCGGTGACGAAAGGCTCGGCGTTGATCCGGAACCGAATCTTGCCGCAACGACATCCACCTTCCTGACCCGTCACCATGAGTGCCTCCGCTTTACAGCGCGGCTCCGTGCCGCCACCTTGCCGTCCCATAACCGAAGGAGAGGGACTGCGGCATGGGTATTGCGATCCTGTGGCCTACATTCGCGCTCGTTGCGCTGATGTTCAGCGTCTACCTGATGATGTTCGTGAAGCGGTTCGGCCATATCCGCGCCAACCCGCCGAGGGACGCGGATCTCGCCACAGGTGAGGCCGCGCTGCGCTATTTCGAGCCGGTCGAGATGCCCGCGAACAATTATCGCAACCTGTTCGAGATGCCGGGGCTCTATTTCGCGCTGGTGCCGCTGCTGTTGTTCACCAATCAGGACAGCAATGTGCAGGTGGTGCTGGCATGGGTCTATGTGGCGCTGCGCTGCCTTCACAGCTTCGTGCATATCGGGCCCAAGAAGGTGCCGGTGCGGGCGCTGATCTTTTCGCTCTCTGCGCTGGTGCTGCTGGCGATGTGGGTCGGCTTTGCGATCGATATCGCGAGCGCACGGACCGTGCTCGACGGCGCGATGGAGGGCGCCGTCAACGTCTGAATATTGGGAAGACATGGCGAAACAGGACGATCACCAGCTGGTGTTGCGGAACTTTCACGAGGTGGTGAACATGACCGCGGTCGAGATCGAGGCGTGGCTGGAGACCGAGGAAAGTCGCAAGGTCGGCTTCAAGCGTGCTGGCGAGAGCGAGAGCGTCGGCCGCGCCTCGGGCCGCCGGATCGTGGGCATCCTGCGCAAGGCCGAGGCTGAACTGGACGGCGGCGATTATGCGCATATGCGCAAGGTGGTCGGCTTCGTGCGGCGGCATCGCGGGCAGGGGCCGTATGAGGAGTTTCGGATTCCCACCTCGCGCTGGCGCTATTCGCTGATGAACTGGGGGCACGACCCGCTGAAATAGTTGACCTTTGGCGCGGGTGCGGCGAGCGTTGCGAAAACGTCAGATGGGGGATTCCATGAAGCGCCAGATCGTCCTTGCGGCCGTAGCCGCGCTCGCCGCCACGCCCGCAGCCGCCGAGACCGTCGTCGTCACCGCCGACCGGATGGTGGATGTCGTCGCGGGGACGGTGGTCGAGCATCCCGCGGTCTTTATCGAGGATGGGCGGATCAAGAGCATCGCCGACGCGCGTACGGTGCGCTGGGGCAGTGACGTTCGACATATCGACCTGAGCGGCAAAACGATCCTGCCCGGCTTGATCGACATGCACGTCCATCTCGACGCCAATCCGCTCTATGGCGGCTATACCGGGCTGCAGTTCACTGACAGCTTCTGGGCGATCCAGGGCGTCGCCAATGCGCGCGCGATGCTGAAGGCGGGCTTCACGACGATCCGCAATGTCGGGTCGGAAAACTATGCCGATGTCGGCTACAAGCAGGCGATCGAGGAGGGGCTGATCACCGGGCCGCGGATCGTGCCCGCGGCGCATGCGCTGGGCGCGACCGGCGGGCATTGCGACCAGACCTATCTGCCGCCCTCGTTCAAGGCGAAGGGCGTGGCGGTCGGTGACGGGCCGCAGGAACTGCGCGTCAAGGTGCGCGAGCAGCGGAAATATGGTGCCGAGGTGATCAAGATCTGCGCCACCGGCGGGGTCTTCTCGCGCAATACCGAGCCGGGACAGCAGCAGCTCTCCGAGGACGAGATGCGCGCCATCGCCGACGAGGCGCATCAATGGGGCCGCAAGGTCGCTGCGCACGCGCACGGCGCGGCGGGGATCAAGGCGGCGATCCGTGCGGGCATCGACACGATCGAGCATGTCAGCCTGGTCGATGACGAAGGCATCCGGCTTGCCGTGGCGCGCAAGCAGCCGGTCTGGTTCTCGATGGATATCTTCAACACCGACTATACGCAGGCCGAGGGAAAGAAGAACGGCGTGCTCGAGGACAATCTGCGCAAGGACCGCGAGGTAGCGCAGATCCAGCGCGACAATTTCCGCAAGGCGCATGCCGCCGGCGTGAAGATGGTGTTCGGTACTGACGCCGGCGTGATGCCGCACGGCACCGCGGCGGGTCAGTTCCGCACCATGGTCACCTATGGGATGACCCCGCTCGAAGCGATCCGCGCGGCGACGCTGAATGCCGCACAGGCGCTGGGTCGCGAGAAGGATGTCGGTGCGATCGCAGTCGGCCGCTATGGCGATATCGTCGCGGTGGAGGGAGACCCGCTCAAGGACGTCGGCGTACTCACCGCGGTGAAGGCGGTGATCAAGGGCGGGGTGCTGGTCTCAGACTAGGCTGGCGGCAGCCGCTGGCTCGACCGTCGTTGCAAGCGGTGCGCGCGGGGCATCACTGCCGATCAGTGGCGTAATGGTGACGGTGGTGGCACCGATGCGGCGCATCCGGCCGTCGATATGGCCGCCATTCTCGATCGTGATGTTTTCGTATTCGACGTCGCCGGTGATGCGCGCGGTGCGCTCGACGGTGAGCTGGCGGACGCGGACCGCGCCCTCGATCGCGCCGGCGATCCGTGCGCTCTCTGCCGTGACCCCACCGACGATCTGGCTCTCCGCGCCCTGGATCAGCCCGGCGCAATCGACATCGCCTTCGATTCTGCCCTCGACATGCAGTTCGGCACTTGCCCTGATGCTGCCCGAGATCACGACATCGGCACCGATTACGGAAAACATGCCGCGCCGCCCGTTGTTGTTGCCGTTTGCAAGCGGCATCGCCGGCCGATCGTCGCGCGTCTTGTTCCCGAACATAAGCCTTACTCCCCCCGCGGCCCTGCGACCGGCGCACTCATCATATCAAAGGACAAGGTGCCGCGCAGCCCGTGCGCGGGTGGAATCCCATGCGGCCCGTCGCGATTATCATTCGCGTGAGGGACAATCAGCGGCTGCGCCAGGATCCATGTCGCGGTGATCATGCAGACCGCGCCGATCGCGACCATCGGGATGCCAAGGCCCAGATAGCCCACGATTGCCGCAGTCGAGCCGAGCTGGACCAGTGCGGCGAGCGCAAATGCGCCGCGGCTCCCACGCGCGATCGCGAATGCCAGGATCAGGATGTCGGCGAGCATGAAGTAGCGCTCATGCATCCGCGGCAGCAATCCGGCAGTGAGCAGTGCGGCCAGGGCGGCCATGCCGACCAGCCTGGCCCTATCGACGCGTACCACCTGCATCCGGGCGACATAGGCGGCAGCCCCGCCGAGCGTCGCGGCAAGGGCGAGGCCGAAGAGCTTCGGTGCATGCTCAGGCGAGATCGCGCCCGCGAGCGACCAGATGTTGGGTGCATTGCGCGCGATTTCGTTGCTGAAGGTGCCGGCCTGGCGGAAATAGATCGTCGCGAGATCGCCCGGCGGCCACCCCGCGATCAGTGCGGGCAGCATCATCGTGAGCAAGGCCGCGGGAGCGGCGAGCCAATAGCCGAAAGGTACGCGGCGGCGAATCGCGAGCGCAAGGAAGAACGGGGCGACCAGCACGGCCTGCGCCTTGAACGCGAAGGCGATCCCGCACCACGCGAACATGGCGAGGTGACGACGTTCGAGCGCCATCGCCACAGCCATCACGCACGCGGCGACATAGATCGCGTCGCACTGGCCCATCAGCAGTGCATTGAACGCGACTGAGGGGAGGGCCAGGACGGCGGCTGCCCATTGCATGCGCTGCGCTGCGCCGAGTGCCCCGAGCAGGCGATGGACCGACAGGGCGAGCGCGATGGTGCCCGCTACTGAAAGCAGCTTGATGACGCTTGTCGGGTCGAGCCACTCGGCGAGCGGGCTGAAGAGCGCGAGCAAGTAGAGGTAGCTCGGCATATAGTTGGAAAAGGGCTCGGCGAACGCCGGGCCCACGCCATGCGTGCGGATCGTTTCCAGCCACGGAACGAGATACGTGGTCATATCCGGCGTGAAGAGCGGCCACAATGCCCAGGCCTGCGCTGCAACGACCAGCGCGACGAGCCAGATCGCGGGCGCGGGCATCGATGGACGAAGGGGCGAGAGCGGCATGATTCCCCGCTTGCCCCAGGCGCGTTGAAATGGGGTTAAGGCCCGTGATCGACCCGGCATTGACCGGTCCAGGGCGCAAGCGTATAGGCCGCGCGTTCCGCAGCGGGGCAGAGAGTCGATTCTGTCGACTTTTCGGCGTTCCGGGCGGCACAGAGCTGAACGGTGTCGGAGACTTGGGGCCAGGGGGTACGCCCACCAGGCCCTTTTGTATTGCACAACCAGGGCTCCCGCACAGTAACCGCCGGGCGACCGGTAACGAAAAAGGTGAAGGGCTTCATGCCGACGATTAACCAGCTGGTCCGCAAGGGCCGCGAACCGCAGAAGACCAAGAGCAAGGTCCCTGCGATGGAGCAGAACCCGCAGAAGCGCGGCGTTTGCACCCGCGTGTACACCACGACCCCGAAGAAGCCGAACTCGGCGCTTCGCAAGGTGGCCAAGGTCCGTCTGACCAACAGCCGCGAAGTCATCTCGTACATCCCCGGCGAGGGCCACAACCTGCAGGAGCACTCGGTGGTCCTGATCCGTGGAGGCCGTGTGCGCGATCTTCCCGGTGTGCGCTATCACGTTCTGCGCGGCGTTCTCGATACCCAGGGTGTCAAGGACCGCAAGCAGAGCCGTTCGAAGTACGGCGCGAAGCGTCCCAAGTAAGCCAAAGTAAGCCCCGGACAGGTTCCGGATACGCTGAAGTTTAGAAGGAAATTCAAGATGGCACGTCGTCGTCGTCCCGAGAAGCGGGAAATCCTGCCAGATCCCGTCTATGGTGATCAGGTTCTGTCGAAGTTCATGAACAGCGTGATGCTGGACGGCAAGAAGTCCGTCGCTGAAGGCATCGTCTATTCGGCACTCGAAGTTGTCGAGCAGCGCGCGAAGAAGGATCCGATCGGAGTCTTCCACGAGGCGCTCAACAACATCAAGCCGGGCATCGAAGTCCGCAGTCGCCGCGTCGGCGGTGCGACCTATCAGGTCCCGGTCGAAGTCCGTCCGGAGCGTGCGCAGGCGCTCGCGATCCGCTGGCTGATCACTTCGGCCCGCAATCGCAGCGAGAACACGATGTCGGGCCGCCTGTCGGGCGAGCTGCTGGACGCTTCGAACAACCGCGGCAACGCGGTGAAGAAGCGCGAAGACACGCACCGCATGGCGGAAGCGAACCGCGCGTTCAGCCACTATCGCTGGTAAGCCTGGGCCATCGGCGAAAGCCGATGATCTGGCACTGGTAATTTTCGCACCTATATTCCGGGGAGCCGTCGCAAGCGGCTCCCCACATCGCTAAGGAAACCCGATCATGGCCCGCAGCCATCCGCTCGAGCGTTATCGTAATATCGGCATCATGGCGCACATCGACGCCGGCAAGACCACGACGACCGAGCGCATCCTCTATTACACCGGCAAGTCCTACAAGATCGGCGAAGTGCATGAAGGCACCGCGACGATGGACTGGATGGAGCAGGAGCAGGAGCGCGGGATCACGATCACGTCCGCGGCAACCACGTGCAAGTGGCGTGCTGCCGAGGGCAAGGGCGAAGAGCACCTGATCAACATCATCGACACGCCGGGCCACGTCGACTTCACGATCGAAGTCGAGCGTTCGCTGCGCGTGCTCGACGGCG
>CAYOXO010000106.1:0-14939 GCA_964407945.1 uncultured Stakelama sp.
CACCACGCGCTCGCTCGCCACTCGGGCCGGCAAGACGATGACGGTGGAACGGGGACGCCGGACCTTCGCCCAGGCCTGATCAGCTTACAAGGAACTGACCTTATGGATCCGATCGATATCCTGCCCGAATGCGCGCGCCGCCATTTTCTGAAACAGGCTGGCGTAGCGGGTATCGGCGCACTGATCCCGGCCGCCGCCTTTGCCGGCCCGGTGTCCGGCACCGCAGGCGCCTCCACAGAGATGGATGCAACCGCGCTCGCCGAAGCCATTCGTGCGCGCAAGATCAGTCCGGTCGAGGCGCTGGACGCTGCGATTGCGCGAGCGCGGGCCGTGCTGCCCGACATCAACTGCGTCAGCGAGCCGCTCTACGATCGCGCCCGCAAGCGGGCCCTCGCCACGACGGACTTCTCTGCGCCCTTCGCCGGCGTGCCGTTCCTGATCAAGGATGAGGAGGATCTTGCCGGAACGCGCAGGCATTTTGGCTCGCGCCTGGACAAGGTCGCACCCCTATCAAGGCAGGATGGCCCGATGGCGGCGGCGATTGCGCGCGCGGGGTTCAATATCTTCGCGCGCACGACGATGAGCGAGTTCGGTGCGCTGCCAACTACCGAGACGCTGGGCTATGGTATTACGCGCAACCCCTGGGCGCTGGACCGTACGCCCGGCGGATCGTCAGGCGGATCGGCGGCAGCCGTCGCCGCCGGGATCGTGCCGATGGCACATGCCGCCGATGGGGCGGGATCGATCCGAATTCCTGCCAGCAATTGCGGTCTGGTCGGCCTCAAGCCCTCGCGCGGGCGCGTCCCCGATGCGCCGGGGCACCTCGCCCAACTCGACCTCGTCGAACCGCTATGCGTTTCGCGAACGGTACGCGACACCGCCAATTTCCTGGCTGCTGTCGAGCGGGGGTGGAAGGCGCCGTATCCGCCCGTAGGTCGTGTGGAGGGCCCATCGACCCGGCGATTGCGCGTCGGTTTCCTGCTCACGGGCCTGGGCGGAGCGCTCCCTGACCATGCGGTGATCCGCGCGGTGGACGCGACCTCCGGCTTGCTGACCTCGCTCGGTCACAAGGTCAGCGAAGCCTATTGGCCGTTCGACAGCAAGGCGTTCCTCGCGGATTTCACGCAAATCTACATGCTCGAGGGCGCTCAGCTCAAACAGCATCTGCTATCGGCAACGGGCCTTGATGCACGCCAGCTGGCTGACTTGATCGAGCCGGCGTCCGCGGCGATCGGCGCGATGGGCGACTTGATTCCGCCAGCCGGTGCCATGCAGGCGCTCGGGCGCGTCGAAGGCTATGCCAGTGCCTATTTCGGTGCCTTCGACAAGGTCGATGTGCTGATGTCGGCGGTCCTTCTGAAGCCACCGGCGAAGATCGGCGACATCAACGGCTCCCTGCCGCTCGGAACGCTTGCCGAGCGCCTGAACGCCTATGCCGACTTCACCATGCCGCAGAATGCGTTCGGTGGACCGGCGATCAGCTTGCCGATGCACTGGACACCAGAGGGGCTGCCGATCGGCGTGCAGTTCGCAAGTCGCTTGGGCGACGAGCGGACCTTGCTCGAACTCGCCTTCGAACTGGAGCGGGCGTCGCCTTGGATAAAGCGGCATCCACCGATTTGGGCGCCGACACGCGTAAGGCCGAAAGCCTAGCCCCTTTGCGGCTGCAGAGCGGGATCGGAGCGAGGGCACCGGCGCGGCAGCTGGAACGGTTCTTGCCCTGATCGGGCGCTTGTCCGGCGTGCCGGTTCTGGTTGTCGAACATGATGGGGATGACACGCGTAATGCAGTGGATCATCTGCGTGCTCGCGACTGTCGGGGGCGGTGCTCAGTCCGCCGGATCCGTTTCGATCCCCGGCGGCCAGGATCAGGCGCAAAGCCGCGATGCACCACAGGATGATGTCGTGGTGACGGGCCGCTATGGAGCGGCGGAGACGCGGCCGGAAACCGAGCTGGGTGCGGATGAGATCGATGCTCTGGACGCCTATGATATCGGCGAGGTGATCCGTCGCGTGGCCGAGAACCAGGCCCTCGGCGAAACTCCGGTCGTCATCGTCAACGGCAAGCGCATGGCCGATCCCGGTGTCTTGCTCGGCTTTCCGCCCGATGCCCTGATGCGTGTCGAAGTGTTGCCGCGCGACGCCGGTGCTCGGTACGCTGGCGATCCGTCACGCCGGGTTCTGAACATCGTATTGCAAAGGCGGTTCAGCAGCCGGGATGGCCAGCTCGATGCGGAGGTGCCCACCGCCGGCGGTACGTCGAGCCTTGCCGGTGATCTCCGGCAAGGCGTCATCGCCGGTAACAGCACCACCCAGTTCGGCGCCCGTGCGACACGGGATTCTGCCCTGCTTGGGGCGGAGCGTTCGCGCTATCTGGAAGATCACCCCGGTCAGGAAGCGATCAGCCTGCGGCCATCGACCGAGGTGGTGAATGCAAATCTGGCGCTGACCCGGGCCTTGGGGGACTGGTCGGCGAGCATGAACGTTCAGGCTCAGGCGCGGGGCACGCGTTCGGTTTCCCTGAGCGGTGGCATGCCGATCGAAACGCGTCAGGCTTCGCGCAGTCTTTCGGTGCTCGGCGGCCTGAGCGGTCAGCTGGCAGGATGGTCCTTGCAGGCATCCGTGACCGGACAGGTGTCCGCATCGAACCAGTCCGGCCTCGCGGACATGGAATCGCGCCAACGGTCACTGGCTGCGACCGTGTCAGCCAACCGCACCATATTCAGATTGCCGGCCGGCCCGGTGGCAGTGCGCCTCGCTGCGCAGGCTTCGTACTCGCACATGACCTCCAGGGTCGCCAGGACGCCGCAGACATTCTCCGCACATGATGTCGGCCTGAACGGCACCATGTCCATTCCGCTGTGGCAGCCACCCGCGCCTGGAGAGGGATCGATCGTCGCGCGCCTCCTCGGCGGGATGTCCGCGACTCTTGGCGCCAGTCTGCGGCAGTCCAGCAACGGGCAGGGCAGGGGCCTGAATGCAGGCCTGACCTGGTCTCTTCTCTCGAAGTTGAATCTCGCCGGCATTTGGTCGAGCTCTACCGAGAGCGTGTCGGAGGCGCAGCGGTTCGCGCCGGAATATTATGGATCGCCGATCACGGTGTTCGATTTCGCCACCGGGGAGGCGTCCAGGGTGCTGCCGATCCTCGGCGGAACGCCGGGCCTCCGGCCGCCGCGGTTCGAGCGGCTGTCGCTATCGGCCCAGCTGGGGCCCTTTGCTCCGTGGAACCTGGCAGCGAGCGTCAGCCTGCAACAGTCGAATGCCCTGGACGGCATCGGGCCGCTTCCGGCCGTGACGCCGGAGTTGGAAGCCGCCTTTCCCGAACGATTCCAGCGCGATGCTGCAGGTCGCCTGACCGCGCTCGACCAGCGGCCGATCAATTTCGATTCTGCACGAACGAAAACCCTCGCCTCCAGTCTTGGCGCGACCTTTCCGCTGGGTGGCGCGACAGCGGACAAACGGCGGGGCGTACTGCGCGTGAGTTTCAATCATAGCTGGCAGGTGCAGAATATGGCCCGGATACACGCCGGTCTGCCGGAGATGGATCGCCTGTCCGGCGACGGCGGTGGCCAGCCGCGCCAACAGTTCGATGCGCAGATAGACGCGCGCCGCAGTCCCTGGGGTCTGAACATGGCCGTGCGCTGGCGAGATGGCTATCGTGTTCGGCGCGTAAGTGGCCGGGACGATCCCGGCGATCTTCGCGTCTCCCCGCTGGGGACGATTGACCTGCGCTTCAGCTATACGCTGCAGCGAGCCGTTCCGGCGAACAAGGACGGCGGCGCCCCGCGACGTGGCGCAGGCGTGCAGTTCGGGTTGGAAATCGCCAATCTGTTTGACCGGCGGCCCGGCGCGCGTCTGGAAAACGGCATGAAGGCACCGGGCTATGGCCGCGACGATCAGGATTCGGTGGGCAGGACGCTGCGCCTGACGGTCAGGAGCCGGTTCTAGTCGGGGCGGGCCGCTGATTGAGCAGTCGGGCGCTCCGCGTGACGATCGACGTTTCCGAGGACTGGCCTTCGTTCAGCCGATGGATACTGCGGTTATTCCGCGATGAGTCCTTATCTTGTCATCGGGAATACTTAAAATCGTGATAGGTATCTATTGGCGTATCAAATATAATTCGTATTGGTATTGTCCGTTTCGGATCAGATTGCGCTGTCTCTGCTCATGCATCCCAGTTATTTTTTTCAAAATCGAAGGGGGTGTCGATGAATAGTTCTCTGCAAGCTATTGTATTACCTGTACTTGAAGCGATGCCTGACTCGCACACTAAAACTGGCCTGATACGGTGTTTTTCAGGGAACTGTCATTACTTTCAAACCATCGAGAAAGGGTTCTGTGTTCTGACCCGGCAACGTCAGGATCCTGAAACGCTGAGCAGTTTCTTCCACAGCTGGTCGCAGACCAACAACAGCGCGGTCACGGTTTCGGGGATCGGCAATCGTCTGACGCTCATGCTTCACCGCAAGCAACAGGTCGGCAATGAGGGCGCGCTGCTGCGCACGCTCACCAGCCTCGATCGTATCATCGATGAGGATCTCGCGGTCACGCACCGGGTGCTTCACTCGGATATGTTCTACCGGATGGCGACCGACATTGTCGGCGATGATCGCTGGCTGTCCCGCCGTTACCTTCATCCTGCGGCAAAGGAGTTCAAGGACTGGAAGGACCATAATTCGCTGCGGGACCGCGACCCGATGATCGCGCTGCTCACAACGTTGGTGCACGAGATCTACACGCATGGCGAGGTCGAGTTCATCCTCCCGTTGTTCCGGCGGTGGCTGGCTGAGGAATATGGCGTCGCCGATGCGGAAAGCCGCCGTACGCTCGCCTGGATCAGCGTCCACACCGGGCCGACAGAGAAGAACCACTTCTTTCACGCGTTGAGCGCGCTGCAGCATTTTGCCGAAGCCATGGATGTCGATATCGCCGACTATTCGCTCGACGAGATCGTCGCGACCTATCTCGCAAAGAAGGCTGCAGTGCTCGATCATCTCTGCTTGGGCGACGCGATCGAGGTCGAGGCGGTCCATTGAGCAGCGCAGGTGTCGATGCGCCATTGCTGCGGATCGCCGAGCGGGAGTTTGCCGAGGATCCGCATCTTGCGCTGGCAGCGCGGCTCGGCGATCCCCCGATCATCGATGGCGCGCAGTTCGCGGCGACGCCGGTGCTGATCACGCCAGCCTATCTGGCCCGGCTCGATCGATTGAACCAACTGCTCGACAAGGCGCTACGCGCGATCGTCGAGCATTATTTCGACGATCCGCGCATCCGCACCATCTATGCGCTGCCCGAACCGATGGAAGCGCTTCTGCAATTGGCGCGTGGGAGACCCTATCGCGTCGGCTGGTACCGTCCGGACCTTGTTCACGACATGGAGGGGCAGCCACGGGTCTGCGAGATCGGCGCGCGTTATCCGCTCAACGGCTGGATGGTGAGCGAGCGCGCAGCCGAGGCGCTGGCGCCACACGTGGCTGCGACGGGACTGGGCGAGGTGACCGGACACGGTTTCGTTGACGCGCTGTGTAGCCGGTATCGTCCAGGCGATACCGTGGCGATGCTGCATGCGGGAGAGGCCGGAACCGAGATCTTTCTTCTCGCCGAGGCGCTTCGCGACCGTGGCATCGACTTCATCTCCGTCTCGCCGGCGGAAGTCGGGCTGGAAGATGGCGGACTGCGCGGGGGCGGGCGGGCGATCGACCACGTCATCCTCGAGATGGATCGAAGCGAACTGCCGCTGATCCCCGGTGAGGTGCTGCACCACCTGATCGACACGGGGCGCTATTTCAATGACGTCCGCACGTTGATCCTGGTCCATGACAAGCGCGTGCTCGCGGTGCTGTGGGACGATGCGATCCGCCAAAGCCTCTTGCCGGCGGACGAGGCGGAAGAGCTGCGCGCCTTCCTGATCCCCTCATGGACAATCGTCGACGCCGATGGCTGCCAAACGCTGCTTATGTGCGACGAGGACATGATCGCAAAACGGAGCAGCGGCGGTCGGGGTATCGATGCGCTGGTGCGCCATGAGTGCGGCGAGCCAGAATGGCGCGCGCGCATCGAGCGCGACTGGTCGAGGGACGTGTACCAGCACTATCTTCCGCAGCGCGACTTCGGCGCGCCCGGCGATGCCCGCGCGACCCATTTGGTCGGGTTGCAGCTGTGCCGCGACGCGACCAGCTATGGCCCGGGCATCTTTCGGGGTTCCAGCGCCTCGGTGATCAACCTCCATGGTGGTCGCGGCCTGCTCTACGTGCCGTTGATCGCGCAATGACAAGCCTTGCGGTCGTAATCCCGCTGTTCGACAAGCGGGCATATATCGGCGAGGCCATCGCGTCGCTGGCCGGCCAGGAGGCCCCGCCCGATACGTTGATCATCGTCGATGACGCGAGCACCGACGGTAGCGCGGAAGCCGCCGAGCAAGCACTTGCCCGCCACGCTGCAGCGCTCGCCGGGACACGCGTCGAGCTGGTCCGGCGAGTGGAGAATGGCGGTCCGGGCGCGGCCCGCAATAGCGGCATCGAGCGTGCCGATTGCGAGTTGCTTCTCTGCCTCGATGCCGACGACATGCTGCGCCCCGACGCGCTGCGACGCATGCGAGCGGCCATGGACCGTCATGCGCTGGCGATGGCGGTGGTCGGTTTTGCGAGCGAACCGGCGGGTGAGGTCTTCCCGGAGCTTGAGTTGTTCGCCGGCGAACTTGAGCCGATCGGGGATGAACTCTTCCTTCTCGTCGATCCTCCGCACGCTGTTGCGCATCCCGAGTTCATGATGGGCCGCGCCAGCAACGTCGTCGTTCGACGTCGCTGGCTCGGCGAACACCGCTATGCGGGCGCACAGCTCAACGAGGGTGTCGATCTGTGGTATCGCGTGCTCAAGGACGTCGCCGCTGCGGATGCGCGTGTCGGGCTGATCTCCGAGCCGCTGATCCGCTTTCGGATCGTGCCCGATAGCCTGTCGCGCCGCCGATATGATGACTGGCGCACGCTGGAGATACCACCGACGGTATTGCGCTATCGCCACAGTTCCGACCCCCGCGACCGCAGGATGGCAGAGATGCTTGCCGCGCGCTGGCACGATCATGCGCTTGCGGCGCTGCCCAAAGAACAGCGGCCTCTGTTCCTGGCGCATTATCATGATCTGCTCCGAACGGTCGTTTCATGACCTGTCCTGCCGATGAGGCGTTGCTGCGCGACGGCTTTGCCCGGGCTCGTGCGCACGGCTTCTACCGCGATCACTTTGCCGGGATCGACGACCATCGCGTGGCACCGGCAACCGACAAGGCCGTGCTCAAGCCGCATCTCGACCGCTTTGCGCCCGGCTCGGAGCCGCGCGGCGTCTATCTGGTGCGCTCGGGCGGCAGCACGGGCACGCCGCTGGTGTTCCCGGTCGATATCGAAGAGAATCTTGCCCAGCGTCACGCCCTGGCCGGGGAGCTGCTTGCCGCCGGGATGTTCGATGCGCGTACGGTGGCGCTCAATCTGTTCGGCTATGCCGACATGTATCGCAGCGCCGCGATCGTGGACGACCTGCTGGAACGCTGCAGCGCGACCTCGCTGCCGATGAGCGCGCATGCCCGCTATGAGGATATCCTGGCGGCGGCGCAGCGGTTCGCGCCGACCCATCTGATGGGCACGCCCTCAAAGCTTCAACTCTTCGCCGAATTCCTCCGCTGCGCGGGAGCGCGCCTGGAGATTCCCCGGTTGCTCTATGCCGGCGAGCCGCTTCCCGCCGGCGCCGCGGAGCGTTTCGCCGAGGATTTCGGTACGCGTGACTTCTGTTCGCTTTATGGCGGTGCAGAGACGGGGATCTGGGGGTGGTCCGACGTGAGCCGCACGCCCGGGCTGTTCCGCATCCTGCCACGGATTGTCGTCGAGGTGATGTCTCCGGACTCCGACGGGGTTGGCGAACTGGCGATCACCAACGGCTATCGCACGCGATTTCCGGTGTTCCGCTACCTCGTTGGCGACGTCGGCCGCCTGGTCGAGCGTGACGGCGTTCGCCTCCTCGAACTACGTGGGCGCAACGCGCGCTCGTTCTTGCTTGCCGAACAGCATTTTGACCTTCCGCTGTTTGCACCGTTCGTCGCGGGTGCCGAGGCATTTCAGATCCAGTTGCAGCATGGGGAGCAGGGCCGGGATCGCATGGAGCTGCTGCTGGTCGACCCGACCGGGCGTTGCGCGATCGATGCCGTTGCAGAGGGACTGACGCAGCTGATGCGTGATCTGGTCCCGCGTACAGGCGTCGAAGTTCGGCGCGTGACGATGGCGATGCTTCATCACGACCCCGTGACTTCCAAGGTACCTCCTATTGCCGATCTGCGGCGCTGATCGGGACCGTATTCCGCGGCGGAGTGTCGCCCTTCAACCGCGTCATTCTGCAACTGCAAGGCGGCCGGCTAACCTTGGTCCTGCGCGGTTTGCGCCTCAGGGTTGCTCATTGCGATCCAGTTCGACACCCAGCACGAGTGCGTTGCTGACGACCTCCTCGCGACTGCTCGCGCGCAGTTTCCGCATCAGGCTCTTCATGTGCCACTTGACCGTTTCGGGGGTCACGCCGAGCTTGCGGGCGATCACCTTGTTGGTTTCGCCTTCGTTCAGCGCGTTGACGATCTCCATTTCCCGACCGGTGAAGAATGAGAAGGCCGATCCGGCGCGATAGGGCGGGCGCAGGGATTCGCCGTCGCCGGGCCGGCTGAGACGCAGCAGGGCAAGGAACGACCCGGCGGAATAATCGGCGCGGTTGAAGTCCTGCGAGGTGCGCACACCGGTGATTTCCAGCAAATCGAGGATCGGGCGGATATAGCCGATGCTCGCTGCGTGATTGAGGAACTTGACCGTATCGATCTCCACCATGCGATCGCAGCGGCCGCTGAGCTGTGGCAGCACGTTGAGCAGCGTACCGATCAACCGCAGTTCGACGTCGTCGGCACGTTCCGCCAGCGCGACCAGCCGGTTGGCGACGACGGTCAGCCGGGGGCGGTCGAGGTCGGCGATTGCCTCGAAAGCTCGCGCTTCCGATATCAGGGCAAAGGTGCGCGCGGCGAGTGACCCGGGCGCGGTGATCGCCGATGCCTCGTCATCGGGCTGCAATATCTCATCCAGGCTTGCCGCCAGCGGCACATGCAACCGCATGCGTTCCACCGCGCCGAGTGCCGTCAGCAAGGGCAGGGCGCGGTCCGCCCCGATTTCCTCCGCGGCCTCGATCAGGGCCAATGCTTCGTCGGGTCGGGCCGCCGCCGCCACGCGAATGGCGACGCGATAGCCCCGCAGAAGAAAGTCCGGCAGACCGGTGTGCGCCAGCACCGGTAGCGCTTCGTCGATCAGCGTGCCCGCCATGGCGACTTCATTGCGCAGATAGAGGTGGTCGGCGAGTGCCACCGCCAGCATCGCCGCGGTGTCGGATCGGCGCTCGACGCCGGACGGGATATCGGCCAGCCCTTCTTGCAGCTGCCGTTCGGCGTCGGCGCGGCGTCCCTTCGCGCGGTGCATGTCTGCCAGCGTCACCAGCGCGATCGCTTCGGCGAAGCCCAGTCCAGCCACGCGTCCGTGCCGGATTATCGGCCGTAGCAGTTCCTGCGGCTGGCGGTGGTTGCCCGTGTGCACGAGCTGCGCTGCCGTTATCGCGGTGAGCACGCGCGTGCCGAAATCGGCCGTCGCGATCGTTGGGTCGGCGATGTCTGCTCCAGGGAAATTTCCGGTGGCGGCCAGGCGGATCGAACCCAGAATTGCATGTTCAGGCGCGTCGATCGCGCCATCGTCCGCGGACAATGCCAGGTCCCCGCCAGAGAGCGTGGCGGTCCAGCGCGCGATGCGGGCGAGCACCGGGTCTTCCGCGATCCGCGAGGGCGGTATGCGGGCGAGCACATCGATCAGGCTGGACGGCCCCGATCGTTCGAGCGCCTGCATCCCGAACTGGGCGATCAGGGCCGCGCTCCGCTCCACGCCATGGCCCGTGCCGGCAATGGCGATCGCCTGTTCGGGTTCGCCATGTCCGACATGCCAGTCGATCGCCGTCGCACGGAGTGCGGCAAGGCTGGCGGCGGGCAGTTCGCCGTCGCCTGCCAGGAGCGCGGCACGCAGCGCCGGCTGGATGGCGAAGCGATCGATGCTTCCCGGTACCGTCCCGACGAGCGGCCCCGATCGGGCGATGTCCCGCAGCAGCCCGCCTGCGGCCTCGTCCCCCGTGAGCGCCGCCGCCAGATCGGCGGTGAGCACCGGCGCGACGGCACAGCGCGCCAGCGCCGCACGGTGCCGCGCGGGCATTGCGGCAAGCGATTCGCGGAACAGCGGCGCGATCCACGGCGCGCAGCGCTGCGGCCAGCTTTCCGGTCCGCTACTCCATCCATCCCCCCGCAACCCCGCCGCCACCTTGCCGAGCGCGCCCCACCAGCCCTGCAGTGTCTCGTTCAACCCGCGCGCGCGCCGGCTGCTGAGGACGACACCCTCCGCGCGGAGATAATCGAGTACCTCCGCATCGCGGGCACGCAGCACCCGAGTGTCGATGCGCAGCACCGCCCCACGCTGTTCGATCAGGTGCGACAGGTCATGGTGGTCGCGACAGGTCGCCAGTAGATGCAGATTGGTCGGACAGTTGGCGATCAAGTGCCGCAGGAAATCGCGGTCACGGCCGTCGTCGAGCTGGTCGATATCGTCGATGCACAGCAGTACCGGCCCCACATGATCGTGGATATGGTTGGCGAGTTCGACGGCCAGTGCCTCCAATGCGACTGCGCCGCCGAGATCGGCTTGCTCGCCGATCGCGAGCGACACCGCCTCGACAATATGACCGGCCAATTGCGCTGTCGGCAGCTGGTAGCAGGATACCCATGCCGCCGCGCAGCCCGAGGCGAGCATTTCGTCATACAGCTGACCGGCGAACACCGTCTTGCCATAGGCGAGCGGCGCCGTGATCAACGTGACATCATGCGCCAGGACCGGGCCGAGCCACTGGCGGTGGCGCTGTACGGCGGTGAGAGGCATTGGCGGGCGCGGCGGAACGAGCTTGGCCTTGCTTACCTGTAGCGCGCGGCTGGAAGAGGGTGCGCTATCCCGCCGCGGGACGAGGGTTGCGATCTTCGCATCGGGTGGTGTCGCCGTCATTCGGCCTCTCCATTCCCGGCCGGCATCTGGAGCCGGTCCTTAAGAGAAACGCTATGCGTGTGGTCTCGCCCACGCAACCCTCACCACCTTCACCCCCCACTATCCCCCCCATCAACCCGCCTCGCCGGATGCGCTCGAGCGATCCTAATTTCGGTGGACCAAATAGCCGTCGGTCAGAGTGCTCTGACAAGTGCGGAAAGAGGGGAGACCTGAACGATGCGCCCAACGCATATCGCCATTGCCCTGCTGGCAAGCACCGCCCTGGGATTTCCGGCTGGCGCCTGGGCACAGACCGCGCCGCCCGCTACCGGCCAGGAGGAACCCGCTCCGCAGGACGACGGACAGATCCGCGAGGTGGTCGTCACCGCGCAGAAGCGCGAACAACGGCTGCAGGATGTGCCGGCTGCGGTTTCGGCGATCGGCGGCGAAGCGCTGCAATCGCGTGGCATTGCCGAAACCTCCGATCTGATGGGCGCGGTGCCAAGCCTTCAGGTCACCACCCCCTATGGCCGGACCCAGCCCAATTTCGCGCTACGCGGGATTTCGGTGGCGAACGAGTTCTCAGCCTCGACCGCCTCACCGGTCGGCGTCTATGTCGACGAAGTCTATCAGAGCTTCCGCGTCAGCCACGGCCTGCAACTCTATGATATCGACCGGGTCGAGGTGTTGCGCGGGCCGCAGGGCACGCTCTACGGCCGCAACACTACCGGCGGCGCGATCAGCTTCTTCACGCGCCAGCCGCGGCTCGCGGAATCGAACGGCTACATCACCGCCGGCTACGCCAATTACGACACCTATACCGTGCAGGCCGCGGCCGAGGCGACGCTGATCCCGGACGCGTTCGGCATTCGCATCTCCGGCACTTGGGCCAAGGGGGATGGCTGGCAGCGCAACCTGATGCCCGGTGCCGCGCGCGACCTTGGCACCACCGACACGATCGGTGGTCGGCTCGCGATCCGCGCGCGCCCGACACCTGAGCTCGACATCAATCTCAAGGTCTACGCCGCCAAGGACAACCCCTGGGGCACTGCGCCCTATGCCGGCGGGCAACTCGCCGGTGGGCAGGACGCGCTCGGCTATTCGCGCTTCGACCCGCAACCGTTGCTCGGCGGCCGACGGCTCGGCCGCGACGAGGTGATGGTCGATCGCGTCGGGCGCAACATGAGCGAGACCAAGGGCTTCGCGCTCAACGTCAAATGGGATGTCAGCGACAAGGTCACACTGACCTCGATCACCGGCTATGACAGCGGAAAATACATCAACAATCCCGACGATTGCGACGGATCGCCCAACGACCTTTGCTCGATCGGCTTCACCTCGACCAGCAAGAACTTCAATCAGGATCTGCGGCTCAACTACTCCGACGACCGGTTAGACGTCGTTGCGGGGGCCTATTACGGCAAGGATACGGTCAAGACGACCAACTACCCCGACTTCTTCGGCGTGCTGCGGCCGCTGCTGCAGGGGGCGGGGCTGCCCGGCAATTTCAATAATGCCGCGGTCGGAACGCCCGATGCGATCCGCTACGTTCCGGGCTTTGCCGTCAACCCGGCGCTGCGTCCGGGCGATGCCGGTTTCTGCGCCCCGGTCGAGGTCAACCCCAACGGGTTCCTCGACGCCCGTTCGCTGGTCGCGCTGCAGACCGATATCGCGCTCAACAATTCGGGCGGCGGCGGTTTCGGCGGAGCCTATTCGGCGGCCTGCCGCACAGCGGGCGCGCCGCCTTTCTCGCCGATCAAGGGCGTCCAGCGCTACGATGTCGAGCGACCTTCGAAGGCAGTCTATGCCGACGTCACATGGAAGGCGACCGACAAGCTCACCGTCGCCGCCGGCCTTCGCTACACCTGGGACGAGGTCAACTACCTCAACGGCAGCACGATCCTCTACGGCCTCGACGGGATCACCCCGGTCGCCAACCTCATTCCGTACAGCCGCCAGTACAACCCGAACCTCGCCCCGCTCGAACAACGCGAAAAGGCACGTCGCCTCACCGGTCGCTTCAACCTCAGCTACGCCTTCACCGACGATATCATGGGCTATGCGCAATATAGCCGCGGCTATCGCAGCGGTAGCTTCAACGGGCTCGCCTATCAGGGCGTGAATCAGGTCTATTACATTCAGCCCGAGAAGGTGAACGCCTATGAAGCCGGGTTGAAGACGATGCTGTTCGACCGGCGCGTGATGTTCAACCTTGCCGGCTTCTACTATGATTATTCGAACCATCAGGTGACCCAGGTGGTCGGCGCCACCACCTTCACCCGTAGCGCCAATGGTCGCTTGTTCGGCGGTGAGGCCGAACTGAGCTGGCGCGCGCTCAACACGCTGCGCTTCGACGCGAGCATCGGCTATCTCAACAGCGAGTATCGCGGCAACAAGCCGATTCCCGGCAATCCGGCAACGGACTTCCAGGGGCTGAACGTCAACGGCAATCCCTTCCCCAACGCGCCCGAACTCACCTTCCAGGGCGGGTTCGACTGGGACATCGTCAAGGACGGCCAGAACCGGCTCACCCTGCGCGGTGATGCGTCGTACATGGGCAAATATTATTTCGACCCGTTCAAGAATTACGGCCAGTCGCCGTGCAACAGGCCGCCCGCGGGGTCGAACATCACCCTGGCCGGGCCGGATATCAGCTGCGGCAATCCTGCCTATTGGCTGGTCAATGGCCGCCTGACCTACGAACGCGACAATTTCTCGGTCAGCGTCTGGGGCAAGAACATCTTCAACAAATTCTATTATACCTACGGCCTCAACATCAACGTGTTCGGCCTCGACTATCTCAACCGGGGCATGCCGCGTACCTACGGCGTCGAAGCGACGATGAAGTTCTGATGCGGCGCTTTGCAGACAAGGTGGTGCTGATCACCGGCGCGGCTCGCGGCATCGGGCGCGCCGCGGCGACGGAATTCGTCGCCGAGGGCGCACGCGTCATCGCCACCGATATCGATGCGGAAGCGATGGCGGAGACCGGTCGCGAGCTCGAAGCACAGGGGCTGACGATCACCGCCCTCCAACAGGATGCAAGTTCGGCACAGGACTGGACCCGCGTGATCGCCGAGATCGAGGCAAGCCACGGCGGACTCGACATCCTGGTCAACAATGCCGGCTGGGGCTTCCTCAAGACGATCGAGGAAACCGGGCTCGACGAATGGCGGCGCCTGATGGCGATCAATGTCGAAAGCGTGTTCCTGGGCATGCAGGCGGCGATCCCGGCGATGCGCGAGCGCGGCGGGGTGATCGTCAACATCGCTTCGATCGCCGCCAACGTCGCAGAGCCGCTGTTCCCGGCCTACAACGCCACCAAGGGCGCCGTGTCGATGCTGACCAAGGCGGCCGCGGTCGATTGCGCGCGCAAGGGCTGGCCGATCCGCATCAACTCGCTTCACCCCGGTTATTGCGACACCAAGCTGGTGCGCGACGCCGTGGCCGCGCTGGGCGCCGAGGCGGAGCAGTTCGCGGGCAGCGTCGCCGCCGCGATCCCGCTCGGCCGGCTCGCCGAACCGCGCGAGATCGCCCGGCCGCTGCTGTTCCTCGCCAGTGATGATGCCGCATACATGGTCGGCAGCGAGCTGGTGGTCGATGGCGGCTACATCGCGGTGTGAAACGGGGAGCTGGACGATGACGACGGCATTCGAACTCAACGGACGCAAGGCGCTGGTCACCGGCGCGGCGAACGGGATCGGCGCAGCGATCGCGGCGGCGCTAGCCAGGGCCGGTGCCACAGTGACGGTGACCGATGTGGCGGAAGAGCAGGGCCGCGCCACCGCCGCCTCGATCGGCGGTCATTTCGCCCGGCTCGACGTCACCGAAGAGGCCGACTGGGAAGCCGCCATCGCTGCCG
>CAYOXO010000107.1:0-14872 GCA_964407945.1 uncultured Stakelama sp.
GCCGGGGCCGAGGGCCCTGCGGCGGTCGAGCGGGGGCGGGCGGGGGGGGTGCGAGGTGTTGGGGTGGTCGGGCATGGCTGCTTTCCCCCCCCCCCCCTCCGGGGGTGGGGTTGGGGTGGGGGCGTCGTCGCGATACCCGCCCAGCGGTCGGGAAGGGAATTCAACTTGGCAAGGATCGTTTGAAGGACGCCCTCCAGATTCTCTCGCACGTCGGCATTTGAGAAACGGAGTGTCGTGAAGCCGGATCGGAGGAAGTAGATATCCCGCGCTTCGTCCTTTTGGGGCGAATGGGAGTCTCCATCCAGCTCGATGACTAGCCCTTTGGACGGGCAGAAGAAGTCGGCGATGTAGGGCGCGAACTTGTGTTGGCGGCGGAACTTGTAACCGCCGAGTTGGGAGTTGGAGAGATGGCGCCAGAGGCGGATTTCCCATTCGGTGGGCTCGCGGCGGAGCTTTCTGGCGAAGTCGGATAGCTCGCGTTCGGTTGCCATGACTGCCCCATCCCAACCCCTCCCCTAAAGGGGAGGGGCTATTTAAGCCGCCGCCTTCTCCTTGCCCACCAGCAGGCCGATCAGCTGGCCGAGCTTCTCGCGCAACTCCTTGCGGTGGACGACCATGTCGATCAGCCCGTGGTTGAGGTAATATTCCGATGTCTGGAAATCGTCGGGCAGCTTCTCGCGGATCGTGTTCTCGATCACGCGGCGGCCGGTGAAGGCGAGCATCGCCTTGGGCTCGGCGATCTGGACGTCGCCAAGCATGGCATAGGCCGCCATCACGCCGCCCGAGGTCGGGTCGGTCAGCACGACGATATAGGGCAGGCCCGCATCGTGGAGCATCGAGATCGCAACGGTGCTGCGCGGCATCTGCATGAGCGAGAGGATGCCCTCCTGCATGCGCGCGCCGCCCGATGCGGTGAAGACGATATACGGCGCCTTGGCGGCGATCGCGGCTTCGACACCGGCGATGAAGGCTTCGCCCACGGCCTGGCCCATCGACCCGCCCATGAAGGCGAAATCCTGGACACCGATCACCGCCTTGTGCCCGTCGATCGTGCCGCTGGCGTTGAGGAAGGCGTCCTGCTCGCCGGTCGACGCGCGCGCGGCCTTGATGCGGGCGGGGTAAGGCTTCTGGTCGCGGAACTTGAGCGGATCCTCGGTCACGCGCGGGCTGGGCAGGACGGTGTAGCCGGCATCGAACAGCTGTTCGAACCGCGCCTTGCCGCCGATCCGCTCGTGATAATCGCAGAGCGGGCAGACCGACAGATTCTCTTCAAGCTCGCGGGTGAAGACCATCTGCCCGCAGCCCTTGCACTTGTGCCAGAGATTGTCGGGGGTCTCCGCCTTGTTCGGGACGACGAACGACAGGGCGTTGCGGACGCGGCTGAGCCAGCTCATGCCCAATTCTCCTCAATAATGGCACCCTTTCGGGCAGCGGCAAGCGCCGTGCTCAGGGATTGAATATAGGTGCGGACCGCGGCGGGCGCATCGGCGCCGTTGGCAGCGATCAGATCGATGATCGCCGAGCCGACCACGACGCCATCGGCGACACGGCCGATCGCGGCGGCCTGTTCGGGGGTACGGACGCCGAAGCCGACCGCGACGGGCAGGTCGGTCGCGGCCTTGAGCTTCGCGACCGCGGCCTCGATGCTGTCCTGTGCTGCTTGTTGCAGGCCGGTGATGCCGGCGACCGAGACATAATAGAGAAACCCGCTCGCTCCGCTGAGCACCGCGGGCAGGCGTGCCGCGTCGGTGGTGGGGGTGGCGAGGCGGATGGTGGCGATGCCGTGATCGGCGAAGGGCGCGATCTCGTCGGCCTCCTCGGGCGGGATATCGACAATGATCGTGCCGTCGATGCCCGCGTCCGCGGCCTTCTCCGCGAAGGCTTCGGGAGTCGGGCGGGTCATGGTGTTGGCATAGCCCATCAGCACCAGTGGCACGGTTGGGTGGCGCTGGCGGAAGGCGGCGGCGATGGCGAGCACGTCGGACGTGCGCGTGCCCTTGGCGAGGCTGCGCAGGTTCGCGGCCTGGATCGCCGGGCCATCGGCCATCGGATCGGTGAAGGGCATGCCCAGCTCGATCACATCGGCACCGCCCGCGACCAGCGCGTCGAGGATCGCGGCGGTATCGCCGTCCCCCGCGGTGACGAAGGTGACGAGCGCGGCGCGATGCTGCGCGGCGGCCGCGGCGAAGGCGGAGGTGAGACGGGTCATGAGCGAGGCTTGAACCAAATATAGGCGAGTGAGGCCAACCCACTCAGAAAGGTCGCGATCCCGATCCATCCAGCTGCGAAGGGGAGGTCGGGCGTGCAATAGTCCAGGCAGTATAGGTTCGGGCCGTTGGCCGGAGCCTCAACGCCATACCGTTGCGTGAAGGACTCCCAGTTATGGTCCATGATCGACGAGTAGATAAAGTCCCCCACGATCCATGACTGCACGAAGATGCTGACGAACGCCACGAGCAGGAGTCCGAGCGGGATCAGCAGACGCTGATCCTTCTTCATCGGGATATCGCGAGCATTAAACACCGTCGTCACCCCGGACTTGTTCCGGGGTCCACTTTGCCGCGCGCGCGGGGCAAGAGGTCCGAACCGCAGCGCCTGACGCGCGATGGATCCCGGCACGAGGCCGGGATGACGGGGGGTAAGTGTGGCTCATATCTCGGCCCCCATCGCCTGCGCGACGGTGTAGATATCCTTGTCGCCGCGGCCGGAGACGTTGACGAGGATGATCTTGTCCTCGGGCAACTCCCGTGCCTTGGTCTCCAGTGCTGCCAGTGCGTGCGAGCTTTCGAGCGCGGGGATGATGCCTTCTAGCTTGCAGCAGAGCTGGAACGCGTCGAGCGCCTGGGTGTCGGTGACCGGCAGATACTCGACCCGGCCGCTTTCGTGCAGCACGCTGTGCTCGGGACCGAGGACAGGATAGTCGAGGCCGGCGGAGATCGAGTGCGCTTCGGTGATCTGGCCGTCCTCGTCCTGCAGCAGATAGGTCTTGTTGCCGTGGAGGATGCCGGGCGCGCCGCCGGTGAGGCTGGCGGCATGTTCCTTGGTGTCGATGCCCTTGCCAGCGGCCTCGACGCCGACCATCGCCACGTCGCTATCGTCGAGGAACGGGTGGAACAGGCCGATGGCGTTGCTGCCCCCGCCGACTGCGGCGATCAGCAGGTCGGGCAGGCGCCCTTCGGCCTCGAGCATCTGTGCACGGCTTTCGGTGCCGATCACGCTCTGGAAGTCGCGGACCAGCTCTGGATAGGGATGCGGGCCGGCGGCGGTGCCGATGATGTAGAAGGTGTCGTGGACGGTGGCGACCCAATCGCGCAGCGCCTCGTTCATCGCATCCTTCAGCGACTGCGAACCGCTGGTGACGGGGCGGACTTCAGCGCCGAGCAGCTTCATGCGGAAGACGTTGGGCTGCTGCCGCTCGATATCCTTGGCACCCATGAAGATGGTGCAGGGCAGGCCGAAGCGCGCACAGACGGTGGCGGTGGCGACGCCGTGCTGGCCCGCGCCGGTCTCGGCGATGATCCGCTTCTTGCCCATGCGGATGGCGAGCAGGATCTGGCCGATGCAGTTATTGATCTTGTGCGCGCCGGTGTGGTTCAGCTCCTCGCGCTTGAAGTAGATCTTGGCGCCGCCGTAATGTTGGGTGAGGCGTTCGGCGAAATAGAGCGGCGACGGGCGGCCGACATAGTGCTTCATCAGCCCGTCGAACTCGGCCTGGAACGCCGGATCGGCCTTGGCGGCGCGATATTCGCGCTCAAGGTCGAGGATCAGCGGCATCAGCGTCTCGGCGACATAGCGGCCGCCGAACTGGCCGAAATGCCCGCGCTCGTCGGGCTGGTTGCGAAGGGAGTTGGGCGCGTTCATCACGAGGGGCGTTTAGGCGCGTCCGGCGCGCTCGCCAAGCTTTGTTACAGCTGTGCGATTACAGCGCCGCGACCGTCTTGAGGAAGGCGGCGATCTTCGCGTCGTCCTTGACGCCGGGCGCGGATTCGACACCGGAGGAGACATCGACCAGCCGTGCACCGGTGATGCCGATGGCTTCGGCGACATTGGCGGGATCGAGGCCGCCCGACAGCGCCCATGGCAACGGGTGGGTGAACCCCTGAAGCAGGGTCCAGTCGAAGCGCATGCCCATGCCGCCGGGGAGCTTGGCGTCCTCAGGCACCTTGGCGTCGTAGAGGATCCGCTGAACCGCACCGCGGAAGCCATTGGCGGCGTCGAGATCGGCTCGGGTCTTGACCGCGACGGCGGCCCAGACGGGCAGCCGGGTGCGCGCGCCGATCGCGGCGGCGCGTTCGGGCGTCACGCGGTGAAGCTGGATCGCATCGAGCCGGGCGGCACGAATCGCCTGATCAAGCAGGGCGTTCTCGGGGTCGACGAAGACGCCGACCTTGCCCGTCTGCGCGGGCACGCGGGCAGCGAGCGCCGCAGCCTGATCGAAAGTCACATGGCGTGGCGAGGGCGGGAAGAAGACGAAGCCGACATGGCTGGCTCCAGCGGCCACGGCCGTATCGAGCGTTGCGGCGGTAGAAAGGCCGCAGATCTTGGCAGTGACCGGCATCGTCGCCGTCCATCGGTTGGCGGACGCGATTCGGCAAGTGGAAGTTGCGGCGTGCCGTCCGGGAACGGCACGCCGCGAGACCTTATTTTTCGTATTCGCGGACCAGCGCGTCGAACAGGCGGACGCCGAAACCGCGTGCACCCTTGGGCATGGTCGGCAGCGAGTCGTCGGTGCCGTCGACACCCGCCATGTCGATATGCGCCCAGGGCGTGGGAGCCGGCGTCAGGAAGCCGATGAAGTGTGCGCCGCGGCCTGCGCCGGGGCCGGACTTGGTGGTGCCGTTGGCGATATCCGCGACGGGCGATTCCATGTCCTTGGCATAGCTGGGGTGGAGCGGCAGGCGCCACACCGCCTCACCCGATCGGGTCGCGGCGGTCTGGACGCGAGCGGCCAGCGCCTCGTCGCGTGCGAACAGGCCGGCATAGTCGTCGCCGAGCGCGGTGCTGACCGCGCCGGTGAGGGTCGCGATGTTGACCAGGGCGGCGGGCTTGTAACGGTCGATCGCATATTGGTTGGCATCGGCCAGGACCATGCGCCCCTCGGCATCGGTGCTGATGATCTCGATCGTCTGACCGTTCATCGTGCGGACCACATCGCCAGGACGCGAGGCATTGCCGCCGGGCATATTCTCGGCCAGCGCGGCGATCGCGACGATGTTCGCCTTGGCCCCGCGCTTGGCGGCGGCGAGCGCGCCGCCCATCACCGCAGCGGCGCCGGCCATGTCGCCCTTCATGTCGCCCATGCCCGCGCCGGGCTTCAATGAGATGCCGCCGCTGTCGAAGGTGATGCCCTTGCCCACCAGGGCCAGCGGGGCCGCGCTTCCGGCACCGGTATATTCGACGATCATCATCCGCGCGGGATGGCGCGATCCGGCCGAGACCGAGAGGATCGAGCCCATGTTGAGCGCACGCATCTGCGCCTCGTCCAGGACGGTGATGCGGACATTGGGCACGCCGGCGAACTGGGCGCGGACGCTGGCGACGAAGCTGTCCGGGGTCTTGGCGTTGGAGGGCAGGGTGATGAGGTCGCGCGCCATACGGGCGCCCTGGGCGACCCCAGCCAATTCGCGGGTATAGGCGGCCTCGCCCGAGCGGGCGACGATGGTGATCGGCTGAGTGGCAGGGGCGGTGACACCGCTTTTGAGCTGGTCGAAGCGATACTGGCCGAGCGTCGCGCCCATCGCGACATGTGCGGCGGGATCGGCGACGGAGGAAGACAGGCTGCCCGCGACGATGGCGATCGGGAGCGCGTTCGCCTTGGTCTCCTGCGCAGCGCGACCGCCGAAATCGGCGAGCGCGGCGGAATCGAGCTGACCCTGTGGCACGCCGATCAGGACAACGCGGTCATAGCCGCCGGTGCCGTAGAGCGAGAGCGTCTTGTCCGTCGCGGCCTTGAACTCCGCGGTAGTAACGGCGCGGGTGACGCTGTCGCGCAGCGCGGCGGGGACATGGGACAGATCGCCCGCGCCGGCCATCGGGACGACCAGAACGCCGCCTGCCGGAGCCGTCGCGGCGAAACGGATCGGGCGTTCGGCGGTGTTGGCGCGGTCGCTCGCGCTGACGCCGGTGCCGATCGTGGCGCGTTCGTTGGCGAGAACAGGACCCGCGGCCAATATGGCGGCGGCAAGCAACAGAACGCGCATCGACATCAACTCCCTGAAACGATTGTGATATGGTTACCTGCGTAACCACGCATCGCCAGCAGGGCAATTGCCGTTAATCGAAGAGCGGCTTGACCAGCACGACCATCGAGAGGGGCGGATCGAGCGGTACCGGGAAGGGGCGCGTCTCGCCCGAGGGTTCATAGCCGTGGCGTACATACCAGGCGATCAGCTCGGCACGGCGGTCGATCACGGTCATTTCGATCTGCGTGGCGCCAAAGGCATCACGGGCGAGTGTTTCGGCCGCCGCGACGAGCTTGCGGCCGATGCCACCGGCCTGAAGCGTGGGATCGACGCAGAGCAGCCCAAGATAGGCGAGGCCGTCACCGCGGCTGGAGATGTTGACGCAGCCGAGCACCGCCTTGCCGTCGAACGCGATCAGCAGGCGGCTGTCGCCTTCCAGCAGTGAGCGGAGGCTTTCGAGATCGGTGCGCTCACCGCTGACGAGATCCGCCTCATGGGTCCAGCCGGCGCGAGCGCTATCGCCGCGATAGGCGCGCTCGACAACGGGATGCAGGTGCGGAAGATCGGCT
Source organism: uncultured Stakelama sp. (assembly GCA_964407945.1). Taxonomy (GTDB): domain Bacteria; phylum Pseudomonadota; class Alphaproteobacteria; order Sphingomonadales; family Sphingomonadaceae; genus Sphingomonas. The sequence goes on from CAYOXO010000107.1 coordinate 6,752, forward strand.
TCGAGCGCCGGTCGGATGTCGATCGTCAATTCTCTGTCTCTTCTGTTCGCGAGGTTGCCACCAGCGCGATGATTGCGACGATGGCGAGCAGGACCCATTGCAACAACGGTACGAAGATGAAGACGAGCCCTGCGGTGGATGAGGTCGAGGGGAAAAACGCGCCATGATAGGCGATCCCCGATATCAGGGATGACGCGACCAGAAAGATCAGCATCGCAATCGCGACGCCGGGACGCCTCCGCAGCCGCGCAATTCCCCATGGCAGGACTGTCGGACCGACGACCCAGAGGCCAAAGGGAATGGCGGTCGACCACCAGTCGATCGACGCGGGATCACCGAGGTGGAGCATCAGTGCGACCAAGGTGGCTGCTACGATGATCGTGAGCAGCCAGAGAAGGAACAATGCTCGATCCGGGCCGATAGCGGACGGCCGGTCTACCGCGCCGATCAGAGCGTCGCCTCGATCTCACGCGCGGCGAGGTCGGGGTCGGCGGCCTGGGTGATCGGGCGGCCGATGACCAGGATCGACGCACCGGCGTCGAGCGCGGCACGCGGGGTGACGGCGCGCTTTTGGTCGCCCATCTGGCCGTTGGCGGGACGGATACCGGGAATGACGAAGAAGCCGTCCTTCCACGCGTCATGCGCAGCCTTCACTTCCTCACCCGAGCAGACGATGCCGTCGACGCCCGCCGATCTGGCGAGTTCGGCGAGGCGCACGACCTGTTCGTGCGGATCGGGCGAGAGGCCGATCGACCTGAGGTCGCTGGCATCGAGGCTGGTGAGCATTGTCACCGCGACGACTTTGGTACCCGTCGGCGCGGCAGCCTTGGCATCCTCGAGCATCGCGCGACCGCCGGAGGCATGGACGGTGATGATCGCCGGCTCGAGCGGGCGAAGCGCCTGCACGGCCTTTCCGACCGTGTTGGGGATGTCATGGAACTTCAGGTCGAGGAAGATCGGCAGGCCGATATCGGCCATCTCGTGCACGCCCTGACGCCCGTTCGCCATGAAGAATTCAAGGCCCAGCTTGATCCCGCCGACATGGTGGCGGACGCGCTTGGCGATAGCTTTGGCGCGCTCGAGGTCCGGGGTGTCGAGGGCGACGTAGATCGGGCTGCTCATGACAGCACCAGCGGCGGAGCGGAGGGAGCTTCGCCCGAATCCGGTGTGGGGTCGGGTTGGATCGGCATCGCGGGAGCGGCCTGGCTTGCGGCGTGGACTGCCCGCATTTCCTCGACCGTGCGTTCGAGCATCGCGATCCGCTGACGGTTACGCCAGCGGACGGTGTGATAGAGCACCAGCATCGGCACGAAACCGGCGAGGAAGACGATCACGAGCAGGAAGGGCAGGTTCACGTCGGCGACGAGATTGCTCCATAGCTGGATCTCGACCGGGTGCCAGTTGGTGACCGCAAAGGCCGTGATGAGACCCAGGATCAGGAACCAGAACAATGCCTTCAGAAACTGCATCCGCGCGAACGATCCTCTGTGGTTTCCGACAGCTTTAGGACGGGTGGGCCAAATTGGCCAGCCTCAGCCGATCTCCGCACGGAGTTGGGCGAAGAGGGTGGGGATTGCCTTCAGCCGATCCTGCTCCTCGTCGAGGATGGCGTGGAAGATACTGCGCTTCAAAGTTGCGATGCGGCCCGGACCCAGTGTTGCGTTTGCGGGAAGCGTAGAGAGAAGGATGTCCACCAGCCGCTCGGCGCCGTGCAAACGTCCCCAGAGATAATCATTCTCGCGATAGGCACGGCTGAAGAAGGCACCGAAATTGTTGAACTGGGTGCCCTTGAGCGTCGCCCGCGCGCCGCCCTGCCGGATCGACGTCGCATCGTCGGGCGAGATGCGATCGACGCGGATCGGGTCGAATTCGTTGAGCCCCTCGCCCTGGAGCAGCGGCAAGGTCGCAATGTCGAAGAAGGGGAAGCCGAGATAGGCGAGCAGCATCGGCCGCCGCATCTCCTTAGACAAGGCGCTGAGACCCGCTGACAGCCGGGCATCGGTCTCTTGATCGAGCGTGCGCAGGTCCATCCGCGCGGCGAGACTGTCGAGCAGCGCCCCCGCGTCGAGATCGGCGGCGCGCACCGCTTCGCGCAGGCCAAGGAACGGATCGGTGCGCTGACACTCCAGATAGCCGGCGAGTGATTCGTAGATCGCCTCGCGCATCGGCGTCAGTTCCTGATTCTCATGCTCCTGGTCGAGCTCGGTCAGGCGGCGCGCAAGCAGGCGCAGGCGGCGGATGCGAAAGCCGAGATCGTGTCCGCGGAGCAGGTCGAGTGTGGGCGCACTTGCGGAGCCGGGGTGGCTGGTGCCGAAATCGTCGGCGCCGCGGCGCAACACCTCTGCCGCGATCGCGTCGCGGATCCTGCGGCGGCGATCGGGCCCGGGCTGGTCGCCAATCTGGTGGAGATGGGTGGCGATCCGATCGACCACGCCCTCGACCTTGAGCATCCCGTAAGCGGCATGGCCGTAGCCGGCCTTGGCAGCGGCCGAGACCTGGGCACGACCACGCCATGCAGCGAGGCGCTTGGGCGTCGGATAGTCGAGGAACAGGGTGTAGCCGAACAGCGATTCGACCTGGCTCTCCACCTCACCCCGGATCCGCTCGACGATCGCGAGCATCCGCTCGATCCGGGTCGAACGCAGGCCGATCGCCTCCAGATTGTCGCGGATCGGTTGCTGGCGCGGGAGTTCGGAGAGCGCGCCGATGATCGTCTGGAAGAAGCCCGGGTTGTCCGGCGCTTCGCTGTAGAAGCCGAGGCGATGGCCGGGCGTGGGGTCGATGAAGACGAAGCGGCGGTCGATCTGACGGCGCGCGGGGCGTTCCTTGAGCGCGTCGATCGCCGGACGGAACGGCGCGTTGGCAAGGACCGACCCATCGATCAGCGTCGCCTTGTCCGCGGCGCCCGCGGCATATTGGCGCGGCAGGACATGCTCGAGAAACGCCTCGCGCCCCGGCCATTCCACGCCGCGCTCGGCAAGGACGGCATCCAGCTCGCCGACCGTGGCCGGGGGGAAGGCGCCGGGGAAGCTGGAGGTGGCGCGCGCGGCGAATGCGAGCTCGGCGACATGCGCGAAGGACGCATTGGCATCGCCATGGTCGCTGAACGAGAAGACCAGGCGGTGCTCGGTCTCGACCACTTCGGGCGGGGAGTTGAGCTTCAATCGTTCGGGATGACCGCGAAAGTCGGTGACGGTGACGAACAGGTCGAGCGGCTGCCCGGCCGGGAGAAGGCGCGGGCCGGCGGGCGCCTTTGCCATCGCGTCGAGCGCGTCGAGCATCATGTGGAGCAGTTCCTTGCCGCCGAAGGGCGGTTCGAACCAGCGCGAGCGAACGAATTTCTCGAGCTTGGCGCGGACTTCCTCACGCGCGCCGGGTTCGACGGTCTGGTCGACGGTGGTATCGTCGCGCGTCAGCATCCACGCGATCGGAAGCGCCCAGATCTTGGCGAGACGATGCGAAGGCCCCTGTTCGGGATTCAGCAATGCCTCGACATCGGCCACCTTGAGCCAGAGATCGGTCAAGGGATCGAGCGACTGGCCGGTCGCTGCCGCTTGCGCCAGGAACACGCCGTTGATCCCGCCCGCGCTGGCGCCGGCAACGATATCGACCAGCGCGCGTACGCGGACGCCCGTCGTCTCGGCGATCTCGTCGAGCAGGGCGAAGTAGATCGCCTCGCTGCCCGTGCCCGGCGTGTCACCGTCGCGATGCGCGCGACTGGCGCGGGCAAGGTGCCACACCTCCTTGGTGATGCCGTGCATGTAGACGGCAAGGCTGATGCCACCATAGCAGACCAAGGCCAGACGCAATTCGCGCTCGCGCACCCCGTTCATTCGTCACCCCCTCCGGTCATCGACGCTCCAGTGACGCCCAGACGGGCAGGTGATCGGATGCGGTACGTGACGCCGGGCTTTCGTGGACGCCGCTGGCGGCAACCGCAAGCCCCGGCGAGACCATGATCCGATCGAGCCGGGCGACCGGACGGCGGGCATGAAAGGAACGACCGGTCTCCGCAAAGACGAAATGCCGGCCGAAATCCTTGAGGCAGCCCGAACGTGCGGTCCAGTCGTTGAGGTCGCCCATCATCACCGTGGGCATGTCGCGCTCGCTGCTGTCGAGATGGGTCAGGATCGCATGCGCCTGGCGCCGCCGCCACAGCCCCAGCAGGTCGAGATGCATCCCGACGACGCGCAGCGGCTCACCGTTGATGCGGAGGTCGGCCATCACCGCCCCGCGCGGTTCGAGCGCGGGGAGATGGATCACTTCGCAATCCAGGATCTGGGTGTCCTTGCGCACCAGGATGGCGTTGCCGTGCCAGCCCATGCTGCCGGTGCGCACACCGAACTGCACCGCTTTCCAAGGGCTATGCTCCTCAAGGAGATGTGGCGTGATGACGCCCTGTTTCGCGCCGAAGCGGCGATCGGCTTCCTGCAGCGCGATGACGTCGGCGTCGATCTCGCGCAGCACCTCCAGCGTGCGTTCGGGACTGCGCCGCCGGTCGGTGCCGATCGATTTACGCATATTGTAGCTGGCGACCTTCAGCATCCGGACCTGTTTGGGGGGTGGGGGCGGGAAGGGCAAGGGCCGTGGAGGCGAGCAAGAGGCTGAACGTCATTCCCGCGCAGGCGGGAATCCATTGTTCCTGCCGGTGCGGTTCTATCTGCACGTAAGCCAGAATGGATCCCCGCCTGCGCGGGAATGACGGTTGAGGCAGATGACGCTGAATCACGGGTGAGCTTCGCTACCGCCCGCCGACCTCCAGCAACCGTCGCGGGGCGACGAGTTCCCAGCTGATCGCGACGCGATCGGCGACGCGGTCCCAGTCGGTGTCAGTGTCGAGATGGATGCCGACCCAGCCCGAGGGGCCGAAATAGGGCGGGCGGTAGTAGAGGTCGGGCTCCATCTCGATCAGCATTGCCTGTTCCTCAGGCCCGCTGGTCTTGACGATCGCGGCGGTCACGTCATCGCCATGATGATGGTGCCAGAAATAGGCGAACATCTTACCCTTGGTGATGAAGAAGGCGGGCATGCCGTGGGAGAGCTTCTCGTCCGCCTCGGGAAGCGCGAGCGCGGCGGCACGGAGCTGTTCGAGCGCCGCTGCCGCCTGAGGGGTCATCTGCTGAGCCATTCCGCAACAATGCGGGGGTAGAGGCGATGTTCCTCCGCCAGTACGCGTTCGGCGAGGCTTTCGGCTGTGTCGCCGGGGAGGATCGGCACTTCGGCCTGGCCCAGCACCTCACCCCCGTCGAGTTCCTCGGTCACGATATGGACCGAGCAGCCGCCTGCGGCATCGCCTGCTTCGATCGCTCGCGCATGGGTGTCGAGGCCCTTATATTTGGGCAGGAGCGAGGGGTGGATATTGACGATGCGGCCGCGCCAGCGTGCGACGAAATCGTCGGTGAGGAGGCGCATATAGCCGGCCAGCGCGATGGCTTCGACGCCGGCGTCGCGGAGCGCGGTATCTATCGCAGCCTCATAGTCGATCTTGGGCATCCCCTTGGGCGACAGCGCGAAGGTGGCGATGCCCTGTTCGGCCGCCCAGGCGAGGCCGGGTGCGGCGGGTTTGTCGGAGGCGATCAGTGCGACCTCATACGGACAGTCGGGGTCACACGCGGCATTCGCCAGCGCCATCATGTTGGAGCCGCGACCGGAGATCAGGATGCCGAGTTTGCGTTTCACGTTTCTAAGCCGTTCGTCATTCCCGCGCAGGCGGGAATCCATTGCCCCTGCCGGTGCGGTTCCATCGATCCGTCAGCCTGAATGGATCCCCGCCTGCGCGGGGATGACGGATGATGGGGAGAGCGGTCAGGCGTTATGCGTTGCGCTCCACTCAGCACGAGCTGCCCAAGTCTCGGTGCTGCCGGCAACGGTGCAGCCGCGGCGGCCTGACTCGATTGTGCCGATGCGATGAACAGTCTCGCCTGCGGTTTCGAGTGCCTGCGCGACGGCATCTGCCTTGTCGGCCGAAACCACCGCGACCATGCCGATGCCGCAGTTGAAGGTGCGTGCCATCTCTTCGGGCTCGATATTGCCCTGTGCCTGCAGGAACGCCATCAGTCGCGGCTGTGCCCAGCTGTCGGCATCGACGCGGGCATGGCAACCCTCGGGCAGGACGCGCGGGATATTCTCGAGCAGGCCGCCGCCGGTGATATGGGCGAGGCCGTTGATTGCGCCGTCGCGCAGCAGCGGGAGCAGGCTCTTCACATAGATGCGGGTCGGCGCCATCAGCGCGTCAAGCAGGATGACTTCCGGATCGAACAGCGCGGGGCGGTCGAGCTTCCAGCCCTTGTCCGCGGCGAGGCGGCGGACGAGCGAATAGCCGTTGGAATGCACGCCGGTCGAGGCGAGGCCGAGGATGACGTCGCCCGGCGCGATCTTCTTGCCGTCGAGCAGCTGGTCGCGCTCGACCGCACCGACGCAGAAGCCGGCGAGATCATAGTCGCCATCGGCGTACATGCCCGGCATTTCGGCGGTCTCGCCGCCGATCAGCGCGCAGCCGGCCTGGATGCAGCCATCGGCGATGCTGGCGACGACGCGCTCGGCGACGCCGTTCACCAGTTTTCCGGTGGCGAAATAGTCGAGGAAGAACAGCGGTTCGGCACCCTGGACGACCAGATCGTTGGCGCACATCGCGACGAGATCGATGCCGACGCCGTCATGATGGTCATGCTCGATCGCGAGCTTGAGCTTGGTGCCGACGCCGTCATTCGCCGCGACCAGGAGCGGATCGGTGAAGCCCGCGGCCTTGAGGTCGAACAGGCCGCCGAACCCGCCGAGATCGGCGTCGGCGCCCGGACGACGCGTGGAGCGGGCAAGCGGGGCGATCGCCTTGACCAGCGCGTTGCCGGCATCGATCGAGACGCCCGCCTGGGCATAGGTATAGGGCTTGGGATCGGTCATGCGCGTGCGCTTAGCGCCGAGTTACGAGAATCGGAACCCGAATCCTCCTCCACCCGGGGAGGATTATCGCGGGATAACCCTTGGCTTCGCTCGCCTGCTTCGCCAAAAGGGCGGCGAATGTTGCGTCGCATGTCCCCTGCCTTTGCTACGACCGCCGCCGTTGCGCTGCTCGCCACCGCGGGGTTTGCGCTCGCGCAGGCTGGGAAAGACGCGCCTAAAGCGGCGGATGCGGGCGATAGCTCGGGCAGTTTCGAGGTGAGCGGAGTCGAGATCGACGTGCGCGCCAAGGATGCCGAGTCGGCGCGGCTAGGCGGCTGGCGGCTGGCGCAGCGCAAGGCGTGGACGATGCTGGCGCAGCGCCTGACCGGGCAGGGGGCGACCCTGAACGATTCGGCGCTGGACGGACTGGTCACCGGAATCGTGGTCGAACGCGAGCAGATCGGGCCGAACCGCTATGTCGCCAAGCTTGGCGTGCTGTTCGACCGCAACCGGGCGGCATCGATCCTGGGCGTGGGCGGGCAGATGATGCGATCGCCGCCGATGCTGCTGGTGCCGGTGCAGGTGTCGGGCGGCAGCCATCGCGTGTTCGAAGGGACCAGCGCGTTCGTCGAGGGCTGGAAGCGATTTCGCACGGGCAACAGCGCGATCGATTATGTGCGGCCGGGGGGCAGCGGTCCGGACCGGCTGTTGCTGAACGCGGGGCAGGTCGGGCGCAACGGTCGCGGTTGGTGGCGCGCGATCCTCGATCAATATGGCGCGGACGACGTGCTCATCCCTACGGTGGAACTGCGGCGCAGCTATCCGGGCGGGCCGATCGTCGGTGTGTTCACGGCGGGGCACGGACCGGACAATGTACGAATCGCGCAGTTCGTTCTGCGCGTGAACGATGGTAACGCGCTACCCGCACTGATCGATGCCGGGATCCGGCGGATCGACCAGGCCTATCAGGACGCGTTGCGGTCAGGCCGGCTGCGGACCGACCATCTGCTCGGAACCGAGCCGCCCAAGCCAGAGGTTCCGGTCGAGGAGACGGGCGAGGAGGCTCCGCTCGAGCCGACCGACGTGCCGGTCGCGACCACCGGAACCGCGCTCACGATCCAGTTCGACACGCCAAGTGTCGCGGCGCTCAATAGCGGCGAAGCGGCGATGCGCGGCGTGCCTGGCGTCACCTCCGCCGCGACGACCAGCATGGCGCTGGGCGGAATTTCGGTAATGCGCGTC
>CAYOXO010000108.1:0-14790 GCA_964407945.1 uncultured Stakelama sp.
CGGCCACCCATAAAATAAATTGGCGTGGGTGGCCGGGTGGGGGAGCGGGCCGGTGCCGGTTCAGCGAAGCTGAACAGAAATCAGTACGTCTTGATCGGCATGTTGATCCAGGCGTGCTCCCTGAACCATTTGGTGATGATGTACTTGGTGCCCTTCACTACGGGGCTGCCTTCGTGCAGCGTCGCCGGGTTCGGCGCGCCATCGGGCTTCATGTTGTTCCAGGCGAGCAGCAGCCCGCGCTTGGGCGTGACGCGGATGCCGGCTTCCGGAAACCATGTCGCTCCGCCTTCCTCGACATCGTTGAGGTAGATCATCGTCGTCCAGGTACGCTGGCCGCCCGATGCCTTCATCGCCTCCCAATAGTCCTGATTCTCGCTGAACCAGTCATAATGCGGGCGGAATTGTTGGCCGGGTGCGTAGCGCTGGCCCTGCATCGTCTCACCGTTTTCCGGTGGTAGCCCCAGCAGGTTCGCCATCCGCTCGTCGATCGGGCGCACATCGGACGACCAGCGGTCGAGGTCGCAGCTCTCGCTGGTGCGGAATTCGGGATCTTCGGAGGCGGCGAGGAGCGTCGAGGGGCGGCGATTGCGGTCGATCAGCTGCATCAACGTGTCGCACTCGGCGTCGCTCAGAAAGCCGGGATAATAGTAGATTTGTGCCGCCTCGACCTTGGCCTTGCGCAGCGCGGGGTTGCTTTCGAGGCGTGCGGTGATCTGCTGGCTGGCGCGTGCGCGTGCGATCGATGCACCGCCCTGTTTGGGCTTGGGTCTCGCGAAGATGCTCATGGCCCTGCAACTTGCCGAGGGTGACGTGAAACGCAAGAGGCCCGGCCGTTGCCGGCCGGGCCTCCGCGTGACGATCCTCGGTTCACCAGAAGATGTCGTATTCCACATCGACCACTTCGCCGGTGTAGATGTCCACCAGCAGCGCGTCGTTATAGTAGCGCACCCAGCGATACGGGCCATCGACCGGGGGCAGGCGATAGGTATACGGATCGTTGATCCAGTAGTTCGACGAATACAGCATCGCGCCCAGCGTCAGCCCGATCGAGAAGCGCTGATAGCCGTAATTATACCCACGGGGGGCGTAGTAGCGCGGCAGCCGGTAAACGTTCCGGTTGCGGGTGCGATAGTCGCCCCAGTCATAGCGGCGATCCTGACGCCAGCCACGGTTCCAGTTGCCGCCCCGGTTGCGCCAGTCATTGTCCCGGCGGCCATCGCGCCAGTCACGACGATCGTCCCGGCGGTCCCGCTGCCAGTCGCGACGGTCGTTGTCGCGATCCCGCTGCCAGTCACGGCGGTCCTGATTGCGGTCGCGCTGCCAGTCCTGGCGGCGGTCGTCGCGATCGCGCTGCCAATCCCGGCGGTCCTCGCCGCGGTCGCGACGCCAGTCCTGACGGCCGTCCGGGCGCTGGCGCCACTGCGGGGACGTGCCCTCAGGGCGCTCTGGCCGCTGGATCTGCGGACGTTCCGGGCGATCGGGGCGCTGGAAATCCGGGCGTTCCGGACGTTCCGGGCGCTGGAACTGCGGTCGCTCGGGCCGTTCCGGACGCTGGAACTGGGGCTGCTGTTCGCGCTGGGCGCGGAACTGTTCGCGCTGCGCACGAAAGGCGTCGCGCTGCTGCTGCATCGGGCGCTCGGCGCCGGGCTGGCGCTGTTCGCGTGCCTCGCCGCCACCACGGCCACGCCACTGGCCGCGCTCCTGCGCGATCGCCATGGTCGGGGTCAGAATGGTCGCACCGATCAGCGCGGCCAGAACAAACTTCTTCATCTCGGTCCTCCGCTCCGGCAGAGCGCCGGCGTTCAGAATAGCCCGCTAATGCACCGAGTCGGCTGACACGCGTCTGAATTGCGCTGACAGCATTGCGAAAGGATTCAGTCGTCGCTGGCTTCGACCGCGGGTGCCTGATCCGTCTGTTCTTCCGGGCCGCTATCCTCCTCGCCGCGCGCCAGCCGTGCTGCGCGGCCCACTGCCTCGATCAGGCGCGGATAGACCCCGCAGCGGCACAGATTGGTGATCGCCGCTGCGATCTCCTCGTCCGACGGGTTGCGGTTCTTGCGCAGCAACGCCGACGCCGCCATCACCATGCCGGGGATGCAATAGCCGCACTGGCCGACATTCGCGGCCAGGAACGCGCGCTGCACCGGATGCGCGCGATTCTCCGCCAGCCCCTCGATCGTGGTGACGAAGCTGCCCTCGATCGCGCCGATCGTCACCTGGCAGGATCGCACCGCGGACCCGTCGATATCGACCGTGCATGCGCCACAATCCCCGGTGCCGCAGCCATATTTGGTTCCGGTGAGGTTGGAGGCGTCACGCAACGCCCAGAGCAGCGGCGTGCGCGCATCGAGCTTGTATTGGACGGGCTGGTTGTTGACGGTGAAGCGGGTCATGTGGCCCGCATCCTAGCGTGGTTGCGGTGCGAAACCCAACCCCGCTCAGCGCAGCAGCCGTCCGAACATTCGCCGCAGCGTCGATCCGATCGTATGCGGAACCAGCCCCGCCTTCACCTCGAGCAACGCGGCGACCATCTCATAATGTTCGGCCATCTCGGCATGGACCCGCTGCCCGCGTTCGGTATCGGCGTGCCGGATGCGCCGCCGTTCCTCGCGCGCCCGCTCGCGAAAGAAGCGGATATCGCACGGATATATCCCGTCCAGCCCGTCGAGATTCTCGACCTCGCTCATACCATCAGCACGGGCTTGCCGCAGCGATAGCCATCGACGCGGACATGCGCGTTGCCGATGCTGAGACCCGCGACGCCGAGCAACTGGAACAATGCCGTCTCCAGCACCGGCGCAACCGACAATAGTTTCGCCGCGATCTGGCTCTCACCGGGCAGGCCGATACCCAGGTTGAGCGCACCGAGCAGGGTCACATCGATATCGGCAGAGCCGAGCGTGGTGGCGAGCAGCGTCGAGACGCCGTCGGTCGTGGCCACCGACTTGGCCTGGTGCGCGGCGATTTCGGCCTTGGTGAAGGACATGTTCTGCCAGTTGGACGCTGCGAGCGAGCCGAGCGCCTTGGCATCGACCGAGATCAGCAGCGCGCGAACCAGCGGCGCCGGGGGCAGCTCGGCCGCAGTAGCCGGAATCGCGCTCGTGACCGGAAGGTCGGCAATGGCGAGTTTCGCCACCCCGGCGCGCGCGCGTACTGCGGCGGTGTCGCGCGGCGCGCAGGGCACCGCATCGAGGATCGCGCGCGCGGGTGCCAGTTCCACTGCCAGCGGCACCTTCACGCCCAGGCCCAGCAGCGGCCCGACTTCGGCAATCAGGTTGATCCGCGCCTGCGAGGTGCTGACCTCGATCCCGCCCTTGTCGTTAATCAGCATCCACGGGCTCGACTGCATCGCCTCGCCGATCTTGATCTCGGTGCGCAGCGAAGCGAGGCCGGGGACGCTGGCGCCCAGGTCGAGCGTGAGCAAATTGCCGCGATTGGCGATCGACAGCATCGCGCCGAGCAGGTCGCTCGCGCGCACTTTGGCGAGCAACGCGGAAGCACCACCACTTCCCGTCGTCCCGGCACCGCCCATGTCGAGCCCGATCAGGTCGCCCAGCCGGATCGATTTGGGCACACCGCTGATCCCTGCGGCGACCGCGCCAAGCCCCTGGCCGCCACTCACATCGTCGAGCGCGCGTAGCAGCACGGGCAGTTGAATCTGCTGGGTGAGCAGCTGTTCATAGGTCATCACGCCGAGATTGCCTCGCACGGCGACGGCGTCGAGGAAGCTGAACAGGTTGAGATCGACGCTCGCCAGTCCCTGATAGCTCAGCAGCGACAGGCCCACGCTCGATCCGGTGAGTCCGCGGGTCAGGTTGTTGACCACGCCATTGTCGAATGTCGCCAGCGACGATCCGATCGAGATCGCACCCAGATTGCGGCGGCCGGCGACCGCGCTGACCTGCGCGTCGTTGAAGCGCAGCCCGAGCGCGCGCAGGAAATAACTGGGGTTGGGATAGGTCGCGGTGACGCGCACCGCATCGCCCGACCCGCTCGCGGTGAAGGTTCGCGAGTCGCCTGTTCCCGCAACCATTCCAGTCGCCACTTGCGCCGTCAGGGGGCCGTCCGCGTGATTGGCGGCCAGCACGTCGCGGGCACGGGCATCGGCGGCGGCAAGATCCTGAACCGCGGAGAGCGCAGCGGCATCGACCGCACCCTGCATCCGCCGTCGTTCCAGCGCGATCGCGCCGACGTCTACCGCAGCCGCAGTCGCCGCAAACAGGAAGGGCAGGGCAGCGGCGACGAGCATCGTGGTCGTTGCGCTGCGGTTGCACCAAAGCGAGCGGTTCATGTCGCAGTCCCCAGAATGACGCAGTCGCGGGTGATCGTCGGTGGCGGCAGCGGGACAAGATTCGAGAAGCCGAAGATCGGCAGCCAGGTCGCGTTGTAGGAAATCCGGACCCTCAGTCGTCCGCCAGCCTGAGCTGTCGCGCTGACCTCGGTCAGTCGTTCGGCGCGGACGAGGAAGTAGGATGGGCCATGGGTATTTACATAGGTCGAGACCATGGCCTGTCGCTCGGCCAGTGTTTCGCCCGCGATACTGTGGCGCGCGGCATCTGCAGCAAGTTGCTGGACAGAATGTGCTGCGCCAAAGTAAAAGCCGTAGCAGATCATGCCCGCAAGCATTGCGACAAGCACAGGCAACAGGATCGCGAACTCGATGATCGCTGTGCCGCGTCTTTCCGAAACTAGGCGCATAAGTACTGCTCCTTGTTTACAGGAGTGTTTGTACGCCTAGTAGGTTAATGAATTATCGTTCTGGGTAGGGGCCGATTTGTATATCGAAAGTTCTCATCTTCCAGAGCGGCGGGTGTATTTCAGCCCTTCGCCTGCAGCAGTGCGCTGCGAAGACAGGTGCAGACCACCTCGTCACGCTGGTTCAGCATGGTGTGACGGAAGGTGACGATGCCCTGGCCGGGGCGCGACTTGGACGGGCGCAGTTCGACCACTTCGGTCTCGGCGCGCAGCGTATCGCCGATGAAGACCGGCTTGGGCATCCGCACCTCGTCATAGCCGAGATTGGCGACCAGCGTACCGAGCGTGGTGTCCCCGACCGAGATCCCGATCAGCAGGGCGAAGGTGAAAGTGCCGTTGACGACGATCCGCCCGAACTCGGTCGCGCCGGCATATTCGGCGTCGAGGTGAAGCGGCTGCGGATTGTGGGTGAGGGCGGAAACAAGCAGGTTGTCGGTCTCGGTCACCGTGCGGCGCAGGTCGTGCACGATCCGGTCGCCCACCTGCCACTCGTTGAAATAGCGCCCGGCCATGTCCTGCTCTCCCTTGATTTGCGCCTCACATAACGTCGCTTCGTCGCCTGTCAGCCCCCGAATTGGGCGCGTAGCACGCTGGTGATCGGCGCCGCCGCCTCGCGGATCGCCGCAGTATCGTCACCCCAGGCCAGCGCCAGCGTGCGCGTGGCGCCAAAGCCGAGCAGCGCCGGGCTGGCGATGCCCGGATGCCGGTGCGACTCGGGAATCACCGTCGCGCCGAGGCCCGCTGCCACCATTTCCAGCGCGCGGTCGTCATTGGTGGTGCGCAGTGCGAAGAAAGGGCGGATGCCGCGCCGGGTGAAATAGCGGCTGGTTTCGGACAGTGCCTCGCAATTGCGGCGGACGATCATCGTCTCGCCGGCCAATGCTTCACCCGGCACCACGGTTTCCGCCGCAAGCGGATGCGCGGCGGGCAGGGCGAGGACGTACGACTCGGTGCGCAGCGGCTCCATGTCCGCACCGGGCTCGCCCTGCCTCGCGGTGAGTGCGAGGTCGATCCGCCCGCGTGACAGATGCTGCGACAGCGCCGCTGCATTGCCTTCGACCAGCTCGACTGCCAGCTCGGCGCGTCCGGCCAGCGCGGTGAATGCCGCCAGTTCGGCAGTCGCAATCGTGTTGAGGACGCCGAGTCGCAGCGTCCCGCCGGGTGCCAGCCCGGTGATCGACGCTTGGGCCAGGTTGAACTCACGCTCGATCCGCCGTGCATGCACTGCAAAGCGTGCTCCGGCCTCGGTCAGCTCGACGCGCTGGCTATTGCGGCGGAACAGCTTCGCACCCGTCTCGCGTTCCAGCTTGGCGATGCCCGCGGAGAGCGTGGGTTGCGAGACATTGACCTGCATGGCGGCCGCGGTGAACGTCCCGCTATCGATGACGGCAAGGAAATAGCGCAATAGATAGCGGTCGATCATAGATGTCATCTATGCTGTTGCGTGCGGCCTTTCAATTTTTCTCCGGCGCATTCCGTCGCTAGAGTGCCGCAAAAGTCCCAGGAGAGCCGAATGAGCCTGCCCCAGATGGATTTCGCGCTGAGCGAGACCGCGGAAATGATCCGCGACACCACCCAGCGTTTCGCGAAGGAGCGGATCGAGCCGCTTGCCGCGAAGATCGACGCCGATGACTGGTTCCCCCGCGATGAATTGTGGACCGCGATGGGTGAGCTCGGCCTGCACGGCATCACCGTCGATGAGGAATTCGGCGGTCTCGGCCTCGGCTATCTCGAACATGTCATCGCGTGCGAGGAAGTCAGCCGCGCCTCGGCCTCGATCGGGCTCAGCTATGGCGCCCATTCCAACCTCTGCGTCAATCAGATCAGCCGCTGGGCCTCGCCCGCGCAAAAGGCGAAGTACCTGCCCAAGCTGATTTCGGGCGAGCATGTCGGCAGCCTCGCCATGTCCGAAGCCGGCGCGGGGTCGGACGTCGTCAGCATGAAGCTGCGCGCCGAGCACAAGGGCGACCGCTACATCCTCAACGGCACCAAATTCTGGATCACCAACGCGGCCTATGCCGACACGCTGGTGGTCTATGCCAAGACCGGCGAAGGTTCGCGCGGCATCACCACCTTCCTGATCGAGAAGGGCATGGCGGGCTTCAGCATCGGGCAGAAGATCGACAAGATGGGCATGCGCGGTTCGCCGACCGCCGAACTGGTGTTCGACGATTGCGAAGTGCCGGAAGAAAACGTCATGGGCCCGCTGAATGGCGGTGTCGGCGTGCTCATGTCCGGCCTCGATTACGAGCGCACCGTGCTCGCGGGCATCCAGCTCGGCATCATGCAGGCGTGCCTCGACGTCGTCCTCCCGTACCTCCGCGAGCGGAAACAGTTCGGCCAGGCGATCGGCAGCTTCCAGCTGATGCAGGCCAAGGTCGCCGACATGTATGTCGCGCTCAATTCGGCCCGCGCCTATGTCTATGCCGTCGCGCAGGCGTGCGACGCGGGCAAGACCACGCGCTTCGATGCGGCCGGCGCGATCCTGCTGGCCAGCGAGAACGCCTTCAAGGTCGCGGGTGAGGCGGTTCAGGCATTGGGCGGCGCGGGCTATACCAAGGACTGGCCGGTCGAACGTTTCCTGCGCGACGCCAAGCTGCTCGATATCGGCGCCGGCACCAACGAGATCCGCCGCATGCTGATCGGCCGCGAGCTGATCGGCGCGGCCTGATGGCCTGGCTCTGGGCTTCGGCGGCGCTGATGCTCGTGACGGCACTGACCCACTCGATCCTGGGTGAGGTGAGGCTGATCGGTCCATTGCTGCGCGGGCGGTACGGCGTGATGGCGAACGATTTCGCGCGAACGATCACGCGGGCGGCATGGCACATCACCGCTGTGCTGATGGCGGGATCGGCGATCACCGTCATCTGGCCCGGCGTGCCGGTGGAGCTGATTCGTGTGATCGGCGCGATCTGGCTTGCGCTCGGCGTCATCGATCTTGTCTGGACGCGCGGCAAGCATGTCGGCTGGCCGATGCTGAGTGCCGCGGGCATCTGTGCACTGGTGGGGGCGGCATGATCGCGGACGCACCGCACATCGATCAGATGCTGGGACTCGGCACCGAGCTGTTCGAGGAACTGTATCGCCCGGTCAGTCACGGCCGCTGGTCGCTTCTGCCGCCCGAGATGGTGCTGACGCGCGGCTATTGGAGCCCGCCGGCTCTCGTCCCGTCGCTACGTGCGCTCGTGCGTGACGGAGCGACATGGATGTCGCTCTCGCCGATGGAGCTGGAGAGTCAGGCGATTGGCGTGCAGCGCGCGCATGGCCATGTCGCGGTGTTCGGGCTCGGCATGGGCTGGGCGGCGGCGGCGAGCGCTCTGCGTCCGGGCGTGACCGCGGTGACGGTGGTCGAGCGTGATCCCGATGTCATCGCGCTCCATCGCGATCTCGACTTGTTTGGCCGGCTCCCGGGTGGGGCGGGGGAGAAGGTGCGGGTCGTCTCGGGCGACGCGCTCGAATGGCGTCCCGAGGCACCGGTCGATCTCCTGATGGCCGATATCTGGCTACCGCTGGTCAGCGATGGTCGGGTCGAGGAAGTGCGCCGGATGCAGGCCAATGTCGCTGCGGACGCCGTCTATTTCTGGGGGCAGGAAATGGAGATCGCCCGTCATGCCCGCGCCGCCGGGCGCGCGATTGATACGGACGGCATCCGAGCGACCGTCGCCGAGTTCGGGCTGCCGCTCGTCGGTCCCGAACTGCCCGGCTATGCCGAATGCGTCAGCGCGGCGGCCGCGGCGTGGATGCGCGACCGCTGGTTGCCGGAGGCGGCATGAGTCACTTGCCGACGAACAGGAAGGCGACCCCGGCCATGATGCACGCAAAGGCGGCGAAATGGCGCCAGTGCAGCGCTTCGCCCAGCACCACGACCATGAACACGCCGAACACGGTCAGCGCGATCGCCTCTTGCGCGATCTTGAGCTGGCCTGGCGTCCAGCCGGCCAGGAAGCCGACCCGGTTGGCGGGGACCGCAAAGCAATATTCCACTCCTGCGATCAGCCAGGAGAGCAGAATGACGGTCAATATGGGTTTCTCCAGCCCGCCTTTGCCGAGGTGCCAGTACCAGGCGATGGTCATGAAGATGTTGGATGCGATGAGCAGCAGGATGGTCGTCATGAAGGATCTCCGCTGGCACCGTGCTGGCGTTGCGGCGGGGTGACAAGATGAGCTCGGAATATCTTCTGTTGATGCACGATGACGCGTCGGCCGGCGAAGGCGACTGGGATGCCTATCTCGCGCGCTTGCGGCAGGCCGGGGCGCTGCAGGGTGGAAGCTCGATCGGGCCGGGACGAAGCTATCGCAAGGATTCCGCCGCGGCGGGCGTCACGGCGCATCTGGTGGGCTATATCAAGGTCGTCGCGGACAGCGCCGACTCCGCCGCGGCGCTTCTCGAGGGCAATCCCGTCTACGAAGCGGGCGGGACCGTCGAGATCCGCGAATTGCCCCGCGACTGAATGATGATGTTGATTACGGAGAGAACAGCATGAGTGCGCCGGTCCTCAAGTCCGCACTGTCGCCCGACGACGCGGCCTTCCGCGCCAATGCCGCGCACAATCGCGCGCTGGTCGAGCGGTTACATGCCGATGTTGCCCAGGCCGCGCTCGGCGGGAACGAGAAGAGTCGCGAGCGCCACACGTCGCGCGGCAAACTTCTTCCCCGCGAGCGCGTCGAGCGGCTGCTCGACCCCGGCGCGCCCTTTCTGGAGATCGGCCAGCTTGCCGCGTGCGACATGTATGAGGGCGAGGTGCCCGGTGCGGGCATGATCGCCGGCATCGGTCGCGTCTCGGGCCGCCAGGTCATGATCGTGTGCAACGACGCCACCGTGAAGGGCGGCACCTACTATCCGATGACGGTCAAGAAGCATCTCCGCGCGCAGGAGATCGCGGAGGCCAACCGGCTGCCGTGCATCTACCTGGTCGATAGCGGCGGCGCGAACCTGCCGCATCAGGCAGAGGTGTTTCCCGACAAGGAGCATTTCGGCCGCATCTTCTTCAACCAGGCGAACATGTCGGCCAAGGGCATCCCGCAGATCGCCTGCGTGATGGGCAGCTGCACCGCGGGCGGCGCCTATGTCCCGGCGATGTCGGACGAGAGCGTGATCGTACGCAATCAGGGCACCATCTTCCTCGCGGGCCCGCCGCTGGTGAAGGCCGCGACGGGCGAGGAAATCTCGGCCGAGGATCTGGGCGGCGGCGACCTCCATGGCCGCAAGTCGGGCGTGGTCGATCATGTCGCCGAGAATGACGAGCATGCGCTGACCATCGTCCGCGACATCGTCAGCCATTTGCCGCGCGACCGCACGCCCGATGTCGCGATCCTCGACCCGCGTCCGCCCAAATTCGACGCCGACGAGCTCTACGGCATCGTCCCGACCGACGTCCGCGCGCCGTACGACGTGCACGAAGTCATCGCGCGTCTCGTCGATGGCTCCGAGTTCCACGAGTTCAAGGCGCTCTACGGCTCCACCCTGGTCTGCGGCTTCGCGCATATCTGGGGCATGCCGGTCGCGATCCTCGCCAATAACGGCGTGCTGTTCAGCGAGAGCGCCGTGAAAGGCGCGCACTTCATCGAACTCGCCTGCCAGCGCCGTATCCCGTTGCTGTTCCTCCAGAACATCTCGGGCTTCATGGTCGGCGGGAAGTACGAGGCGGAGGGCATCGCCAAGCACGGCGCCAAGCTCGTCACCGCCGTCGCCACCGCCAGCGTGCCCAAGATCACCGTGCTGATCGGCGGCAGCTTCGGCGCGGGCAATTACGGCATGTGCGGCCGCGCTTACTCGCCGCGCTTCCTGTTCAGCTGGCCCAATAGCCGCATCAGCGTGATGGGCGGCGAACAGGCCGCCTCGGTTCTCGCCACCGTCCATCGCGACGCCGACAAATGGTCGGCCGAGGAAGCCGAGACCTTCAAGGCCCCGATCCGCCAGAAATACGAGGACGAGGGCAACCCCTGGCATGCGACGGCACGCCTGTGGGACGACGGCATCATCGACCCGGCCCAGACCCGCGATGTGCTGGGACTGGCCTTCGCCGCGACGCTCAACGCCCCGGTGGAGGAGGGGACGCGCTTCGGCGTGTTCCGGATGTGAGGGACGACGGCGCGATCCTATTCCTCCCCCGGCAAGCTGAGGGAGGAATAGGACAATGACCCCCATCAACGCCCCAGACGCCCCGCAACCAGGCGGCGGCTATGCGCAGGCGATGCGGGTCGATCCGGGCGCATCGCTGCTGTTCGTCAGCGGCCAGATTCCCGTAGACGCCGCAGGAGAAGTCCCCGCCGATTTCGCCGCGCAATGCCGCCTTGTTTGGCGCAACATCGCCGCGCAGCTCGCGGCCGCAGATATGGACCTCTCCAACCTCGTCAAGGTCACCACCTTCCTCGCCGACCGCGCGTATCGCGAAGAGAACTCCGCGATCCGCCGCGATATCCTCGGCGATCACGCCCCCGCGCTCACCGTGATCGTCTGCGACATCTACGACCCGGCATGGCTGCTCGAGATCGAAGCGGTGGCGGCGAAGTGATCGCAGGGAAGGGCCTCGTCGCAGTCGCGCTGCTGCTCACCGGTGCATCGACGGCACCGCAAGCCCCCGTGCGCTGGACGCCCGATACCTTTTCCACGCCCGGCTATGAGGCCAGCCCGAGCTTCTCCCCCGACGGCCGCGAGCTGATCTATCTGTCCGCCGATGCGAGCTTCCGCGGCTGGCACCTTCTCATGACACGCTGCGTCGATGGCGCATGGAGCAGGCCCGCGCCGCCATCCTTCGCCGGCCCCGCGGGCACCTATGATGCCGATGCCGGCTACACCCCCGACGGCAAGGGCGTCTATTTCGTCTCGACCCGCCACGATCCCACGGGCGAGGATTTCGACATCTACCACGCCGCGCGCAGCCCGGACGGCAGCTTCGCAGCCCCCGTGCGCCTGCCCGCACCGGTCAACTCGCCCCAGTCCGAGCTGCTTCCGCGCGTCGACGCCGCAGGCAACCTCTATTTCGGCTCCTCGCGCCCCGGCGGGCACGGCCAGAGCGACATCTATGTTGCGCAGCAAAAGGCTGGCGCCTGGCAGGTCCGCAACCTCGGTGCGCCAGTCAGCACCGCGGCGAACGAATATGAGGCGGAAATCTCCCGCGACGGCAACACGCTGATCCTCGTCGCCGATCGCGGAGATCGCTCGCACCTCTATCACTTCCGCAAGCAACGCGGGGCTTGGCGCGAAGTCGGCCGCATCCCCGCCCGCGCCGACGTGTTCCAGGTCGGCCCCTTGCTTTCGCCCACAGCCGAAAGACTCCTCTTCGCCCAGGCCACGCCCGACCGCTCGGGCGAAATCCATCTCACCGATCTCAAGGCCGGGAGCCGCGAAGCCTGGCCCCCGACATGCGGCGCACCGGCAGGAACCAGGTCATGATCCGATCCCTCCGCATTGTCAGGGGCTACGGCATCGCCCTGTTTGTCAGCGCGTTTCCTGCGCTTGTGACGACAAGCGCGCTCGCATCCGCGTCTGACGATCGCGCGAAGATTCTCGCGACTTTGCGGTCGTTCGTAGAATCGGACAAGGAGCGGATCGGCCTTTGGCCGGACGCGACCTTGCGCAACACGAATGGCCCGAAAAGGCTGTGGCGGGAGGTTCCCAACTCGCAACTGAATACGCGCTCGCGCATCGAGCGGTATCGGATCTCAGTTCATGGTGACCGGGCGACCGCGTACGTCGCCGCCTCCTACCGGCTCTATGCGGGGCTGGATTACACCGGCGAGAGCGGTCTCATCTACGACTATCATGTGCTTCATCGCCGCCAAGGCGAATGGGGCATTTCTTCAACGGCAAGGCGAGGCATCAAAGTGACGAATATGAAAAGGTCAGCCCGATGATCAACTCCCTCCTCATCGCCAATCGTGGCGAGATCGCCTGTCGCATCATCCGCACCGCGCGCCGGCTCGGCATCCGCACCGTCGCGGTCTATTCGGATGCCGACGCCAATGCGCTCCACGTTCGCAGCGCCGATCAGGCGGTGCATATCGGCGGCTCGCAGGCGCGCGAATCCTACCTGATCGGCGAGCGCATCATCGCCGCTGCGAAGGAGACGGGCGCCGAGGCGATCCACCCCGGCTACGGCTTCCTCTCGGAAAATGCCGACTTCGCCGAGGCCGTCACCGCCGCGGGGCTGGTCTGGGTCGGCCCGCATCCCGACAGCATTCGCGCGATGGGCCTCAAGGACGCCGCCAAGAAGCTGATGCAGGACGCGCGCGTCCCGGTCACGCCTGGCTATCTCGGAGAAGACCAATCGCTCGACCGCCTCCAGCGCGAGGCTGACAAGATCGGCTACCCCGTGCTGATCAAGGCGGTCGCGGGCGGCGGCGGCAAGGGCATGCGCCGTGTCGATGCGGCGGAGGACTTCGCCGACGCGCTCGCCAGCTGCCAGCGCGAGGCGGCCTCCTCCTTCGGCGACGATCGCGTGCTGATCGAGAAGTACATCCTCGCCCCACGCCATATCGAGGTGCAGGTGTTCGGCGACACCCATGGCAACATCGTCCATCTGTTCGAGCGCGACTGCTCGATGCAGCGCCGCCACCAGAAGGTGATCGAGGAAGCCCCGGCGCCCGGCATGGATAAGTCGGCGCGCTTCGCGGTGTGCGAGGCGGCGGTGAAGGCCGCGCGCGCGGTCAACTATGTCGGCGCCGGCACGATCGAGTTCATCGCCGACGCCTCGCAGGGCCTCCACGCCGACCGCATCTGGTTCATGGAGATGAACACCCGGCTCCAGGTCGAGCATCCGGTGACCGAGGCGATCACCGGCGTCGATCTCGTCGAATGGCAGTTGCGCGTCGCCAGCGGCGAGCCGATCCCGCTGCGGCAGGAACAGCTGTCGATCACCGGTCACGCGATCGAGGCGCGGCTCTATGCCGAGGATCCGGCGCGCGGCTTCCTGCCCAGCACGGGCAAGCTCGAAGTGCTCGACTTCCCCGTCAACGCCCGCGTCGATACCGGGGTCGAGGCGGGGTCGGTGATCTCGCCCTTCTACGATCCGATGATCGCGAAGTTGATCGTCCATAGCGATACGCGCGAGGAGGCGATCGCCTCGCTGCGTTCCGAGCTCAGCTACCTCACCGTCTGGCCGGTGCGCACCAATGCCGG
Source organism: uncultured Stakelama sp. (assembly GCA_964407945.1). Lineage (GTDB taxonomy): Bacteria > Pseudomonadota > Alphaproteobacteria > Sphingomonadales > Sphingomonadaceae > Sphingomonas. Next base: position 13,877 of record CAYOXO010000108.1, read on the forward strand.
CTTCCTGTTCCGCCTGCTCGGCGACGACAGCTTCGTCCGTGCGCAGCTCGATACCGGCCTGATCGAGAGGCGCGGCGAGGAATTGACGATCGACCCGCTGCCGACCGCTGCCGATCTTACGCGCGCAATCTATTGGCTCGAGCAGGATCTGCCCGACGACACGCTGCTCATGGCGCACGGGCTTGAGGGCTTCCGCCTCAACCGCGCACCCGCAACCGGACGTGCGGTGAGCGTCAATGGTGAGCGGGTGGCGTTCGAGGCCGATCATGGCGAGATCGCGTCGCACTTCTATGATCACGAACGCGACGGTGCGGCGTTGCTGGTCCATGGCGGCGCGACCTTCCGCGTGAGTGCCGCCCGCACCGACGGCGCTGCAGGGGCAGCCGCAGGCGACGGCTCGATCGTCGCCCCGATGCCCGGCCGCATCGTCTCGGTCGACGTGGCGGAAGGGCAGGCGGTCACTGCCGGGCAGAAGCTGCTGGTGCTCGAAGCGATGAAGATGGAACAGGCGTTGACCGCCCCGTTCGACGGCACGATCGAAACGCTCAACGCCGTTGCCGGCGCGCAGGTTCAGGTCGACGCGCTACTGGTCAAGGTCGCGAAGGCGGAATAGTCGGCACGCCCGCTACGCTCTGGCCGTGGCGAGGATTCCTCGCCGACTGGCTGAGCGTAGCGGAGCGCTGTTGGTCTGTATCGCCAACCGTCTCAGGGTGGTGGGGCTTCGCTTTGCTCTTCACCCCCCTCGATGTCGTAGCACTTCAGGCGCGAAGCGCATCCGCGCACACCGCCGAGATCGGGAATCCAGGTGCCGCCCCCGCCGCCGATGGGGTCGGTGCCACCGCCGCCACCACCGCCGCCACCACCGCCGCCGCCGCCGCCGCCGCCGCCAGAGGTATAGTCATAATCATATTGGA
>CAYOXO010000109.1:0-4168 GCA_964407945.1 uncultured Stakelama sp.
AATCCCGGCCGCGGCGGCTGGGGCGTGCTGCTGCGCATGGGCGCGACCGAGAAGGAACTCTCGGGCGGTGAGCCGCACACGACCAATAACCGCATGGAGCTGATGGCGGCGATCCAGGGCCTGAACGCGCTCAAGAAGCCCTGCCGGGTCAAGCTGTCGACCGACAGCCGCTATGTCATGGACGGCCTGACCAAGTGGATCAAAGGCTGGCAGAAGAACGGCTGGAAGACTGCGGATAAAAAGCCGGTCAAGAATGCCGATCTGTGGCAGCAGCTGCTCGACGCCGCCAAGCCGCACCGCATCGAATGGGTCTGGGTCAAGGGCCATGCCGGCCACCCCGACAACGAACGCGCCGACACGCTCGCCAGCGACGCGGCGCTGCGGGCTTAGAAGCGGCGCCAACCCGCCACTTGCAGGCGGCACGGATGCTGGACTGAACACAAACTGCCTCGGGTGGCGCAGGGCCGCGACACCAGCACTTGCCAACCCGCCATCGACCGCACAGTCTTTGCGGCATGGGGAGCACTGGAGACGAATGGACCATCCGCTCGCGCTACGGCGTGCTGCGCGATCTGGTGCCGATCTATGGCCTGCCCGAACTTGCCATCGGCGTCGCGGTGCTGGGTTTCGTTTTCTGGCTGGCCATGTCACTCGACCGGTTTCCGCTGGGTCTGCTGCCGGTGCTCATGTTCACCTGGCTCTCGCTATACCAGTCCCGGCCCTCGACCATGCGAGTGTCGTCCGATCAGGCCGCCTGGCTCGAATCCGTCCTGAACATCGAGGATTACTATACCCGCTCGGAAGCCGACGGACGCTGGCATCCCACCGGAAAGCATTCGGGAAGGCGGGCATCGCACCATTTCATCGCCTTCACGCCGGACAGCGAAGGCGTAACGGTGACGGCGCCGCGCGACGTAATGGCGATGATGTGCGAAGCGCTCGAGCTTCTTGAGGAACATGGAGAACTCGACTTCACCGGCGACGACCGCCCCTTCGCCTTTGAAGGGGTCGGCACGCCCCCCACGCCCGCGGACGCCGCCAAGCCGGCAATCGTGATCGCGCTGCTGTGCGTCGCCGCATGGCTGTACCAGATCTTCTCGGGAACGACGGCCGATTGGGGCCTGTCCGGCGCGGCGCTGGCACAGGGGCGGTTCGAAACCCTGTTGCTGCACATGTTCGCCCATGGCGGCCTTTTTCACCTGTTCATGAACATGGCCGTGCTGGTGGCGATCGGGGGCCCGCTCGTCGCGCGGCTCGGTCCGCCGCCACTTGGCTGGCTGCGTTTCCTGGCGCTTTACGTGCTCGGCGGACTCGCCGGGGCCGCGCTCTACCTCGCGCTGCATCCGACAGGGACGGTGCCGATGGTGGGCGCATCGGGCGCGATCTATGGCCTGCTCGGCCTGTTCGTCCGCCTGCCGTCGGGCACCGGCGGGCTTTTGTCGCTCCGCTCGGGCAGGATCCGTCGCATTGGCTGGGACCTGGTCCTGCAAAACATCTTTCTGTTCGCGTTGCTGGCCGTGATGGCCTGGTCGAACGGCACTCAGGGCGGGCTTGCATGGGAAGCGCATCTCGGCGGCTTCCTGTTCGGCCTGCTCGCCGGCCCCAAATTCCTGCCACGCACAGCGCACTTCGCACAGGCGGACTCGGCGCTCTCCATTGGTCACGCGGCCACCGAACCGGGCTGACGCACACGCAGCTCAAGCGACCCTCGCCAACCGCTATGTCATGGATGGCCTGACCAAATGGATCAAAGGCTGGCAGAAGACCGGCTGGAAGACTGCGGTCGCACCGCATCGAATGGGTCCGGGTCAAGGGTCACGCCGGCCACCCCGACAACGAACGCGCCAACCAACTCGTCAGCGACGCGGCGCTGCGGGCTAGGGAGCAACGGGATCGGTGGATTGTGGGCTGCAGTTAGTCGGGGGTTACGCTTCCGCCGACACGGGCTCCTTGCGCAGCCAGCGTGACGATTGCCGGGTGAACAACAACGCCAGCGCGATGGCCTGGAGAACGGCGACCCCGATCGTCACCACGGGATAGCCGATCGACAGCGCGTCGGCCCGCATCCACAGCATCATCGCCAGACCCAGGGCGAACAGCACCGCCAAGACCCAGCGAGCCCAGTTCCAGCGCTTACGGGACACCGCAAGCGTCAGGCCGGTCATGATCGCTGCATTGAACAGAATACCGAACAAACCGTCATCGAAAACGACGAAATAATGGACAAGCCCCACAAGAATGGAGGCGATTCCCAACGTCTCGAAAAGACGAATATCGCGTGGCGCACCTTCGGTCATGATCGAAGACTATCCGAACAGCGGAAAAACACAATCAGGTCTCTGACATCTTCGCTTGCGACCAGTCCGCCCATGACAAAGGACAAGCCGGAGCTTCGGGCTCCGTCCGCCGGCACTCCGGGCGCCTCCTCGCACACCGTTCGCCGCGCAAACCGCCCGGTTCCTCGCGCGCGCACCGCAACCGCCTGCGCCGCCGGGAATAATCGGCGCTCGCAAAGCGTATCCCCTCCATGTCCAGCGATGCCGCCTCGACACTGCGCCAGGATGCCGACACCGGTCGGCGTTCCTTCACGCCTCGTCAGGAGGGCCCGTGGATGATCTGATCCCGCGCGCGACGGCGTTCATCGCGCAGCATGGGATATGGGCGGGGCCGATCGTCGGCCTGCTCGCCTTCGGGGAATCGCTTGCCGTGGTGGGCCTGCTCGTCCCGGCGACCGCGATGATGATCGCCGTCGGCGGCCTGATCGGCGCCGGCGTGGTCGATCCCATTCCGATCATCGCCTGGGCCGTGGTCGGCGCGGTCGTCGGCGACTGGATCTCCTATTCGATCGGGCGCCGCATCGGCCCCGCCGCCTATCGCCGCTGGCCGCTCAACCGCCATCGCCCGATGGTCGCGCGCGCACGGCTCTTCTTCCGTCGCTACGGCTTTCTCTCGATCTTCGCCGGCCGCTTCCTCGGGCCGATCCGCGCGACGATCCCGCTCGTCGCCGGGGTCATGGAAATGGACCGCCGCCGCTTTCAGCTCGCCAATGTCGCCTCGGCGCTGCTGTGGGTGCCGGTCATGTTCGCACCGGGCTATTTCGCGGTGAAGAACATGGGCTCGATCGGTCACGTCACCGAAGCCCATCTGCTCGGCATCGGCGTCGCCATAGCTGCGCTCACCGTCGGCGGGAGTGCGATCGGCGCGCGCGTCCTCGGCGCATCGAAGCGGCGGCGGAGCCGCAGGCGCATCGTCAGCGGCGGCGCCGGCTGACCGTTCCTTCGCCCGTTCCCGGGCGTCCTCCGACATTCTCACGCAAGCAAGGAGTATAGACTGACATGGAGACGCTGCTCGACCCGTCCATAATCGCGGGGTTGGCGACCCTGATCCTTCTCGAAGTCGTTCTCGGCATCGACAATCTCGTCTTCATCGCGATCCTCGCGGACAAGCTGCCGCCCGAACAGCGCGACAAGGCGCGACTGATCGGCCTCAGCCTTGCGCTGGCCATGCGGCTCGTCCTGCTCGCCGGCATCGCCTGGATCGTCGGCCTCACCGCCCCGGTCGTCGATATTGCGGGCAAGAGCTTCTCATGGCGCGACATCATCCTGATCGGCGGCGGCCTGTTCCTGCTCGCCAAGGCGACCAAGGAAATCCACGAGCGACTCGAGGGCGATGTCCCGCGCGGCGCCTCCGGGCCCGCCCATGCGGCGTTCGGTGTCGTCATCGCCCAGATCATTGCCCTCGACGCCGTCTTCTCGCTCGATTCGATCATCACCGCGGTCGGCATGGTCGATCAGCTCTGGGTGATGATGACCGCCGTCGTCGTCGCCATGCTCATCATGATCGCGGCGTCGAAGCCGCTCACCGCCTTCGTCAGCCGGCATCCGACCGTCATCATCCTCTGCCTCAGCTTCCTTCTGCTGATCGGGTGCAGCCTGATCGCCGAGGGCTTCGGCTTCCACATCCCCAAGGGGTATCTCTATGCGGCGATGGCCTTCTCGGTGCTGATCGAGCTGTTCAACCAGCTCCGCGCCCGCAATCGCCGCCGCGGGCGGGGGCCGGTGCCGCGGGGCCAGCCCGGCGCCGCCCCCCGCGCCCGCCGGCGCACCCCCCTGGGGGCGGGGCCGGGCGAGGCGGCAATGCCTTCCTCTTCTCCTTTGGCGGCAATGTG
>CAYOXO010000109.1:4178-14734 GCA_964407945.1 uncultured Stakelama sp.
ACCCTGCTCCGGCCCCGAAATCGCCGCCGCGCGCGGGCGATTGGGCCGCGGCCCCCCCGCGCCGCCGACCGCATCTACCGCCTGCTCACCCCGATGTCGGCGTCGCCGGCCGATCCGGCCGACGACGCCGGCCTGTCGGGGATCGAGGGTGAGGCGTTCGAACCCGCGGAACAGGCCATGATCCGCGGCGTGATCGAACTCGCGGATCGGCCGCTGCGTGCGATCATGACCCCGCGTGCCGACATCTTCTGGCTCGATGTGGAGGCCGATGCCGCCACCAATCGCGACCGGCTGATCGAAAGCGGGCGAACGCGCGTGCTCGTCTGCCGTGGCGCGCTGGATGCCATGCTCGGCGTCGTCGAGAGCCGCGCGCTGCTACCCGCGCTGCTCGGCGATGCGGCGTTCGATCTCGCCGCCCTGGCGCGGCGGCCGTTGATCGTCCCCGACGCGATCACCGCGCTGCGCCTCACCGATGTGTTGCGCGAAACGGGCGAGCATTTCGCCGTGGTGGTCGATGACGACGGCAATATCGACGGTGTCGTCTCCTCCACCGATATCTTCGCCGCCATCGCCGGCGACCTGGCGGAGGACGAGAGCGCGGGCGGCATCGTCCGGATCGATGACCGCACGCTCGAGGTCGATGCGACGATCGCCCTCGCCACGCTCGCAGAAACGCTCGGCAAGGGCCCGATCGCGGCACCCGGTCGCTACGCCTCGCTTGGCGGTTTCCTGTTGTTCGAGTTCGGGCGTATGCCGGAAGCGGGAGAGACGATCGAACGCGACGATCTCGCCTTCATCGTCCGGTCGATCGGGACGAGCCGCATCGAGCGGGTCGAGGTCAGGTGGATCGGCTAGCCGGAACGCGCAGCCTTCGGGTTTGCCGCAACGGATGGCGACAGGGCCGGTTGGCTGGGTTCGCTTTCGTGCACCTTGCCCTCGGCAATGTGCAATCGCGCAATCGCTCCCGAGCCAACATCGGCATGCACATGTTGCGCTTGAGTGGCGGCCGCCTGCCGCGAACCCCGCCCGATTCCAGACCGGATCGGACGGGGGATTCCCGCGCTGATGTCCATAACCCTCGGAAAACCGGGAGAAATCACCCGGCGCTTTCCTACACGAACCTATTTGGTTACAATGTGATCAGGACAGCAACGGAAAAACGCAAAGTGAAATCGATCAGCCTTCCTCGACCGGCGCGCCGGGGCCGTTCTTCAGGATCGACTCGATCGCGTTCTTTGCCGAAGCCTTGCTGGTATAGCCTTCGGTCCAGAAGATGATTTCGCTGTTGTATTTGAACTTGGCGACATACTCGCCAGCCTTGTTCTGCTCGATCACGAACTTGTGCGCCATACCGGCCTCCATCGTTGCGGCCCTCGAACGATAGCCATTCCGTGCGGCGCGTCTAGTCGCGGAATCGCCGGATCGAATAGGTGGCAGGGTCGATATGCGCGATCATGGGATCGGGCGCAGTACCGAGCAGCATCGACGCGGCGAGCGCGGATGCCGCAGGAGAGGTCTGGATGCCGAACCCGCCCTGCCCGGCGCACCAGAACAGCCCCGGCACCAGCGGGTCGAAGCCATAGACGGGCTTGCGGTCGGGCGCGAAGCTGCGCAGTCCCGCCCATTTGCGTTCGACCGCCTCGATCCGCCAATCGACCGCGCTCTGCAGCTTGTCGATCGCCGTCGCGACGTCAATCTCCTCCGGCGCCGCATCGCACGGCGCGCTCGGCACCTCGTCGTGCGGCGACAGCCACAGCCGCCCGGCCTCGGGCTTGAAATAGAAACGGTAGCGCGCGTCGGTCACCAGCGGCAGCGCCGCCGTCACCGGCGGATCGACCCGCAGCTGCACCATCGTGCGGCGCAGCGGGGTCACGCCGATCGCCGGTGCCCCCGCCAGTTGTGCCACCGGGTCGGCCCAGGCGCCTGCCGCGTTGACCAGCACGTCGCCCTCGAACACACCGGCACGCGTCTCGATCCGCCAATGGCCATTGCGGCTCGCCCCGGTCACGTTCGCGGCACAAACCAGTTCGGCCCCGCCCCGCCGCGCCGCGGCCAGCCAGGCGGCATGCAGCCGTCCGACATCGATGTCCGAACAGGTCGGGTCCCACAGCCCCTCGGTCCATTCGGGCCGAAGGCCGGGGCAGCGCGTGGCAGGATCGGTCTCCGCCAGCGTGACGCCCGCCGCCGCGAATTCCTCGGCAAAGCAGTCGAGCACGTGCCGGTCGGCGCGGGTGGCGATGAACAGCTGCCCGCGCGGGCCCAGAAAGCCCTCTCCTCCCATTTCCGCCGGGGGCGTGCGCAGAAACGGCTCCGACGCTATCGACAGCGGCTGGATATCCGGCCCGCCATAGGTCTCCGACCAGAAGGCCGCAGACCGGCCGGTCGCATGATAGCCCGGCTGCGTCTCCGCCTCGATCATCAGCACGCGTGCGTGGGGGGCAACCCGCGCGGCAAGGCTGGCCCCGGCGATCCCGGCGCCGATGATCACGACGTCGTAACGGCTCATTTCTTCGGCGCCCGCGCCTCCAGAAACCCGTCGATCTCACCTATTGCGCGCATACGCACCGTATCGACCTCCCGCAGGATCTCATGCGCGCTTTCCGGTCCGAAGCGCACGACGCGCGCATCGGGGAGTTTTGCCAGCGTGGCAAGCCCTGCCTTGGCATCGACCAGCCCGTCCGCCTCCGCCACCAGCCCGAGCAGCGGCACGTTCATCGCGGCGAGCGCCGGGCTTTCGCGCAGCTCGCGGGTCGAACGGAACGCCTCGATCAGCCAGTTCCAGCTCGGTGGGCCGGTGACGTTGGCCGGGTTCGCCTTCTGCCACCACAGCTCGTCCTGATAGCGGTCGCGGTCATGGGTCAGCAGCGATTGCCGCGACTCGATCGTATAGGGCCGCTCATTCGCCTTCCAGGCCGCGCGTGCCGGATTGCCCAGGCCACCCATGAACCGCGCGAACCGCTCGCCCAGCGATGCCATGCCCAGCGGCGACTTGAGACCCAGCATCGGCGCGACCAGCACCGCCGCATCGGGCCGGATCACGCGCTCGACCAGCGCGCGCAGCACCAGATGCCCGCCCATCGAATGCCCCATCACGACGTGCGGGCCCGGCGTCGATGCCTGCCACTCGCGTGCGAAGGCGCGATAATCGGCGATATAGTCGGCAAAATCCCGGATATGTCCGCTGGTCGCGCCGTCGACCCGGCCCGAACCGCTCTGCCCGCGCCAGTCGAACCAGCTGATGTTCCAGCCCAGCGCATGCCAGTGCGCCAGCGTTTCCAGATACTTCTCGACCACGTCGCCGCGGCCGCCCTGGAACAGGATCGATCCGCGCGGCGGGCCCTCGGCAGGCCAGTCGAAACGGCGCAGCGGCCAGCCGTCCTCGGCAATCCAGGTGCCGATGGTCGCGCCGGCGGGAATCGCCCGGCGATCGAATGGTGAAGACGCCATTTGCGTTGGTTACGTTTTGGAAAGCCGCCGCGTCTAGAGATTAGTCGACATGGGGGCGATCGCATCTACGATTCTGCTGGTCATGCTTGGCCTGATCCTGGTCTCCGCCGGGATCGAGGACGCGCGCAAGCGCGAGATCGCCAACTGGAAGAACGCCGCCATCGCGCTGCTCGCGGTGCCGTGGTGGATCGCGAACGGTCTGCCGCTATGGCCCGATATCGCGATCCAGATCGGCGTCGCCCTGATCGTCTTCGCGCTGTTCGCCGCCGCCTTCCATTTCGGCATGATGGGTGGCGGTGACGTCAAGATGATCGGCGCGCTCGCGCTCTGGTTCCCTTTCCAGCCGCTGCTGACGATGCTGATCATCATGTCGCTGGCCGGTGGTGCCATCACGCTGCTGATGCTGATCGACAAATGGCTGCGTCGCCAGAGCGCCCAGCCCGAGGTGCCGTACGGCATTGCGATCGCCATCGCAGCCCTCCTCACCATTCGCGAACCGATTCTTAACCAGTTCTCGTGAATGCTTAACGCCGGTGAAACCCGGTCCTGAAGACTGAAAGGCCTGAAACGTCATGGATGGACGGAAGATCATTTTGCTGGTGGGTGCGCTGGTCATCGCCGCCATCACCGCATTCATGGCCCGGACGCTGATGGTCGGGACCTCTGCGCCGCTCGCCGACGCCGCGCCCACCGCGGGCGCCGCGCCGATCAACGGGGTCGAAGTGCTGGTGGCGACCAAGGCGTTGCCGGTCGGCACGATCCTGGGCCCGGAATCGACCAAATTCGTCCCCTGGCCCGCCGAACTGGTCGAGGGCGCCTATTATCGCAAGGCCGACACCGACCTCAAATCGCTGCAGGGCACGGTGGTCCGCTTCGCGGTCCCCGCCGGCCAGCCGATCACGCAGGGCGGGCTGGTCAAGCCCGGCGACCGCGGCTTCCTTGCCGCCGCGCTCGGCCCGGGCATGCGCGCGGTGACCGTTCCGGTCTCGGCGCAGAGTGCGGTTGCCGGCTTCGTGTTCCCGGGCGACCGGGTCGATCTGCTGCTGACCCAGACCGTGCCCGGCGGCGGTGACGGGCCGCCGCTCAAGGCGTCTGAAACCGTGCTGCGCAACCTGCGCGTGCTCGCCACCGATCAGAAGACGGACAAGCAGACCGACGAAAACGGCAACACCGTCGTCAACACCTATTCGACCGTGACGATCGAGGCGACGCCGCGCATCGCCGAAAAGATCGCGGTTGCGCAAACGCTCGGTACGCTGTCGCTGTCGCTGCGCTCGCTCGCCGACAATAGTGGCGAGCTCGAGGAAGCGATCGCCGCCGGCGATGTGTCGGTGCCCGAAGGCAATGATCCCAAGGCCGAAAAGGCCATGCTCGCCCGCGTCGCCGCGCGCCCGGCAGAGGGTCGCTCGACCTTCTCGACCGGCGCCGACGTGTCGCGTTTCCAGCGCAGCACCGTGCCGGGCAAAGCGGCCGATAGCGCGTCGGGGGCCGCGCCTCAGGGCGCCGCACCCAGGATCGAAGGACCGGTCGTCAAGGTTTCACGGGGCAACAGCGTCACTGTTGTTCCCGTCGGGGGGAATAGATAATGCGTTTCGCAACGATCCTGCGCCGCTCGCTCGCGGCAACGGTGGCGACGGCTCTGGTGGTGACCGGACCGGTAGCGCCGAGCTTCGCCCAGTCGAAGCGACAGGGCGCCCGCGTCGGCGAGCCGGCCGGAAGCCAGCGCCCGACGCGCGAGGTATGGCTCTCGATCGGCGAGGGTGAGCGCATCACGCTGCCCAGCAACGTCGCCGAGATCTGGACGTCCGCCCCCGATGTCGCCGATGTCTATGTCAGCAACCCGCGGCAGATCAATCTGTTCGGCAAGGCCTTTGGCGAGGCGACGATCTTTGCCACCTCGGCCAGCGGCGCGGTGGTCTATTCGGCGCGCGTGCGGGTCAACCAGAACGTCACATCGGTCGATCGCGTGCTCAAGGTCGCGATGCCCGATTCGGACATCACCGTCACTACGGTGGGGCAGGTCGCGGTGCTGACTGGAACGGTCGGCTCGCCCGATGATGTCGCCTCCGCCCAGCGGCTGGTCACCTCGCTGCTCAATCCGGGCATCGACGTGTCGACGCCGGGCGCGACGCTCAAGATGGCGGTGATCAACCACCTCAAGACCGCGACGCCGCTGCAGGTCAATCTGCAGGTGCGCATCGCGGAGGTGAGCCGCAGCTTCGCCAAGAATTTCGGTATCAATCTCGCGACCGCCGATCCCACTGGCGGATTCAAGTTCGGTATCGGCCAGGGGCGCAAGTTCTTCGATCAGTACACGCCCGGTGGCATGCTCGGCGTGGGCGCGGCGGCCAGCCCCGGAACGACCGCGGTGAGCAAGGCCGGGACCGGCACCTCGCTGTTCGGCAACGGCAAGCTGTTCGGCATCGACATCCTCGGCGGGCTGGATATGGGCGAGCAGATCGGCCAGGTCACCACGCTCGCCAATCCGAACCTGACCGCGCTGTCGGGCGAAACCGGCTCGTTCCTCGCCGGCGGCGAGATTCCGATCCCGGTCAGCCAGGGGCTGGGCGCGGTTTCGGTCGAGTACAAGCAATATGGCGTCAGCCTCGCCTACACGCCGACGGTGCTGTCGGACGGCCGCATCTCGCTCCGCGTCCGCCCGGAAGTGTCGCAGCTTTCGGCGGCAGGCGCCGTGACGATCGGCGGCACGCAGGTGCCCGCGCTCACCACGCGGCGCGCCGAGACCACGGTCGAGCTGGGATCCGGGCAGAGCCTGATGATCGGCGGCCTGCTGCAGAACACGCATGACAATTCGATCGATCAGGCACCGGGCCTCGGCCATATTCCGATCCTGGGCGCGCTGTTCCGCTCGAACGGCTTCAAGCGCAACGAGACCGAGCTGGTGATCGTCATCACCCCCTATCTGGTGAAGCCGGTCAACGCGAACGAGATCCGCCTGCCGACCGATGGCTATCGCGCGCCGACCGACGCCGGCCGCGTGTTCATGGGCGAGATCAGCCGTGGCCAGAGCGGCGCGCAGCGTCCGGTGCCTCAGATGGCACCGCCTGCCGTCAACGGCCCGTCGCTCGGCGCTGCCAGCCCGGCCCCGTTCGAACCGCAGCCGCAGCAGCCCATGGCAACGCCGGCTCAGCCTGCGCTGGTGCAGGGCAAGCAGCCCAAGCGCAAGAAGGGGTCGGGAACCCCCGCGCCCGGCTTCGGCTTCAATTGATTGCAGGAGGAACGCCCATGTTGACGCGTAACACGATCCTGCTGCTGACCGGCGCTGCCGCCGTGCTCACAGCGTGCGGCCCGAGCTCGACGCCGAAGAATCTCGGTGTGGAATCGATCAACCAGCCGGTGGTCGCCCGCAGCGACTATGTCTTCGATGCCGCTACCGACGGCGCCGGCTTTGCCCCGGGCGAGCGCGCGCGCGTCGCCGGCTGGCTCGCCTCGCTGCGGCTCTCCTATGGCGACCGCGTCTATGTCGACGATCCCGGCGGCACCGGCGTGCGGAATGAAGTCGCTGCCGAAGCCAATCGCTACGGTATCCTCCTGTCCGAAAACGCCCCCGTCACCACCGGCGCGATCGCGCCCGGCACCGCGCGCGTGATCGTCAGCCGGATGCGCGCCAGCGTCCCGGGCTGCCCCAACTGGGCGCGCGACGGCAGGCCCGAAACCGACAATGCCGCCCACGCCAACTATGGCTGCTCGGTCAACAGCAACCTCGCCGCGATGATTGCGCGACCGGAGGATCTGGTCCGCGGTCAGCCGGGTGCAGACACCGCCGATCCCGCCACCAACCTCAAGGCGATCGAGGCGCTGCGCAAGGCGGCGCCGACCGGCGCGAGCGGTTTGAAGTCCGACGGCGCGGGAGGCGGCAAGTGAACGCACCCTTTAGCGCCGGACGCACTGCGCATCGCGAGCCGTTCGTTGCCTTTGTCTGCGACGAGGCGACGGCGGAAGCGCTTCGCCCGATCGCGATCGAGCAGGGCTGGAACCCCGAAAAGGTCAACAAGGGCGGGCTGCGCAACGCGGTGCAGACGCTCTCGGTCTCGGCCAGCCCGAATATCCTGTTCGTCGATCTGTCCGAAAGCGGCGACCCGCTCAACGACATCAACGCGCTGGCCGAGGTCTGCGAACCCGGCACGGTGGTGATCGCCGCGGGCCAGGTGAACGACGTTCGCCTGTATCGCGACCTCGTCGCATCGGGCATCCAGGATTATCTGCTCAAGCCGCTCAACCCCGATGTGCTGCGCGAAACCTTCGTCCAGGCACAGGCTGCGCTGAACGCGCCCAAACAGGCTGACGCTTCGGTCGATCGGCCGCATTGCGCGGTGGCCGTGATCGGGACGCGCGGCGGCGTCGGCGCCTCGACGCTGGCGACCTCGATCTCGTGGCTGCTCAGCGAAAAGAGCCATCGTTCCACCGCGCTGCTCGATCTCGACGTGCATTTCGGCACCGGCGCGCTCTCGCTCGACCTCGAGCCGGGCCGCGGCCTTACCGACGCGATCGAGAATCCGAGCCGTATCGACGGCCTCTTCATCGAACGTGCGATGGTCAAGGCATCGGACAAGCTCGCCGTGCTCTCCGCCGAAGCGCCGATCAACTCGCCGGTGATGACCGACGGCGCGGCCTTCTTCCAGCTGCAGGAGGAAATCCGCAGCGCGTTCGAGTGCACCGTGGTCGATCTGCCGCGCGCGATGCTGGTCAACTATCCGCACCTGATCACCGACGTGCAGGTCGCGGTGCTGGTGACCGAGCTGACGCTGGCCGCTGCGCGTGACGCGATCCGCATCCTGTCGTGGTTCAAGTCCAACGCGCCACACACCCAGATGATCGTCGTCGCCAACCGCGTTCCCGCGGGCGGTCAGCTCGAAATCAGCCGCAAGGACTTCGAAGGGTCGATCGAGCGCAAGATCGATTTCCTCATCCCCTACGACCCCAAGACCGCTGTGCAGGCGGCCAAGCTTGGCAAGCCGCTTGCCGAAGCGGGCAAGGGTGTGAAGGGCCTCAGCGCCCTCGCCGAGATCGCCGAGCGCATCGTCGCCTATACCGACAGCGCCGAGGACGTGAAGGGCAAGGGCGGCAAGGGTGATGCGGGCAAGGGCAATTCGCTGCTCGGCAAGCTGTCCAGCCTGTCGATCAAGCTGCCCAGCAAGAAGAAATAACGCCGGCCGGCGCAAGGCCGGTCCGCATAAGGTTCGGAGTCGTAGCAAGGCATGGACATGCTGCCGATCATGCTGCTCGCAGGGGGCACCTTCATGGTGCTGCTGCTGCTCGTGCTCGCCTTTGCCGGCCCGTCGTCGCAAAAGGCGAGCGCGCGCCGGCTGACCTCGCTGCGCGACCGCCATGCCGGCGTCGTCGGCAGCGGCGCGGTCGAGGCGCAGATGCGCAAGATCTCGACCGCGCGCGCGACCAGTATGGACAAGGCGGCGGCACGCTTCCTGCCCAATCCGGCGCTGCTCGGCAAACGACTGGAGATGACGGGCAAGGGCTGGAGCGTCGGCCAATACGGCCTCGTCACACTGTGCCTTGCGCTTGTCGTTACCGCGGCGCTGACGATCCAGGGACTGCCGATCCTGCTCGCACTGCTCGTCGGGCTGGCGGTTGGCGTCGGTCTGCCGCACTTCATGGTCGGCTTCTTCATCTCCCGGCGCATCGACAAGTTCACCGCCAAGTTCCCGGAAGCGATCGAATTGCTGGTGCGCGGCCTGCGTTCGGGTCTGCCGATCACCGAGACGATCGGCGTGGTGGGCGCCGAGGTCGACGGACCGGTGGGCGAGGAATTCCGTTCGATCTCGGACAAGATGAAGATCGGCCGCACGCTCGACCAGGCGCTCCAGGAGACCGCCGACCGGCTTGGCACCCCCGAATTCCAGTTCTTCTGCATCACGATCGCGATCCAACGCGAGACCGGCGGCAACCTTGCCGAAACGCTCGCCAACCTCGCCGATGTGCTGCGCAAGCGCTCGCAGATGAAGCTCAAGATCCGCGCCATGTCGTCGGAATCGAAGGCGTCAGCCTATATCATCGGCTCGCTGCCGTTCATCGTGTTCATGCTGATCTGGTTCATCAGCACCGACTATATGCAGAAGTTCTTCGTCGACGAGCGGCTGATGATCGCCGGCGGCGGCGGCATCGTGTGGATGAGCCTCGGCGCGCTCATCATGGCCAAGATGATCAGTTTCGAGATTTGATGCGATGATCAGCAACCCCGAACGGATCACCCTCCTTGGCGTCGATGTCATCTATGTCGCGACGTTGCTCGCGGGCGTGGCGGTGTTCTGCGTCCTCCTCGCCGTCTATGCCGCAACGACGGTGCGCGATCCGATGGCCAAGCGCGTCAAGGCGCTCAACGAGCGTCGCGAACAGCTGAAGGCGGGCATCACCGCATCGACCAGCAAGCGCCGCGCCAAGCTGGTCCGTCAGAACGACACCACCGACCGCCTCCGCTCGCTCCTGTCCTCGCTCAAGGTGCTGCAGGACGAACAGGTCCAGGTCGCGCAGACCAAGCTGCTCCAGGCGGGCATCCGGTCCAAGGACTATGCCTATGCCGTGATCTTCGGCCGGATGGTGCTGCCGATCGTGATCGGCGGGATCATGATCTTCCTCGTCTACGGCACCGAAATGTTCGCCGACTGGACGCCGGTCAAGGCCTATGGCCTGGTCGCGGGTAGCTTCATCCTCGCCTACAAGGGCCCGGACATCTACCTCAAGAACAAGATCCAGAAGCGCAGCGACGCGATCCGCAAGGGCATTCCAGACGCGCTCGACCTGCTGGTGATCTGCGCCGAGGCCGGCCTCACCGTCGATGCCGCCTTCGGCCGCGTCTCGCGTGAGCTGGGCAAGGCCTATCCCGAACTGGGCGAGGAATTCTCGCTCACCGCGATCGAGCTGGGCTTCCTCACCGACCGCCGCCAGGCGTTCGAGAATCTGGCGAAGCGCATCGATCTCGATTCGGTGCGCGGCGTGGTGACGACGATGATCCAGACCGAGAAATACGGCACCCCGCTCGCCTCGGCGCTGCGCGTGCTGTCCAGCGAATTCCGCAACGAGCGCATGATGCGTGCCGAGGAAAAGGCTGCGCGCCTGCCCGCGATCATGACCGT
>CAYOXO010000110.1:0-14603 GCA_964407945.1 uncultured Stakelama sp.
TCCGCGAGCAGGTAGGCACCGAACCTCGCCAGGATCGCGTCGTCAGCCGATTCACTCTCACGCCCTTGGGAGACGGCAGCACGCGCGTGCGACTGGAAGGCTCTGGCTATCCGGCGGGATCGGCCGGTGACACCCTGATCGGCTTCTTCCGGGAAGGCAATCGCAGCACACTGCAACAGCTTCACACTCGCTTCGCGACGGGACCTATTGACTGGACGACGATCCATAGAGGGACGGGGCAGTAATGAGAGGCACCAAGTGGGGCGGGACGCCTACTGCTATGCAAATGTTGGCCGGCGTAAAGGATGAGCGATGAGCACCCCTGAACAGGCGCGCGCGACCCAGCTTCGCAATATCGAAGCCAAAACGGGCAAAAGCCTTTCGGATCTGCGCGCGGCAATCGCGGCCTCCGGAAAGGTTAAGCACGGAGAAATCCGTAGTTGGCTGATAGAGACTTACGGCCTCGGCTACGGCGATGCCAACGGTTTGGCCCATGCCGCTGCCGAAAACCCGATTGGAAATCTTGAGGCATCGGCCGGCGACGCGATGGACGAGATTTATTCGGGTAAGAAAGCTCACCTGCGCGCCGTACATGATGCGGTCATCGCCGCGATCACGCCGTTCGGCCCATTCGAAGTCGCGCCAAAGAAGGGTTACGTGGCACTACGTCGAAAGAAGCAGTTCGCCATGCTAGGGCCAAAAACAGCGGCGCGGGCGGAGCTGGGCATCAACCTGAAGGCTGACATTGCCAGCGATCGCATCGTCGCGCAAAAACCCGGCGGCATGTGCCAATTCGTTATCGCCCTGAGGGACGCGGACGACGTAGATGCCGAGGTCGTCGCGGCGCTCGAACAAGCGTTTAAGGCGGCGCAATAGCTTCCGTCATTTTCACTGCCAACGCCTTGGAGCGTCCAGCGCGACGAGCGATGACACTACCGCTCAGGGCTTCCGGAGACACCGATGGGAAAATCGATCACACCGATGATCCACGTTCCAGACGTCGCTAGAGCTGCGGACTGGTATGAGACGATCGGGTTCGAATTGGTTAGTTGGCACGCGTGCGACGCGGATACTTTGGGCACCGGCTCGCCGCCCACGGAGAGGAACCTTGATTGGGCATTGCTCCGCTGGGGCGACGACAGCGTGATGCTGAACGCCGGCGGCTTCCAAAGCGACGCCAAACGCCGCGAGTTTGATCTGTATATCCACGTTCAGCCTGGATCGAACCACGACGGAGTTGACGCGCTGTTTTCGCGTCTACAGAGGCAAGTAGAAGTCGTAAGCGAACCTTACGACGCTTTTCACGGCAACCGTGAACTCATTATCCGCGACCTAAACGGATTCTGGATCACCTTCGCCGAACCGGCCAAAGACTGACTAATGGAGACCAACGACCGAGAGACGTTGCAATCCGCAGCCGGCAGTTTCGGCTAATGCTGCGGCGTAGTTACAGGGCTCATCATCGTTGGGCGTGACCCGGCACAGCTCCGGAGTCGGCGTGCGCGAGGACGGCTCGGCAGCGCGCTCGGGTCCCGCCCGCCTGGGACCGTGTGACGGGCCCGATCTCGCTGTCGACGGGGGTTGGCTGGGACGCTAGCGCCGGGGCAATGACGGTTACCTGTTCGGCGAGTTTCGAGTTGCGGAGCATGCGGCACTCTGCGGCGTGCTATAGTAGTGCAAACGGCGAAACATATTCGTTATGTTTATCCGGTGCGGGGCGCCAAATACCGCCGTGTGCCGCCGTATTCCACTAAAGGTCCGCTGCAAGCACGCCAGCGTAGTAGGCCAGGCGGTCATCGGCGGTACGGGAGTTCGCATCACCTACACGGAGGCAGCTGTGCGGCCATTCCGGACCTCGGCGAGTGCTGCCGAGCTTCCCAGAATGCGAATTCGCTTGTAAGCGTCTGAGATAGATGGATAGCGCGCGTTTGCGGCGACCCTTGGCAATGCGGCAACCGTCGTGGCCCAATCATCGTAATCGACTGTTAGCCGGCGCAGCAGGATAGCTTGGACACGTCCTTGCCGAATCCTTGTGCCGCAAGCTTCAGCCCCTCGACGGTCGTCAAATAGGGAAAGATTGTCTCGCCCAATTCCTTGGTGGTCATCCCGAACTTCAGCGCTAGCACCATCGTCTGGATGCTGTCAGCTCCCTCGGGCGCGAGGATCTGCGCGCCCAGCAGACGATCGGATTGCTTATCGGCGATAAGCTTGATCAATCCCCGCGTGTCGCGGGCCGCGAGCGACCGCGGTACCTGGTCGAGCGGCACTACTGATGCTTTCGTCGCAAAGCCTCGCGCCTTGGCCTGGGCCTCGGTCAGGCCGACGCCAGCAACCTGCGGATCCGTGAAGACGACCCATGGCATCGTTGCATTGTCATAGGCGAGGCTGTCGCCGTTGAGAGCGTTAAGCGCGGCGAGCTTCGCACCATAGGCCGCCATGTAGACGAACTGGTCACGCCCGGTCACGTCACCAGCGGCGTAAATGCCGGATTTCGATGTACGCATGCGCTCGTCGACGACGACTCCA
Organism: uncultured Stakelama sp.; assembly: GCA_964407945.1. GTDB lineage: Bacteria > Pseudomonadota > Alphaproteobacteria > Sphingomonadales > Sphingomonadaceae > Sphingomonas. The sequence goes on from CAYOXO010000110.1 coordinate 2,527, forward strand.
CCATTCGTCGCCACCTTGACGCCCGCTGCACCGAGGCCAAGGCCGGCCGTGTTGGGCGTGCGGCCTGTCGTCGCCAGTACCTGTTCGGCGATCAGCGTTTCCGCTTTGCCGTCCACCTCGATGGTGAGCGCGACCTGGCCCTCGCGGCGTTCGATCCGGGAATAGGCCAGGCCCGTGCGAACCGTGACGCCTTCATCGGCCAGATAGCGGGTCAGCGCTTCGGCGATTTCCGGCTCCGCCTCCGGAAGCAGCCGGGAGCGGGTGACGAGAGTTACGTTGGTCCCGGTGCGTGCAAACATCTGGGCGAGCTCGCAGCCGATATAGCCGCCGCCGATGACCAGAAGCGAGCGTGGGTGCTCGGTGAGCTCCAGTGCAGTCGTGCTCGTCAGCCAAGGCACGTCGGCCAGCCCTGGAATATCCGGCACGGCGGGCGCGGAGCCGGTCGCGATGATGATCTTTCGGGCGGCAATGACCCGGTCATCCACGGCGACGCCATTCCGATCCAGACGGGCCGCGCCTTCTAGATAGGTGACGCCGTCATACTCGGGCAGAAGGTCGATATATTTCTTCTGCCGAAGCGTGGCGACGAGATTATCCTTGGCCGCGATCAGCTGGCGCCAGTCAGTGACGCGAGCCTCTCCGGCGAGACCCGGAAAACGGCTTGCGGCGCCGGCGCCGTGAAGGGCTTCGGCTGCACGGATCATCGTCTTCGACGGAACGCAGCCGACGTTCACGCAGGTGCCGCCGATGGTGCCGTGGCCAATCAGTGCGACGCTGGCACCCTGCTCGGCGGCGGTGATCGCGGCGGAAAAGCCGGCCGATCCGGCGCCGATCACGGCGATGTCGAAAGCTCGGCCTTCGAACCCGCCGGTAGTGCAGCAGTCACGGGCGTCCACTTGATTGTCCACTGTCGCATTCCTTCTATATTCATGGGGGCCGCGACTGTGGCGATGCCCCAAAAGGCATGTGTCACACCATTGAGCCGATGTCTGAGGCGTAGCTCGGATACGCGAAGATCACTGCCTTGATCTGGTTGGCGGTCAGGCCTGCCCCCATCGCCATGGCAAACAGGTTGATCTGTTCCTCGGCCCCCGGCCCCATCAGATGCGCGCCAAGGATTCGGCCGGTCTCCCGTTCGACAAGAATCTTGTAGCCCGTCCATTTCGCCCCGACCCGCAGCGAAGAATACCAGCCCTGTGTCTTCTCGAAGTGGGTGTCGAACTTTAGTCCCTTCTCCCGCGCAGCCGTCTCCGACAGTCCGACCGTCGCAACCATGGGAAGGGTGAAGACGACGCTCGGGATCGGCGGGTAGGACACGCTGCGCTCGTCGTGGCCGGCCAGCAGGTTCTTGGCGGCGATCCGGCCTTCGTAGGCTGAAACCGGGGTCAGGTTGGGGCCGCTGTCGGCGCAGTCTCCGGCGGCGAATATGTTTGGATTGGTGGTGCGCATCGAGGCGTTGACCTTGATGCCACGCGGTCCATGCTCCACCCCGGCGGCGGCGAGGTTCAGTCCGTCGATATTGGGCACACGCCCGGTGGCGTGGACCACGGTATCGCAGGTAACCACCTTGATGCCGCCCGGCGTCTCGACCGAGACGGCGAGTTCGCCGCCCTGTTTCTCGACCTTCAACACTTTCGCTTCGGTCCGCAGAGCGACTCCGAGTTCGGCGGTGGCCTCGACCAGCATTGTGACAAGATCGGGATCGAAATTGCCGAGCGGCCGCTCCATCATCTCCAAGACCGTGACCTCGCTCGCACCGGCCCGTTTCGCGATATGGGCGAATTCCATGGCGATGAATCCGCCGCCGACAAAGACGACCCGGTCCGGCCGCTCCGGCAGGTCGAGGAAGTCGGTGCTGGTGATCAACAGCTCTTCGCCGGGGATGTTCAGCGTCATCGGCCGCGCGCCGGTGGCGATGTGGAAATGCCGCGCGCGCAGGCTTTCCCCGTTCAGCTCAATCGTGTCGGGGCCGGTGAACCGAGCGTCGCCGTGCAGCGTCGCGACGCCCGCTTTTTCAAGCCCGGTCTCGATGCGCCGCGGCATGGCGTCGGTGAAGCTGCGCTTGAAGGCCATCATGTCCGGCCAATCGACAGAGATCTGAGCCTCGAGACCCTTGCCCTTCAGGTTCTGCGCCCAGTCAACGCCCTCGGTCACCGCCACCAGCATTTTCTTGGGGTCGCAGCCGCGCAGAGCGCACGTTCCGCCGTAGGGCAGGCTGTCGATGCTGGCGACCTTCCAGCCCGCCGCAGCAGTCATCCGGGCAACCCCATTGCCGCCGGTTCCGGCCCCGATCACTATCAGGTCGAAGTCATATGCGCTCATGCGTGTCCTCCTCATCGGATCGGGTCGGCTAATCTTGTCGGCGCGGCAGTTCCGGGCTCGACAATCATGATCTCGTCTAGCGCCGTTGCCGGCGCCACATGGCGTAGGCGGTCAGACCGACGAAGAATAAGAGCGCGGGCAGCAGGACATAGTCGAGGTAGCCGACGATCGCCGCCAGGCCGACCACGCCCGCCAGCACCACAAGCACCGGCGTGAAGCAGCAAAGCGCTACTATCGCCGTCCCGATAAGCCCGGCGCCGAGCAGCGTCCGGTCTTTCACCCGCGTCAGATCTTCGTCGCGCGCGCCGGATAGCCCGCGTTGGTTGAGGCCCTGGCGATGGCGGCAATCGTCGTCTTGGACGCGTCGAACCTGACCGTCGCGGTCTTCGCATCGAAATCGACATTGACGGCCTGGACGCCTGTGACGCCTGCAATCGCCTTCTTCACGGTGATTGGGCATGTGGCGCAGGTCATGTTCTCGATCGCGAAGGTCGCGGTCTGAGCGCGGGCAGGCGCCGCTTTGGCCGGTTGCGCGGCAAACGGCGCGAAAGCCGCCGTGGAGATGATTCCCGCACTGGTCAGCGCAACTGCGCCGGCGGCAATGATGAAGGGTCGTTTCATGAGTATATCCTCTCTAGGTAGAACGGGGCGGCTCAGTAGAAGTACGGAGCCCACCAATCGATCGTCAGCGCCAGGGCGATCAGGACGGTTGCGATCCAGAGCGCCGACTTGGTGATGATCGAAGAGCGCGGCCGAGCGCAGTAGGAGCCGTCGACGCATTCCGGCGCGGTCCGGAAATAGACGTGCCAGAAGCCGAGCGCGATGAAGACCAGCGTCACCGCCGCGAAATAGGGCTTGAAGGGTTCGAGGGCGGTGAGATTGCCGATCCAGGCTCCAGACACACCAAGGCTTAGAAGCACGAGCGGGGCGAGGCAGCAGGATGACGCCAGCACCGCGCCCATTACTCCACCCGCTGCAAACCATCCCTTCCGGGCGGCTGGCCGGGAAGGCGCCGGATCCAAGCCTGCTTCATACACTTTGACATCGTCCATCGCGAATCACCTTGGCTGTCGTTCAAGAACCATATAAGGTCTGTATGGACTACAGGCTCAAGAGGTATTTTAACGTGACCGCCGGGAATCCTGAGGAAGGGCTGCACCGCGCCAAGCTGGCAAAGCATACGGGCTGCAATCTCGAGACCGTCCGCTATTACGAGAAGATCGGCATGATGCCCGATCCCCCGCGCACTGCCGCCGGCTATCGCGTCTATAACGAAGGACACGTATCGCGGCTCCGCTTCATCCTACGCGCGCGAGAGCTCGGCTTCTCCATCGAAGATATCCGGGGCTTGCTGCGTCTCGTCGACAGGGGCACCCAGACCTGCGCCGAAGTCCAGCAGCTTACCGAGGCTCATCTTGCCGACGTACGCAATAAAATCCGGGACTTGAAGCGCATCGAAGCTGTCCTGGCCGCGACCGCCGCACAATGTTCGGGGGAAGTCGTTCCTGATTGCCCAGTTCTCGATGCGCTTGCCTCATAGTGCCTCCCAAAGGAGCCACGACCACCTGGCGGGCTAGCGGCTAACCGCGGTTGGCCGATCGGCGCGCATGTGCGGCCAAGAACCGCTTGCTATTCGCTAATTGCGGCGGCCGCAGGCTCGCCACACTATCCGCCCCATTCGGCGCCGCCGTGCTGGCGCTCTGCCTCTTAGATAAAGAGAGGCGACAAGTATCGGCCAAAAGACATGGGTCGATTCTGCAGGGGGCGCCGAATTGTCTCCTGCAGGTAGCCGGTCGTTAGGTGTCGGCGACGGCCAATCGCCTTTTTGAACGCCCGGTACTTGCGCGCGGCAAACTCAACCCGGCCTGTCGGTATACGGCCACCTCTCGCCGTTAGCAGTAGCGTCTACGCACAGATGCGGCGGTCATTTGCGGAGAGCGGCGGCCTCAGGCGTTGCTAGGGTAGTGCAAACGGCGACACATATTCGTTATGTTTATCCGGCGGGGCGCGCCAGAATCTCCCTTGATACGATCGGCCTCGGCGTGCTTCTGCTGCTGCTGAGCTGGCCGCTCAAGAAGTGGATGCACGGCGTCAAGTGATGGCGAGCCGGGGCTTCGGCTCCGGCGGCCTGACCAAGGCATCACAGAAAAAGGGCGCGGGGATCACTCCCCGCGCCCTTTTTCATGTCCTCAATCCGAAGCGCCTCACCCCACGCGGTTGGCGACGAGGTCATCGACCACCGACGGATCGGCGAGGGTGGAGGTGTCGCCCAGGCTCGACACGTCGCCCTCGGCGATCTTGCGCAGGATGCGGCGCATGATCTTGCCCGAGCGGGTCTTGGGCAGGCCCGGCGCGAACTGGAGCGCGTCGGGGGTGGCGATCGGGCCGATCTCGGTGCGGACCCACTTGATGAGCTCGGCACGCAGTGCGTCGTCGGCAGTGCAGCCGGCGTTGAGCGTGACGTACGCGTAGATGCCCTGCCCCTTCACATCGTGCGGCATGCCGACCACCGCGGCCTCGGCGACCTTGGGGTGCAGCACCAGCGCGCTCTCGACCTCGGCCGTGCCCATGCGGTGGCCGCTGACGTTGATGACGTCGTCGACCCGGCCGGTGATCCAGTAATAGCCGTCCTCGTCGCGGCGGCAGCCGTCGCCGGTGAAGTATTTTCCCGGATAGGTGGTGAAATAGGTCTGGAAGAAGCGCGCATGATCGCCCCACACGGTGCGCATCTGGCCCGGCCAGCTGCGCGCGATGACGAGGTTGCCCTCGGTCGCGCCATGGAGGACGTTGCCCTCGGCATCGACCAGCTGCGGATCGACCCCAGGCAGCGGCCGCGTGGCGCTGCCGGGCTTCAGGTCCGTCGCGCCCGGCATCGGCGCGATCATCGCCCCGCCCGTCTCGGTCTGCCACCAGGTATCGATGATCGGGCAGCGCCCCTCGCCCACCACCTCATGATACCAGCGCCACGCCTCCGGGTTGATCGGCTCGCCGACCGTGCCGAGCAGCTTCAGCGACTTGCGGCTGGTGCTGGTGACGAACGCGTCGCCATCCTTCATCAGCGCGCGCAGCGCCGTGGGCGCGGTGAAGATGGTGTGGACGTTATGGCGATCGACCACCTGCCAGATGCGGCTGGCGTCGGGCCAGTTGGGCAGCCCTTCGTACATCAGGGTCGTCGCGCCATTGGCGAGCGGGCCATAGAGGATGTAGCTGTGCCCGGTGACCCAGCCGATATCGGCCGCGCACCACCAGACATTGCCGGGCTTGTAGTCGAAGCACAGCTCATGCGTCAGGCTTGCCCACAGCAGATAGCCCGCGCTGGTGTGGAGCACCCCCTTGGGCTGGCCGGTCGAGCCTGAGGTATAGAGGATGAACAGCGGATCTTCCGCGCGCATCGTCTCGGCCGGGCAGTCGGTGGACACGCCCGCCGCCGCCTCATGGTACCAGATGTCGCGACCATCGCTCATCGACACATGACCGCCGGTCGCCCTGACCACGATCACCTTCTCGAGCGCGGGCGCGCGCTCGGCGGCGGCATCGACATTGGCCTTCAGGGGAATGCGCTTGCCGCCGCGGCGGCCTTCGTCGGCGGTGACCACGACGCTGCTGTCGCAATCGGTGATGCGTCCGGCCAGCGCCTCGGGCGAGAAACCGCCGAACACTACCGAGTGGATCGCACCGATCCGCGCACAGGCGAGGATCGCGAACGCCGCCTCGGGGATCATCGGCATGTAGATGGTGACGCGGTCGCCCTTCTTGACGCCCTGGCCCTTCAGCACATTGGCGAAGCGGCAGACCTCGGCATGAAGCTCGCGATAGGTGAAGCGGCGCGGTGCCTCGGCGGGATCATCCGGCTCCCAGATGATCGCGAGTTCGTCCCCGCGCGTCGCCAAGTGCCGGTCGAGGCAGTTGGCCGCAACGTTGAGCTTGCCGTCCGCGAACCATTCGATCCGGAAATCCGCCTCGTCAAACGACCAGTCGCCAGCCAGCTCGGGACGCTTCACCCAGTCGAGGCGCTTCGCCTGATCCAGCCAGAAACTGCCCGGATCGGCGAGCGAGCGCCCATAGAGCCGCTCATAGCCCGCCGCATCGTAACGCGCCTCCTGTGCCCATGCTGCGGGAACTGGATGAATCTCGCCGGTCATTGCCTCTCCTCTCGGGCCGGAGCTGTAGTTTCCGGCCCGGAAAAGGCAACGCCAACAGCACTTTCGCGACCTTAAGCTGCCGTGATAGCGATCTCAGGCACAGGTCCGTGCGGATCAGGCCTTCGAATTGGCATATTGCTGCGTGCCGTGAGTGACCACCCGATCCCCCTCGACAATCTCCCCGACCGGAATATCGGGCTGGGCCAGAATCTCTGAATAGAGCGGTGCAAAGTCGGTTTCGACCGTTGCCTGGAGCAAGGTATCGAAGCTCGGGATGATGAAATAATTCTGCTGGAAATCGTCGATCCGGTAGTCGGTGCGCATCACCCGCTTGAGGTCGAAACCGATGCGGTTCGGGCTGTCGCTGTCGAGCGCGAAGCGGCTTTCGCCAAAGCTCGACACGATGCCTGAGCCATAGATGCGCAGGTCGCCCTCTTCCTCGATCAGCCCGAATTCGACGGTGTACCAATAGAGGCGCGAGAGCTGCTTCAAGGCACCCAGCTCCATCGCCCGTCCGCCGCCGCGGCCATAGGCCTCCATATAGTCGGCGAACACCGGATCGGCGAGCATCGGCACATGGCCGAACACGTCGTGGAACACGTCTGGTTCCTGCAGATAGTCGAGCTGATCGGGCCGGCGGATGAAATTGCCTGCGACGAAGCGGCGATTGGCCATATGATCGAAGAACACATCGTCAGGGACGAGGCCCGGCACCGCGACAACCTGCCAACCGGTGCGTTTCATCAGCCGCTCCGACAATTCCTCGAAATTCGGGATGCCGCCATCGGAGAGCTTGAGCAGGTCGAGCCCGTGGAGATACGCCTTGGACGCGCGACCGGGAAGCAGCTTGGCCTGGCGCGCGAACAGCGTGTCCCACACGGCATGTTCCTCGGCCGTGAAGGCTTCCCAGTCCTGCGGGATCGTCCAGTCGGCCGAAGCCCCCTCGGGCGGGCGATCAAGTACGTGGGTTTCGTTCATCATTCTTCCCTATAACATGGGTGCTCATAGCACGAATAAAGTAACAACGGAAACCAGATGGCAGCCCTGTAATGCTGGAAATGCGCACAGGCGAGCCTATCTCGGCCTAGAGTGACTGAATGACGCTGAACACCGAAGCCAAAGCCCCGCCGATGTCGGTGATGCTTGCCGAATGGCCCCGCGCGGCGTGGAGCCTGTCCACCTTGCCCTTTGCCTGGCCCGAGCTGATGCAGGCGCCGCGCGGCGACGGCCGGCCGGTGCTGACGCTGCCCGGACTCGTCAATGGCGACATGTCCAACTTCGTCATGCGCCACTATCTCGACGCGCTCGGCTATCGCGCTCTGCCATGGGAGCTTGGCCGCAATTTCGGGCCGCGCGTGATCGGCATGGAAGGCGAACGGCTGTTCGAGCGGATCGCGGCGATCCATGCGGAGACCGGCGAGAAGGTGACGCTGATCGGCGTGAGCCTGGGCGGGATCATGGCCCGCGTCGCGGCACACCGACACCCCGAGCTGGTGCGCGAGGTGATCACGGTGAGTTCACCCTTTGCCGGCCTGCCCAAGGCGACCAATGTGTGGCGCGTGTTCGAGCTGGCATGCGGCCAGCGTGCCGACGATCCGGCGGTGCGCGCCTGGCTGGAGGAGGCCGCAACCCCCCTGCCCGTTCCGGCCACCGCGATCTGGAGCCGCACCGACGGGCTGGTCAACGGCATGTGCTGCCATGAAGAAGGCAATGACGATGCGCGATCGATCGAGGTCGTCAGTTCGCATCTGTGGGTGCAGATGAAGCCCGAAGTGCTGCGCGCGATCGCCGACACGCTGGGCGGGAACGAGTCCTAGTTCTTCCGGGGCTCCGGGTCACCGGCGCGGTAACCCTGATAGGGTCCGCAATTTTCGGGATCCTTGCGGCAGGCCTTTTCGTGCGCCTGGCGCTCACGCCCCTCGCGGGCCTCCTGCTCACGCAGCTTGCGGCCGGCGTTGCGGTCGGCCTCGTCCTGGCTCGTGGTCGCCCAATCGGCGGTCTTGCCCACCACCTTGACCGGCGCGGTGACGACATCGGCGGCGGCCTTGACCAGACAGCCCCCCGTCAGCAGCGGCAGCGCCGCAACGACAAGCATCAAACCCTTACGCATCACGCCGCCTCCTGGCCGATCAGCGAACCTGCCGATCGCGCGCCTCGACACCCTGATAGGGGAAATCGGTGAAGAAGCCATCCACCCCGGCGGCGAGATGGCGTGAAATCTCCTCACCCAGCCGCCCGTGCCCCGCGGGATTGATGCCGCTGCGCAAGCCCGAAGGCAGGAAGAAATTCTCCGCGCGAAAGGTCCAGGGATGGACCTTGAGCCCTGCGGCATGGGCGTCCGCGACCAGCGGCGTGACGGCGCCGTCAGCCTTCACCACCATCGCCTTGTTGGGACCGATCCCCGCGGCATAGGCGGCAACCGCCTTCAGCCCCTCGGGCGTGGACATCGCCGCATAGCTCGGCTGCGCGCCGTCCGCCGGGCCGCCCTCGGCATCCATCAGCTGGATCAGCGGCACCCGGGTCAGCTGCTTGAGCGCCTTGAGATTATCGACCTCGAACGACTGGATGAAGACCGGCGCATCGGCGCGGTCCCAGCCCGCGGCCTTGAGCTCCGCCACCAGCGCAGCTTCCAGCGGCAGGCCGATCGACGCGAAATAGGTCGGGTGCTTGGTCTCGGGATAGATGCCGATCGCGCGGCCAGTCTTCGCCGACGCTGACTTGGCGAGCGCGATCACCTCGCGCAGCGTCGGCACCTCGAACTGACCGTCGAACTTGGTGTTGCCACGACGCAGCAGCGGGAGGCGTTCCTTGGCGCGGAGCGTCTTGAGCTCGGCGAGCGTGAAGTCTTCGGTGAACCAGCCGCTGTGCTTGGTGCCGTCGATGACCTTGCTCGTCTTGCGGTCCCTGAACTCGGGACGCGATGCCACATCGGTGGTGTCGGTAATGTCATTCTCGTGCCGCGCGACCAGCTGGCCGTCCTTGGTCATCACCAGATCGGGCTCGATGAAGTCGGCACCCTGCTCGATCGCCAGTTCGTACGAGGCGAGCGTATGTTCGGGGCGCTCGCCGCTGGCGCCGCGGTGCGCGATGACGATCGGTCTGGCGGCTGGCATGATCGCTTCCTTCGCAACGGCGGGGGCAGTGACCATAATCAGTGCAAGCGTGGCTCGCCACATGCCCGGCATCGCCCTATCTCCTTCGAAAAGCACGACCGGCTATTCGATTCGGATGACAGTCTAGAGGCAATGGCAGACAACGACAGCGTGATCGCGGCGGCGCGCGCCTGGGCAGGACAGCCGATGGCACTGGCGACCGTCATCTCGACCTGGGGATCAGCGCCGCGCCCACGCGGTTCGCATCTGCTGGTGCATAGCGACGGACGATTCGAGGGATCGGTGTCGGGCGGATGCGTCGAAGCCGATATCCTGACCGTCGCTGCACAGGTCATCGGCGGTGCCGGCTTCCAGCGGCGACGCTATGGCGTGGCCGATGCGACAGCGTGGGAGGTCGGCCTGCCCTGTGGCGGTGAGATCGAGGTGATGGTGCAGCCGGTGGCGCCGGACGGGTTCGATCCGGCACTGTTCGTACAGATCGCCACTGCTCGCGCTGAAGGGCGCGCGCTTGAGGTGAACACGGATCTTTCGAGCGGGCAGAGCAGCATCGAACCGGGCACGGCCGTTTTCGTCAACCGCTACGAACCGCCACGCCGGTTGCTGATCGTCGGCGCGGTGCAGATCGCCCAGGTACTTGCCGGACTCGCGCGCGAGTTGGGGATCGCGACCGTGGTGATCGATCCGCGGGGGCGGTTTCTGACGCCCGAGCGTTTCCCCGGCGTAACGCTCGACGATCGCTGGCCCGACGCGGCGGTTGCGGCATTGCGGCCCGACGGCGCGACCGCGGTGGTGACGCTGAGCCACGACCCCAAGATCGACGATCCGGCGCTGATCGCCGCGCTCAACGCGGGTGCTGGCTATGTCGCGGCGCTGGGATCGCGCAGGAGCCATGCGGCGCGGCGGGAACGATTGACCACAGCCGGACTTTCCTTCGAACAGATCGACCGCATCGACGGCCCGGCGGGGATCGATATCGGCGCAGTCGGTCCGGCGGAGATCGCATTGTCGATCGCAGCAGGAATGGTGAGGCGCCTGCATGATCGCAGCTGAGCACGTCGCGCTGCTGCTGCTGGCCGGGGGCCGCTCCGAACGCTTCGGAAGCGACAAGCTGACGCAACTCTATCTCGGGCGGCCGCTCGGCCTGCATGTCGTGGTCGCGCTGGAAGCGATACCGTTCCGCGAACGGATCGCGGTGATCTCCCAGACCACACTCGACCTCGCCGGCTGCGGCTATCGCGTGGTCCACAATGACGATCCCGCCGCGGGCATGAGCCGCTCGCTGCGGCTCGGCGTCGAAACCGCGTGCGCGGGCGGCCCGGAGGCGGTGCTGATCGCGCTTGCCGATATGCCGCGCGTCACCGCCACGCATATCTACCGCCTGCTCGATCGCGCCGAAGGGCCGGACGCGATCGTCGCATCGAGCGACGGGGTGATCCCGCGTCCGCCGGTACTGTTCGGCTCTGCGCATTTCGACCAGCTGATGCTCAGCAAGGGCGATATGGGCGCACGCGATCTGGTGAAGCGCGGCCATCATGTCATCACCTCCCCCGCCGAGCTGGTGGACGTCGATACCCCACAGGATCTGGCGAAGCTGATCCATGGATAATCAGGTGCTGGCGATCGCGCTGGGGCTATTCTCGGCGCTGACGCTGGCACTTGCCAACACTGCCGTAAAGAAGGGCCAGGACATATTGGTCGGCCGCGCGACCTTGTCGTCGATCGCTGCACTGCTGGTCGCGCCCTTCGCGCTGATCGTGCCGCTCCCGAACGCGGCGACCTGGCATGCGCTCGCCTGGGCGATCCCGGCGCATTTCTTCTACCAGATCTGCCTGATCCGGGCGATGCAGCGCGGCGAATTGAGCCTCGTCTTCCCGATCATGCGCGGTGCCGCGCCGCTGCTGACCGCCGGGTTCGCATTGATCGTGCTGCGCGAGCATCTGCCCGCCATCGGCTGGCTCGGTCTGGTGATCGCGACCGGTGCGGTGATCGTCTTCGCACTGCCCGCGCGCGGTGTTTCGCTCCGCGCGCATCCCGACAAGGCGGCGATGGGCTGGGCGCTGGCGACGGCGCTGGGGGTCGCGCTCTACAACATGACCGACGCGCGCGGGGTGCGTGTGGCGCCCGATCCCTTCACCTATATCGTCTGGCTGTTCATGCTCGACGCGATCTGCGTGACCACTACCGCGCTGATCCTGCGGCGGCGCGAGCTGCGGCGCGCGATCGCCGAGACCTGGCGGACGGGCGCTATCGCGGGAGCGCTGTCCATCGCGTCGTTCGGCTCTGCGCTCTACGCCTATTCGCTGATCGAGGTCGCCAAGGTATCGGCATTGCGCGAAACCGCTGTGGTCTGGGCCGCACTGATCGGCGCACACTTCCTGGGCGAGGGCCTGGGACGGCGGCGCATCCTCGCCGCCGTCGCGCTCGCAGGCGGGCTGGTGCTCCTCCAGTTCGGGTAGCCGTGTTGATGCCGCACCGGCCCGCTCCCCCACCCGGCCACCCA
>CAYOXO010000111.1:0-14435 GCA_964407945.1 uncultured Stakelama sp.
GAACGATGGGGCGAACAACTGGACCACCGCTACCGGCGCGATCAACGCCGACTAAGCTCAGGACAGCTTCGCCGTCTTCACGGGCACCGGCGCCACCGTCACCATCGACAACGGTAACGGCAATGTCCGGGCGGCCGGCATGCAGTTCACCGTGAACGGCTACACGCTCACCGGCGGACCGCTCGAGCTGACCGGCACCGATGCGTTCGTGCGGGTCGGCGACGGCAGTGCGGGAGACGGCGCGATCACCGCCACGATCGCCTCCGCACTCACGGGTTCGGCGCGGCTGGTCAAGGACATGGGCGGTACGCTCGTCCTCACCGGCACCAACAGCTACACCGGCGGCACTGCGATCAACGGCGGCACGCTGAGTATCGCCTCCGATGCCAACCTCGGTGCTGTGGCGGGCGGCCTCAGCTTCAACGGCGGAACGCTGCGCAACACGGCTGCCTTCGCGTCCAGCCGGACCATCGACCTTGTTGGTGCGGGCACCTTGTTCACCGATACCGGACTCGTGCTCGACGGGATCGTTTCCGGCGCAGGCGCGCTGGCCAAGGACGGGGCCGGCACGCTCGTGCTTACCGCCGACAACAGCTACGCCGGCGGCACCACGATCGCAGCCGGCATGCTCCAGCTGGGCAGCGGCGGCACGAGCGGGAGCATCACCGGTCCGATCGTCAACAACGCCCAGCTCGCGATCAACCGGTCGAACGCGCTTACCTTGGGTGGTGTGATTTCGGGCAATGGCGAGCTGCTCCAGACGGGCACGGGCACCACCGTCCTTACGGCGGCCAACAGCTATACGGGCGCGACGCGGGTCTCGTCGGGCACGCTGCTGATCAACGGCAACCAGTCCACTGCGACCGGTCTGACCGTTGTCGCCGCCAACGCGACGCTGGGCGGGACCGGCACGATCGGCGGCAGCGTCGTTCTGGGCGACGGCACGCTGGCGCCGGGCGCGGGGGGTGCGGGCACGCTTACGATCAACGGCAACCTCGCGATGGCGGCCGGCTCGCGGCTCGCGGTCGACTTCGGCGCGGCCAATGCTGTCGGAAGCCCGCTCAACGATCTGATCAACATCGGCGGTAACCTGACGCTCGACGGCACGATCGACATCGCCGTCACGCCGGGCGGAAGCTTCGACATCGGTCTCTACCGCGTTGCCAACTATGGCGGCACGCTGACCAACAACGGGCTCACCATCGGCACGATGCCCGCAGGGGCCGAGCTGTTCGTCCAGACCTCGGTCAACGGTCAGGTCAACCTCGTCAACACCGGTTCGGCCGTGCTCAACTTCTGGGATGGCGCCGCGGCGGCGAGCAAGTTCAACAACACGGTCGACGGCGGCAGCGGCATGTGGCGGACCGCGCTGGATGACAGCTGGGCCGACGCGACCGGCGCGGTGAACGCGCCCTACGACAATGGCGCCTTCGCCATTTTCACCGGTACTGGCGGCACCGTCACGATCGACAATAGCCTTGGCGCGGTCACCGCGGCGGGCCTCCAGTTCGCGGCCAATGGCTATCGCATCCAGGGCGACGCCCTGACGCTCACCGGGCCGCAATCGGTGATCCGCGTCGGCGACGGCACCAATGGCGGCAGCGTCTACACCGCGACGATCGACGCTGCGATCACCGGCACCACCCAGCTGGTCAAGACCGACCTTGGTCGCCTCGAGCTCACCGGCACCAACAGCTATACCGGCGGCACCGCGATCAACGGCGGCACCCTCCGGATCGCGAACGACGCCAATCTGGGCGCTGCCGCTGGCGGGTTGAGCTTCAATGGCGGCACACTCAGCACCGCTTCGGATCTCAGCTCGGCGCGGGCGATCGTGCTGGCAGGGCAGGGCGTCCTCGCCACCGACGCCGGAACGACACTGACCCTGACGGGCGGTATCACCGGGACGGGCCTACTCGGCAAGACCGGCACCGGCTCGCTGGTCCTCGCCGGCACAGGCAGCCACAGCGGCGGGATCGACGCCGTGCAAGGCATGCTGCTGGTGAATGGCAACTATGCTGCGGCGACCGGCCCCGTGACCATTCGCGGCGGCGCGGCAATTGGCGGGACCGGCACCATCGGCGGCGACGTCAGTCTCGCCGGCACACTGACGCCGGGCTCGGGCGGTGCGGGCACGCTGACCATCAACGGCAGCCTCACCATCGGCCAGACCGCAACGCTCGCCTATGAATTCGGTCAGGCCAATGTCGCGGGTGGCGGACTCAACGATCTGGTCAATGTTACCGGCAATCTGACGCTCGACGGCACGATCAACGTGACGGTCCCGGCGGGCGGCAACTTCAGCGCCGGCATCTATCGCGTGTTCAACTATGGCGGCACGCTTACCGATAACGGACTGTCGCTCGGTGCGATGCCGGCGGGCAGCAATGTCGGGGTGCAGACAGCGATTGCCGGACAGGTGAACCTGATCAATTTCGCCGGCCTCGCGCTCAACTTCTGGGACGGCGCGGCCGGGCCGAAGAATAACGGCGTCGTCAATGGCGGCGCCGGTGTCTGGCAGCACAGCAGCGGCAACGACAACTGGACCGAAGCTGCGGGTCTGGTGAATGCGGGCTATTCCGACGGTGCCTTCGCGGTGTTCGGCGGCACGGCGGGAACGGTCACCGTCGACAACAGCCGCGGTCAGGTCTCTGCGGGCGGGATGCAGTTCGCCACCGGCGGCTACACCGTCACCGGCGGCGGGATCGTCTTGACCGGCGGACAGGCAACGATCCGCGTAGGCGACGGCAGCACGGCGGGCGTAGGCTACACGGCCACGATCAGCGCCGCGCTTTCGGGCGCGAGCGAGCTGGTCAAGACCGATGCCGGCACGCTCATTCTTAGCGGTACGAACAGCTATGCTGGCGGTACCCGGATCGCTGGTGGTACGGTCCAGATTGCCGGCGACGCCAATCTTGGTGCGGCTGCGGGTGGGGTGACGTTCGATGGCGGCACGCTTGCAACCACTGCGACGCTCAGCAGTGCGCGCAACGTCAACCTGCTGGGGGCCGGCACCCTGTCGAACGCGAACGGCACGGTCTTCACGCTCGGTGGCGTGCTCAGCGGTACGGGCGCGCTTACCAAGACGGGCGGCGGTACGCTGGTGCTGACAGGAAACAGCGGCGGTTACGCCGGCGCGACGAGCCTTACCGGCGGTACGCTGGCGGTGATGGGCGTCTTGGGCGGCGCAGTCGATGTCCGTACCGGCACCCGCCTCGAGGGCACCGGTTCCGTCGGCTCTGTGACCAATGCCGGAACCGTAGCGCCCGGCCGCGATGGCTTCGGTACGCTGACCATCAACGGCAGCTATACCGGGGCGAACGGCACGCTTGCGATCGACGCCGAGCTTGGCGGCGATGGCTCGCGCGCCGACCGGCTGGTGGTCAACGGCGCCACTGCCGGCAACACGGTGGTCCAGGTGACCAACCAGGGCGGCCTCGGCGCGGCGACGGTCGACGGCATCAAGATCGTCGATGTGACCGGCGCATCGAACGGCGTGTTCACGCTCGGCAACAGCGACTATCTGTTCGAGGGCGCACCGGCGTTGATCGCAGGTGCCTATGGCTATCGCCTGTACAAGAACGGCGTCACCAACCCCGCCGATGGCGACTGGTACCTTCGTTCGAGCCTGCTGCAGCAGCCGGAGATCCCGCTCTACCAGCCCGGCGTCCCGGTCTATGAGGCCTATGGCCAGACCCTGGCCGCGCTCAACCAGCTCGGCACGATGCAGGAGCGTACCGGCAACCGCCAATGGGCGGAGGGCAATGCGCGGTCGTTCGGTATCTGGGGGCGTTCGGAAAGCCGGCGCGACCGGTCCGAACCGGTGCGTTCGACCAGCTTCACCGACGTCAATGTCGACAGCTGGAAGATCGAACTCGGCGCGGATCAGGTGCTGAGCGAACGCGGCGACGGCGCCTCGCTCGTGCTCGGCGTACTCGGCAGCTACGGCGAGGCCAGCGCGACCATCGCCTCGCCCTTCGGCAACGGCCGCATCAAGACCCAGGGCTATAGCGCCGGCGCGACGCTCAGCTGGTTCGGTCCGCGGGGCTTCTACATCGACAGCCGCGCGCAGGTCAGCTGGTTCGACAGCAAGCTCAGCTCGACCGTGCTCGGCAAGCTTGCCGACGACAACAAGGGCACCGGGCAGGCGTACAGCCTCGAGATCGGCAAGCGCGCCGCGATCGGCGGCGGCCTGTCGGTCACCCCGCAGATCCAGACGGTGTACTCGACCGTCGGGTTCGACCGGTTCACCGACCCCAACGACGCGGCGGTCTCGTCGAAGCTGGGCGACAGCCTCAGGACGCGCTGGGGCCTCTCGCTCGACCGTCAGGACGCGCGTAGCCATGTCTATGCCGTGGTCAATCTGAGCTACGAATGGCTCGACGGCACGATCACCGACGTCTCCGGCACGCGGATCGCCCGTGAGAACCACCGCCTCTGGGGCGAGCTGGGTGTGGGCGGCAGCCTCAAGCTGGGCAGCCGGCTCACGCTCTACAGCGAAGTCTCGGCCGATACCGCGGTCAACGATTTCGGCAAGAGCTACAGCCTCAAGGGGGTCGCAGGGGTCCGCATGGCCTTCTGATATCCGGCCGGGCCCGCGCACTGCGGCGGGCCCGGTTCCGGAAAAATTGCAGAACCATGTCTGTTTTGTGAAATCCGTTCGTCTTCCCTCTGAAAGCCCGCGGCAATGGACCGCCGGCTGCAACAGGGGGTCATCACATGACGCGATTTGGCAGTGTAGTCGGCGCTTGCGCAGCATTCTTCATCCCGGCAACCGCATGGGCACAGGCCGTCGAGCCCGCCCCGGTCGAAGCGCAGGCCGCCGACGAAGGCGGTGAGATCGTCGTCACCGGCTCGCGTATCGACCGCAATTTCGACACGCCGACCCCGACCATCACCGTCACCGCCGAGGATCTGTCGGTCGGCGCGCGTCCCAACGTCGCAGCGGCGCTGAACGATCTGCCGCAGTTCCGCGCGACCACCTCGGCGCAGACCACCGGCACCAACACCGGCGCCGGCAATGCCCCGGTCGATCTGCGCGGCCTCGGCATCAACCGCACCCTCGTGCTGGTCGATGGCCGCCGCATCGTCAGCGACAATGATCTCAACACCATCCCCAACGTGCTGATCCGCAGCGCGCAGGTGGTCACCGGCGGCGCCTCCGCGGCCTGGGGCTCGGGCGCGGTCGCCGGCGTCGTCAATATCGGCATCGACGAGAAGTTCAGCGGCCTCCAACTCGGCGCCGAGGCCGGCATCTCCACCTTTGGCGATGCCGCGCAGTATCGCTTCGACGGCAAGGCCGGGTTCGGCTTCGCCGAGGGGCGCGGCCACTTCGTGATCGGCGGCGAGTATTTCAACAGCAACGGCATCGTGCCCAAGGTCGCGCGCGACAAGATCGGCCGCTGGGCCTCGTTCGACGGTGCGATGACGCCGGACGTCGGCTTCTCGACCTCGGCCTATGGCGGCCTGATCACCTCGGGCGTGCTCAAGGGCAAGGCGTTCAACCCCGACGGCTCGCTGCGCGACTTCAACTATGGCCGGGTGGTCGGCGGCTACATGACCGGCGGCGAGGGCGGATCGAACGACGATCTCAGCCCGTTGATGACCCCGCAGCGCCGCTACAGCGCATTGGGCCGCCTGACCTATGAACTGACCCCGGCGATCAAGGTCACCGCCGAACTGCGCCACTCGCGCATGTACAACAACTATATCTGGTTCGGTGAGCATGTGCAGGGCACGGCGACCTCCGGCATCCAGATCAAGTCGGACAACCCGTTTCTCTCGAACCAGGTGCGCACCGCGCTGGCCAATGCCGGCCAGACCAGCTTCTATATGGGCCGCTTCAACAGCGACCTGTCCTTCCCGAAGATCGATTTCGAGCGGAAGGTGACTCAGGGCACGCTGGCGTTCGACGGCAAGATCGGCTCGAACCTGCGCTGGAGCGCCTATTACAGCCATGGCGAGTACCAGAACAACATCGACACGCCCGGCTTCCTGCTGACGCGTGAGTTCGCCAACGCCGTCGATGCGGTGGCCGGGCCGGGCGGAACCCCGATCTGCCGCATCGCGCTGACCAATCCGTCGACCAACTGCGTGCCGATCAACCTGTTCGGCCTCGGCGCTCCGTCGCAGGCGGCGATCGACTATGTCACCGGCACGCCGAGCCAGCGCGCAACGACCAAACTCGACGTGGGCGGGCTCAGCCTGCGCGGCGAGCCGTTCGCGCTCCCCGCCGGCGCGGTCTCGTTCGCGGTCGGCGTCGAAGCGCGCAAGGAGAGCATCGTCCAGACCGTCGGCGCGCTCGATGCCGCCAAGGCGTTCCGTACCTTCAGCTTCTCGGCGATGTCGGGCAGCTTCGACGTCAAGGAAGCGTTCGGCGAAGTGCTGGTGCCGCTGATCCACAACACGCCGCTGCTGCGCAAGCTTGAGTTCAACGGCGCGGTGCGCGTCAGCGACTACAGCACGACGGGCTCGATCTGGTCGTGGAAGCTCGGTCTCACCAACGAGTTCTTCCCGGGCTTCCGCGGCCGCGCGACGCGCTCGCGCGACATCCGCTCGGCCAATTTGAGCGAGCTCTATACGCAGACGACGACCGGCTACAACACGATCTACGACCCGGTCACCAAACAGAACGTCTATGTGCTGAGCAACGGCGGCGGCAATCCCAATCTCGAGCCGGAAAAGGCCGACACCTGGACCTTCGGCTTCACTTACTCGCCGCCCGCGATTTCGGGCCTCAACATGTCGGTCGACTATTTCAACATCGACGTCGACGATGTCATCACCACCGTTGCGGCACAGGATCTGGTGACGCGTTGCTATAACGGCAACACCGCCTTGTGTGCGCGCGTCGAGCGCGACGGGGCCGGGAACATCACCCGTACCATCTCGACCTTCGTCAATCTGGCGAACTACAAGACCGACGGCATCGACGCGGAAGTCTCCTATGTCCTGCCGCTGGACCGTCTGTTCGCCTCGTCCGAAGGCCGGATGAAGTTCCGCGTGCTCGGCACCTGGGTCAACAGCCTCACCACCGACGATGGCGTGGTGAAGCTCGAATATGTCCGGTCACAGGGCTATTCGTTCGGCCTCGGCGTGCCTGCGTGGCGGGTGAACGGCTCGATCGGCTATGAGGACAAGAGCTTCTCGGGCCTGATCCGCGCCCGCTACATCTCGCCGGGCGAGTATAACAACCAGGTCCCGCTCACCAACAACCACATCGGCGCCTACACCTATTTCGACCTGCAGGCGCAGATGAAGGTGCCGGTGGCGGAAGGGCGGCAGATGGAGGTCTACGCCAACATCTCCAACCTGTTCGACAAGGATCCCCCGCCGGGATCGCTCTTCTCGCCCTATTACGACGTGCTGGGCCGCTACTTCACCCTCGGTGCCCGCGTCCGCTTCTGATCCCCGTCTCGGCAAACCCGCCCGGCACCATGCCGCGGCGGGTTTGACCTTAGGAGAGTGCCTGATGTTCCTTCGCCCTGCCTTTGCCGCGGCGCTCGCGCTGTTTCCCGCCACCGCGATCGCCCAGGTCGCCAAGCCGGCCGCGATCGTCGCCGACGGCTTGCCCGCCATCCCCGAAACGCTTGCCGCCGACACCTTGCCCTATCTCCAGGCGCGCAAGGCGAACTTCCTCGGCTGGAACCCGGTCGACCGCTCGATGCTGGTCAAGACGCGCTTCGCCAACACCGATCAGGTGCATCGCGTGCTCGCCCCGAATGCCGACCGCACCCAGCTGAGCTTCGAGGATGAGCCGATCCTGATGGCGAGCATCGCGCCCGGGGCCGGCGACGTCACCGTGGTGCAGAAGGATGTCGGCGGCGGTGAATTCTACCAGCTCTTCCGGCTGGCGGACGGGCGGCTCCAGCTGCTCACCGACGGTAAGAGCCGCAACTGGTTCGGCGGGTGGAGCCCCGACGGCAAGCTGCTCGGCTATTCCTCGACGCGGCGCAACGGCGCCGATGCCGATCTCTATGTGGTCGATCCGCGCGATCCCAGGTCCGACCGCCTCGTCGCGACGGTGAAGGGCGGTGGCTGGAACATCGCCGACTTCTCCGCGGACGGGGCAAAGGCGCTGGTGATCAACCGCATGTCGATCAATCGCGCGGATCTCTATGAGCTCGATCTCAAGACCGGTAAGATGCGCGCGCTCAATGATCTCAAGCGCGAGGTGTCGCACATTGCCCCGCGCTACGCACCCGACGGCGGCATCTGGGTGTTGTCGGATGTCGATTCCGATTTCGTGCGGCTGGGTCGACTCGATCCGCGTAGCGGCAAGTTCACGGCGGTCTCGAAGGAGCCCAAATGGGACGTGACCGACTATGCGCTCGCGCCCGATGGCAGCTTCCTTGCCTATGCCACCAATGAAGCGGGCGTCAGTCGCCTGCATGTGATGGATGCCGCGACCGGCGCGACCCGTGCGGTTACCGGCCTTCCGGCGGGCGTGATCCCTTATTCGATCAGCTCGTCGATCGAGATCGCGCCCTGGGGCACGATCGGTCTCAGCATGTCGTCGGCGCGCGTCGCGGGCGATGCCTTCGCCGTCGATCCCAGGACGCTGGCGGTGACGCGCTGGACCGCGAGTGAGACCGGCGGTCTCGACCCGGCGAAGAATGTCGAGCCGCAGCTCGTCGAGGTGAAGAGCTTCGACGGCGAGACCGTGACGGGCTTCCTCTATCGCCCCGATCCTGCGCGCTTCCCGGGCAAGCGTCCGCTGGTCGTCAACATCCATGGCGGCCCCGAGGGACAGACCCGGCCCGACTTCCTCGGCGCCGAAAACTACTATCTCAACGAGCTCGGCATCGCGCTGTTCTTCCCCAATGTCCGCGGCTCGAGCGGCTTCGGCAAGCGCTTCGTCAACCTCGACAACGGGCCGTTCAAGCGTGAGGACTCGGTCAAGGATATCGGCGCCTTCCTCGATACGCTGACCGGGGATGCGACGCTCGATGCGTCCCGGTTCGCGGTCACCGGCCTCTCCTATGGCGGCTATATGTGCTACGCGACCGCGACCCATTATTCGGCGCGGCTCAAGGGCGCGAACTGCTATGTGGCGATCTCCAACTTCGTCACCTTCCTCGAGAATACCCAGTCCTATCGCCGCGATTTGCGCCGCGTCGAATATGGCGACGAGCGCGATCCCAAGCAGCGCGCCAAGCTGATCGAGATTTCGCCGCTCACCAGCGTCGACAAGATCGATCTGCCGCTGCTGATCGCGACCGGCGGCAACGATCCGCGCGTTCCCGCGAGCGAGGCCGATCAGATCATCAAGGCGGTCCGCGGCAAGGGCGGCACCGTCTGGCACCTCCTCGCCCAGAATGACGGGCATGTTTTCCGCAAGAAGGAGAATGAGGACTATTATTTCTGGACGAGCGTGTTGTTCTGGAAACAGACGCTGCTCGGCGACGCGCCTCGGTGACACTGGTGCTTGTGCTTACCATCGCCATGGCCGTCCTCCTGTCCGTCGCCCCCTTGAAGGCGGCGGAACGGAGGGCGCCGGCGGTGGCGGTGGATCATCATGTCCATATCCATTCGCCGGCGATCCTCGCGCTTCTGCCCGACTATTGCGCCAGTCCGGGCAGGGCCACGCCGTGCGATCCCGAATTCTCCAACCCGCTGACTGCTGACGACCTGCTGCTGGCCATGGACAAAGCGGGAATCCGGCGCGCGCGGGTGATGTCGACCGCCTATCTGGCGGAAAGCCCTCTGATGGTGCCGCCGGCACCGGATCATGTCGCGATCGTGCGCAAGGCGAACGACTTCACCGT
The DNA here is from genome assembly GCA_964407945.1 of uncultured Stakelama sp. Taxonomy (GTDB): domain Bacteria; phylum Pseudomonadota; class Alphaproteobacteria; order Sphingomonadales; family Sphingomonadaceae; genus Sphingomonas. The sequence goes on from CAYOXO010000111.1 coordinate 9,768, forward strand.
CGGGCTGGCGCGCGCGCATCGCGGGCGGCTCGAAGCCTATATCGGCGTCAATCCCCTGACGCCGACGGCATTGTGGGAAATCGAGCGCTGGCAGGGCGATCGCAACGTTGCCGGCGTCAAGATTCACCTCGCCAACTCGCGCTTCGACTATCACCAGCCCGATCAGGTGAAGTCGCTGGCGACGACCGTCCGCGCTGCGGCGGCGGCGCGTCTGCGCATCATGATCCATATGCGTAACCGCGCAGCCGGCTATGGTGCGGAGGAGGCGCAGATCTTCCTTCGCGACGTGCTGCCGGCCGCGCACGGCACATCGGTGCAGATCGCGCATGCGGCGGGCTGGGGTGGGCTCGATTCTTCGACGCTCGACGCGCTGGGCGTGTTCGCCGACGCCTGCGAGCGCGACCGTGCGCGCTGCGCCAATCTCTATTTCGACCTTGGCGCGATCACGCCCGGCGCCGCATCGGGTTCGAACAAGGCGGCGCTGGTCGGGCTGATGCGCAGGATCGGGATCGCCCATTTCCTGCCCGCTTCGGACTGGCCGTTCGCGCGCGATCTTCGCGCCTATTATGCTGGCCTCGCCACGCTTCCGCTGACGCGTTCCGAATGGCGGCAGCTCGCCCGCAATACCGGGCCATGAGAAGCCCGGCGCCGATCATGCCGCTCCGCGCAAGAATCCTGTCGAATTTCGGCGGCCGGATCATGTAGGGGGGCGGGCAGGGAACGCGATGAACCAGTTGAGCGAGATGTTGCGGCATGTGCGGGCCGTTCTGCGGCGACGCGGCGTGGCGGATCAGGACGCCGAGGATCTGGTTCACGAAGCCTTTCTGAAGGTCGAACGCTACGAGCAGCGGCACGCGGTGCGGTCGCAGGAAGCGCTTCTGGTCAAGGCCGCGGTCAACCTCTCGATCGACGAAGAGCGGAGGGAGCGCCGCGCGCCCTTTTCCGCCGGGAATGTGTTCAGCATCGCCGATGCCGCGCCGAACCCGGAACAGGTGCTGCAATCGCAGGCGCGTCTGGATCACGCGGCTGCCGGTCTTGCGCGGCTGCCCGAACGCACCCGCCGCATCCTGCTCCGGCGGCGGCTTGACGGGGTCAGTTACGCGACGATCGCCAGCGAAGAGGGGATGTCGGTCCCCGCCGTGGAAAAACAGGTTGCCCGGGCGACCCTGGAAATGATGAACTGGATGGAACAATGGTGATACGATCCAGAGAGGAGCGAACGCGCCTGAACGCTGAGGCGTCGGCCTGGCTCGCCCGCATCCAGGGGCCGCGGGGCGGCGAGGCGCGCGGGGCGCTGCAGGACTGGCTCAAGGCCGATCCGGCGCATCGGGAGGCGTTCGAGCGCGCCACCGAGATGTGGGAGCTGCTGCCTGGCGCGGTGGCTGCGTCCGAAGAAGAAGCGCCGCGGCGGTCGGTTTCGCGGCGGTTCGTGCCGCTGGCGATCGCCGCTTCGCTGGCGGTGGTCGCCGGGGTCGGCGCGATGACGGCGTTGGTCGACCGGCCATTGACCTTCGATACCCGCGTCGGCGAGCAGCGCACCGCGGCGCTGGACGATGGCAGCCGCGTCTCGCTCAACACCGATACGCACGTCACCGTGAACTTCGCCCGCGACGAGCGCGAGGTTGCGCTCGATCGGGGCGAGGCCGTGTTCGACGTGGCGCATGATGCCGCGCGACCCTTTGTCGTGGTGGCCGGTGACGAACGGATCAAGGCGCTCGGTACCAGCTTCATCGTGCGGCGCGACGGCGATCGCGTCCGCGTCACGCTGCTCACCGGCAAGGTCGAAGTCACGCGCAAGAACGGCCTTCTCGCGGTACTTTCCCCCGGCGAACGCATCACGGCGACTCCCGACATGGTGCCAATACTTGATCGTCCGCTACTCGATTCACTAACAGCCTGGCGCCACGGCGAACTGCGGTTCCGCGATACGCCTCTGTCCGAGGCCGTTGCCGAAGTGAACCGCTATGGGGGAAAGCGCGTGATCGTGAACGACGCGCGGCTCGCTTCGCTTCCTATCTCGGGTGTTTTTGCGACTGCCAATCCGACGGAGTTCGCCGCGGCGGTGGCGCAACTTCACGGCCTTCGTGTCCAGGCTGAAGGCGAAGCGGTGCTTTTGACGCCTTGATCACATCCTCATGCCGCGTACAGCGTGTGTTGGTCTATCGTCGAGCGATGGACCGGGATGATCCGGTGGAGCGGTGTAGAGGCAGTATGTGATGCGGGGCGGTAGGTTGGCAGCGATGTGCGCATTGGCGTGCGTGGCCGCGACTGCCGCCGAAGCGCAATCCGCAGCCCGGTTTCATTTCACGCTGCCAAAGCAGGATCTCTCCTTGTCGCTGGAGGCGGTAGCGACGATCACCCGCACGAACATCATCTTCGTGCCCAGCGCGGCGAGGGGGCGCGTCGCGCCTGCGCTCAACGGCACATTTACCGCGTCAGAGGCGCTACGCCGCCTTCTCAAGGGAACTGGGCTCGACGTCACCGTCACTGCCGGCGGCTCCTATGTCATTTCCAGACATGCGATCGAGCGCAGCGTGCGTCGTCGCCCCGTCATTGCCGCGCCGCCGCCTCTTCCGGAAAGCGCCGAGGAAATTCAGGACGTCGTGGTCACAGGTTCTCGTATCGACGCGCTCGGTTTCCAGGCGCCGACCCCGACATCGCATGTGACCTGGCCAGAACTCGAGATCGGCGCTCGCTCGAATATCGCTGCGGCCTTGAACGATCTGCCGCAATTCCGGGGAACCATCTCTCCGCAAACCAGCGGTACGAATACAAGCGCAGGCATGGCGCCGGTCGATCTTCGCGGTCTCGGGATCAATCGCACGCTTGTGATGCTCGACGGGCGGCGCTTCTCGAGCGATAATGATCTCAACACCATCCCGACCGTGTTGATCAAGTCGGTCGATATTGTGACCGGCGGCGCGTCTGCAGCCTGGGGTTCAGGCGCAGTTGCCGGCGTCGTGAACGTCGTGCTCGACGCGGATCTGAGCGGGATCAAGCTCGGTACCCAGGTCAGTATCTCCTCCCGCGGGGATGCGGTCGAACGCCGTTTCGAGGGCGCGTTCGGCACGGCATTCGCGGGAGACCGCGGTCATGTGATTATCGGGGGCGAGTATCTCGACAACGCCGGCGTCATTCCGAAGACCTCCCGTCCGAGTGTCGGGCGCTGGGTCGGCGTGGCAGCTGGAAACGGCAACTTCATGCTCACGCCGGACGTTGGGTTCGCCAATGCGGCGCGTGGTGGCCTGATCCTCAGCGGCGCCCTTGCCGGACAGGTTTTCAATCCGGACGGGTCGCTCCGCAATTTCCGCTATGGCACGGTCGTGGGCACCGAGATGATCGGGGGTGAGGGACCGTCCAACGATGACCTCAGCGCCCTTGTAACTCCACAGCGGCGATACAGTGCATTGGGTCGTGTCAGCTTCAAGACGAGCAACGCGGTCAAGATCACCGCGGAACTGCGCCATTCGCGCATGTGGAACGACTATATCTGGTTCGGGGACCACAATCGCGGCAACATCTTCATCTCGCGGGATAATGGTTTTCTCTCGCAGGAGATCAGCTCACGGCTGGCGGCGGCAGGGGAGGCAGGCTTCACCATGGGCCGCTTCAACTCCGATTTTCCTTTCCCCCGCATCGATTTCGAGCGCGTGGCCACGCAGGGGACGATCGCGGTCGATGCGACGATGGCGCCGAACTGGCGCTTGAGCGGCTATTACAGCCATGGCGAGTATCGCAACGATATCGACACGCCCGGCTTCGTGATCGATGCCAATTTCAACCAGGCTGTGGACGCGGTGCGTGATCCGACAACGGGGCAGATGATCTGCCGCATCAAGCTCACCAACCCGTCGAGCACTTGCGTGCCCATCAACCTTTTCGGCGAAGGTTCGCCCTCGGCACAGGCACTCGCCTATGTCACGGGTACGCCGCGCCAGCGTGCGACGACGACGCTGGACGTCGGCGGGGTCAGCTTGCGGGGCGAGCCGGCGATGCTCGCGGCAGGCCCGATTTCGATCGCGGTCGGAATCGAGGCGCGTCGTGAGGCGATCCGGCAATCAGTGAGCGAGCTCGATCTTGCCCGCGCATTCCGCTCGTTCAACTTCGCGCCGATCGCTGGTGGATTCGCTGTCAGGGAGGCCTTTGGCGAAATCCTCGTCCCGCTGGCGCGCGATCAGCCCCTATTGCGTAACCTTGAACTGAACGTAGCAGTGCGCCTTTCGGACTATGACACCACGGGTTCGATTTGGTCCTGGAAGCTGGGGGCAACGAACGAATTTCTTCCCGGCCTGCGCGCGCGGTTCACGCGCTCGCGCGACATCCGGTCGGCCAATCTCGCGGAACTCTACACACAGCTTACGGTGGGCTACAACACGCTCACCGACCCGGTGAAGAACACCAGTGTCTATGTGCTTAATCACACTGGCGGCAATCCGCGCCTGAGGCCCGAAACGGCGACGACCTTCACGGCCGGCTTCCTTTACGCACCGCCGGGGATTCCCGGTTTTCGCCTTTCGGTCGACTATTACCGGGTACGCATCGACGATGTGATCACGATTGTTTCGGCGCAGGATCTGGTCATCCGCTGCTTCAACGGCAATCAGGCGCTGTGTGCGAACGTCGAGCGGGACGCGGTGGGTAACATCACGCGGACCCTCACATCATATC
>CAYOXO010000112.1:0-4501 GCA_964407945.1 uncultured Stakelama sp.
AAGTGGCTGCACCGCAGGAGGCGTGCGGATTGCTGTTCGGACGGGAAGGCGCCATCGATACGGCCAGCGTAGAGCTGAATGCAGCCGCGAACCCGCTGACTCATTTCGAGATCGATCCCGCCGCGCTGTTTGCCGCGATCCGCGCCGAGCGAGCGGGTGAGCGCCGGGTGGCGGGCTATTGGCATTCGCACCCGTCGGGTGACACGCACCCTTCGCCAACCGATGCCGCAATGGCCGCGCCAGACAGCAAATTGTGGTTGATCGTCGCAGGCGGAAGCATCGCCGGATGGCGGGCGGTTGCGAACGGTGTGCGCCATGGTCGGTTCGATCCGGTCGAATTGGAGTTTGTCTAGGCGGCTGATCCCGGCATCCGAAAGAACAGCGCCAGTTGCAGGCTTTCGGCGATCCGCCGCGCCTTGTCCTGAAGCGCCGTTGCGGCCTCGGGCACCATCAGCAGGCTGCTGGTTTCGTCCCACAGCGCCAGCCAGCGGTCGAACAGTTCGGGACTGATCCGCGCGGCGTGCTTGTGGTGCGCGGGCACTGGTCGGCCCTTGTAGCGCCCGCTGGAGAGCATCACCGACGACCAGAAGTCGGTGAGCAGATCGAGATGCTCGGGCCAGTCATGGATCGCATCGTTGAAGACCGGGCCAAGCTCTGCATCGGCACGGACGCGAGCATAGAATTGCCCGACCAACTCCCGCAGGCTGTCCTCGTCGATCCCGCGGCGTTCGCTTGCCATGTGCTCATTCATGCGACGCATCTATGAACACGCTTCGCCGGGTTCAATTGGACAAACCGCCCCAGGCGGGTTGGTACTGCTGCGCATTGACCGCGTTCACCGCTTCGTCGCGCCCGAGGCAGGGAACATTCGACCTCCGCTCCGGTTATTCCTTTGTAACAAAAGGATTTGCCATGCTCTGGACCATCGCCGTCGTCATTCTGATCCTCTGGCTGCTGGGCTTTTCGCTCAACGTCGCCGGTGGCCTCATCCACCTGTTGCTGGTGATCGCGCTGGTCGTGATCGTCGTACAGTTCCTGCAGGGGCGGCGCGGGGTATGAACCCCGCCCCGCGGTAACGGGTCAGTGCCCGTCGCCGGTCGCCAGTTCGGTGATCGCCACCAGCGCCGCGTCGAACCGGCCCTCGATTTCCGCGTTGCGCAGGAACTTGACGCGCTCGACCAGAATTTCGCTCGGCGTCGGGGTCTGGCCGAACAACGCGAACACCTCATCCGCAAATTCCTCGAGCGGCTGATAGCCGGCTCGGCTGCGCTGGCCCGGCGTCAGGTCGGTCTGCGTCGCGGGTGGTGCCATCTCGATCACCTCGACCTGTCCGGCGAGCAGGTCGCGAAGCGACACGGTGTAGCTGTGGATCGCCGCCTTGGTCGCGCTGTAGGTAGCAGCGGCGGGGAGCGGCACGAAAGCAAGGCCCGAGGTCACATTGACGATCGCCGCGTTCGGCTGCGCCTTGAGGTGATCGATCAGTGCGTCGGTCAGCCGGATCGGCCCGAGCAGGTTCGTGGTGATCATCGCTTCCGCGGCGGCAAGGTCGCGGCGGCTGTCGATCTCCTCATGCTGCATGACGCCGGCGTTGTTGAACAGGATGTTGAGTGCGGGGTGGGCAGTGCGCAGTTCGTGCGCGAACGCCTCGATCGCCTCCGGGCTTTCGATGTCCAGCGTCATCGCGTGCAGGTTCGGTCGGCCTGCGATCGTCGCTTCCAGCGCATCGCGGCGGCGGCCCGCGACGATCACGGTGTTGCCCGCATCGTGGAACCGGTGCGCCAGTGCCGCGCCGATGCCTGATCCGCCGCCGGTGATGAGGATGGTGTTGCCGCTGCTCTTCATGGGGATGCCTCCTGGGTTGGAGGCGGCGATGTAGAGCTCCACTATCCACTGGAAAGAAGGCACCCGAAAGATTTATACGCACCTGATGGAGAGTATTGCGAAATCCTGCGAATGGCATGCCGCCGACCCGCGCGTCGATGCCCTGGTCAACGAACTGATCGGCAACGTTGCCGACAAATGGACCATGATCCTGCTCGAGACGATGGAGCAGCATGACGAGCTGCGTTTCACCCAGCTTTCGAAGCTGGTGCCGGAGATCAGTCAGAAGATGCTCACCCAGACGCTGCGGCGAATGGAGCGCGACGGCATGGTCACACGCACCGTCCATGCAATGGTGCCGCCGCGCGTCGATTATCGGCTGACCCCCATGGGCGAGAGCCTGGGCGAGGCGTTTTGCGGCGTCTGGCGATGGGCGGAAGCCAATCTCGAGGCGGTTCTGGCCGCGCGCACCGGCTTCGATACGCGCGGCGGCTGACGCATCAGTTGCCCGGTGGCCCGAGATAGTCCGCACCGTACACCGCCTTGCGGATATCGGTGTGGAGCGTGGCGTCGAACGGAATCGTCTGGGTGAAGAACACCGCTGCCAGGCGGTTCGCCGGATCGACCCAGAACAGGGTCGAAGCCATCCCGTCCCAGAAGAACTCGCCGACCGCGCCGCGATTGCGCTCGGGCTTGTCGGGACGGGCGGTGCGCACGGCGAAGTCGAACCCGAATCCGCCATCGATCTTCCCCATCAGCCATTCGCGCTCCTTGATCGCCGGGTCGAGCTGGTCGGTGGCCATCAATCGGATCGTCGCGGGCTTGAGGATTCGCGCGCCGTCGAGCTCGCCGCCGTTGAGCAGCATGCGGGCGAAGCGCATGTAATCGTCGATCGGGGCAACGATGCCCGCGCCGCCCATGGTCAGCTTGGCGCCTGGGAAGTTGGGACGGCGCGTCATCTCATCGGCTTGGCGGGCAAACTTGCCATCCTGCTTCACATAGGTGGCGGCGAGGCGGGGGAGGCGATCCATCGGCTGATGCCATGCCGCCTCGCGCATCTTCAGGGGTTCGAAGATGCGGGTGCGGACATAGTCGGCGAACTTTATGCCTGACAGGTGTTCGACCAGCAGCGCCTGGACGTCGACCGCGGCGCTGTAGTGCCATTCGGTGCCCGGGTCTGCCAGCAAGGGCACCCGCGCCAGCCTGCGCCCGAACTTGGCAAGATCATTGTCCAGGTTGAGCGGGTCGGCACCGAAGAATTCGGCATGCGCGGCGGTCGGGCCGCCGCCATAGGCGAAGCCCGCCGTGTGGCGCAGGATGTCGCGGATCGTGATCGGGCGGCTGGCGGGGCGCCACAGCGGCTTGCCGTCCTTGTCCGTGCCGTCCTGCACCATCATCGTCGCAAACTCGGGCAGGTAGCGCGCCAGCGGGTCGTCGAGCCGGAACTTGCCCTGTTCCCATAACTGCATCAGCGCGACGCCCGTGACCGGCTTGGTCATCGACCAGATCTGGACCAGGGTGTCGCGGCGGAACGGCTTGTTGCCCTCGCGGTCGGCAAGGCCGCGCTCGCCATAATAGACCTCGTGCCCGTCCTTCCACACCAGGGCCGATACGCCGATGGCGCGACCGCCGGCGACCATCGTGGCGAGCATGGTGTCGATCCGGTCCTTGTCGATGCGCAGGGCCTCGGTCGCGCCGGGGCGTTCCTGTGCCATTGCGGGGATTGGCACGGCAACGGCCAGCATCACTCCGGTCAACGCTGTCAACATCGTTCGCCGCATCAATCCACTCCGCCTGTTTCGGTCGAGGCTATCGGGCTTCGTGTCTGGATGAAAGATCGTTCGCTTGCGGCATGGCTGTCGCTGCGCCAAAGAGCTACCCGAATTGTCGGAGCATCACGTGACCATCTCGCCCACCGATTTTGCCAGCCTGCTGTGCTCGCGTCTCTGCCATGACCTGCTGAGTCCGGTCGGCGCGCTCAACAACGGGCTGGAGCTGCTGGCGGACGAGAATGACCCCGAGATGCGCGCGCGCTGCCTCGAACTGCTCGCGGAAAGCGCACGGGCGAGCGCGAACAAGCTCAAATTCTTCCGTCTCGCCTTCGGCGCCGCGGGCGGGTTTGGCGACACCGTCGATACGCGTGAGGCGCAGGCGGCGATCGAGGGGCTGTTCGGCGACAATCATCGCGTCAGCATCGGCTGGATGGTCGAGGATCCCGTGCTGCCCAAGCAGGTGATCAAGGTCCTGCTCAACCTGGCGCTGATTGGCGGCGACGCGCTGGTGCGCGGCGGCCAGCTCGACATCGGCGCGGAGGCGCGCGACGGCACGGTCGAGATCGTGGTGCGCGCCGACGGACCGCGCATCGTGCTCGACCAGGAATTGCGCGGCGCGCTCACCGGCGACACGGGCGACTCCCCGGTCACCCCGCGCGCGGCCGCGGCGTATCTGGTGCACCAGCTCGTCACGCAGGGCGGCGGCGATCTTCAGGTCTCTCCGCCCGATGCGCCGGTGCTGCTGTTCGGGGCGGCGTTCACGGCGGGATGAGATGACCGGGCCGGTTCGCGTCGCGGCGCTCTATCAGTTCACCCGGTTCGATGATCCGGCAGCCGTCCGCGAGCCGCTCGCAGCGCTGTGCGTGGCGCAGGGCGTACGCGGTACGCTGCTGATCGCGCGCGAGGGG
>CAYOXO010000112.1:4511-14309 GCA_964407945.1 uncultured Stakelama sp.
GCATTGCGCGGGTTGCCCGTAGTGAGCATGGCGTCTTCGATCTGATCGCGCGCGAGGGGATCAATGGGACGATCGCCGGCAGCGATGCCGGGATCGACGCGGTGCTGGCGCATATCCGTACCTTGCCCGGATGCGGCGCGATCGAGGTCAAGGAATCGCGTGCCGCGACCATGCCCTTTCACCGGATGAAGGTCCGCCTGAAGCGCGAGATCGTGACGATGGGCCAACCCGATATCGATCCGCTGGCCGATGTCGGCCACTATGTGGCACCCGGCGACTGGAACGCGCTGATCGCCGACCCCGACACGGTGCTGATCGACACGCGCAACGACTATGAGGTCGCGATCGGCACGTTTCGCGGTGCGATCGATCCGAAGACGCACAGCTTTCGCGAGTTTCCCGACTGGTTCCGTGCACATCGCGCCGAACTGGAGCGGGAGGGGCGAACGCCGAAGATCGCGATGTTCTGCACCGGCGGCATTCGGTGCGAGAAGGCGACGGCCTTCGTCAAAGGCGAGGGGCTGGACGAGGTCTATCACCTGAAGGGCGGGATCCTCGCCTATCTGGAAACCATCCCCGAAGCGCGCAGTCTGTGGGACGGCGAGTGCTTTGTCTTCGACGAGCGGGTTTCGGTGAAGCACGGGCTGGAGACCGGTGATCACAGCCTGTGCCGAGCGTGCCGGATGCCGGTGAGCCCGGAGGACCGGACTTCACCGCTCTATGCCGAAGGCGTGAGCTGTCCGGCCTGCCATGCCGCGCGCACCGACGAACAGCGCGCGGGCTATGCCGAGCGGCACCGCCAGACATTGCTGGCCGAGGGGCGCGGCGAGGTGCATGTCGGACGATAACCGGCATTCGGGGGCGAATTCCGCGATCTGGATAACTTCGTCTTAACCCCCGTGCCGCCATGACCTTCGCGTACGTGTGGGGGCATCGTGGACGACCTGCTGCAAGAATTCATCGCGGAGACGCGTGAAACGCTGGAAGCGCTGTCAGGCGAGATCGTCGCCTGGGAGGCGAATCCGGGCGATCGCGCGCGTCTCGATGCGATCTTCCGTTTCGTCCATACCGTGAAGGGAAGCTGCGGCTTCCTCGACCTGCCGCGCCTCGCACGCCTCAGCCATGCGGCCGAGGACGTGCTGGCGGCGGTCCGCGCCGGTGAGCGGACGCCCGATCGCGCGCTGGTCAATGCCGTGCTCGCTGTGGTCGACCGGATCGGCGAGCTGGTCGAGGCGATCGACGCCGGCGCCGGGCTCGACGACAGCGGTGAGGATCTGCTGATCGCGGCACTCGCCGAAGGGTCCGAAGAAATCGTGCAGGTGGCCGCTCCGACGGCTCAGCGTGCGGCGGCGCGCAGCGTGCGCCTCAACGTCGATCTGCTCGACCGGATGATGAGCGGCATGTCCGACATGGTGCTTGCCCGCAACGAGCTGTCGCGCCGGCTGCGCAATGCCGAGGTCGATCCCCAGGTGGAGGCTGCGCTCGAGCGCATGTCCGCGACCGTCGCCGATCTGCGCGATACCGTTACCCGCACGCGGATGCAGAAGATCGACGCGCTTTTCTCGGCGCTGCCGCGCATGGTGCGCGATACTGCCGCCAGCCTGGGCAAGTCGGTGAACCTCCAGATCGACGGCGCCGAGGTCGAACTCGATCGCGAGATGATCGAGGTGCTGCGCGACCCGCTGGTCCACATCATCCGCAACTCGATCGATCACGGCATCGAATCCCCCGAAGGCCGCCGCGCCGCGGGCAAGCGCGAACATGGCCGCCTCAGCGTCGCGGCGCGCCAGTCGGGCAACCAGATCGTGGTCGAGGTCGCCGATGACGGCCGCGGCATCGATACCGAACGGCTGATCCGCAAGCTCGCCGATGCTGGCCGCGACGAGCGTGCGCTGCGTGCGCTGAGCGATCGCGCCAAGCAGGAGCTGGTGTTCGAAGCGGGCCTATCGAGCAAGGACGAGGTCTCCGAAATATCGGGGCGCGGCGTCGGCATGGATGTGGTTCGCGCGGCAATCGAGCAGATTGGCGGCCGGGTCGATCTCGACAGCCAGCCGGGCAAGGGGCTGCGCATCCTGATCCGCGTGCCGCTTACCCTGTCGATCATCCCGACGATCGTGGTCGCCGCCGCGGGCCAGCGTTTTGCGGTCCCGCGCCAGGCGATCGAGGAGATCGTCAGCGAATCGAACGATTCGATCCGCGTCGATCGCATCGGCAGCGCCGAAGTCGTGACGGTGCGCGACCGCCGGCTGCCGCTGGTCGAACTGTCCAATGTGCTTGAGATCGGCGGCAATGTCCGCGCGATGCGCACGATGCTGGCGATCGTCAGCGTGGGTGAGGGCAGCTACGCGCTGCGCGTCGATGACGTGCTCGACAATGAGGAGCTCGTCATCAAGCCGGCGGCGCCGGCGATCATGGCAACCGGCCTCTATGCCGGCCAGACCTTGCCCGACAGCGGCCGCCCGATGCTGCTGCTCGATTGCGGCGGGATCGCGCGCGACGCGGGACTTCAGTTCGTGCACGACGTACTCGCCGAGGAGGCGGACGAGGCGACGGAAGATGTGGTTCCGGGTGTCCAGGCGCTCATCTTCATCGATCTGGATGGTACACGTCGCGCGGTGCCGCTGAGCGTGGTCGATCGCATCGAGCAGGTCGATGGCGATTCGATCCGTCATGCCGCAGGGCGGATGCGTCTGACCATCGATGGCCGGATCATTCCGCTGGCTGCACGCACCGATGTGACCGGTGCGGCGGTCCGTTCGATCCTGCGCCTCAAGGACGGTGTGAGCGAGATCGGCTATGTCATTGCCGAAGCAGCGGATATCGTGACGCTCCCGGCTGAGGTCGTTCCCGCCGGTGCGCCCGGTCCGATTGCCGGCGCGGTGCTGCTCGACGATGAGCCGGTCGAACTGCTCGATCCGCACTGGCTGTTCGCCGAGCATGGCGAGGATGGCGTCGACGTCGAAACCGCGCCGCTCTGCCTGCTCACGGGCGGCGAAGACGGGTGGATGCGCACCTTCATCCAGCCGATGCTCGAAACCGCCGGTTATCGTGTCACGCTCGATGCCGGCGCGTCCGCCGATGTCGTGCTGACGCTCGACGGCCCTGCGGACATTCATGCGGTTCAGGCACCGGTCGTCCGCCTGCGCAGCAAGCGCGGGTGTGAGGGGGACGGAAGCATCTGGCGCTATGACCGCGACGCGCTGCTCGGCGCGCTCGCCAGCGTTGCACGGGGGAAGTGATGGAGCGGCTATTCCTCATCGCGCATGTCGCGGGTCAGGCGGTGGCGATTGGCGCGGACCAGGTCGAATCCGTCGTGGATATCGGCACGATCGTCGCTGTCCCCCGCGCCGGCGGCCATGTCCGCGGACTCGCCGCGTTGCGCAGTCGTGTCGTGACGGTGATCGACACCGTCGCGGCATTGGGCATGACCGGCGGTCAGGACGCCAGCCGTGCAGTGATCACGCGCGTCGATGGCCATCATTATGCGCTGCTGGTCGATGCGCTCGACGATGTCGCGCCCTTCGCCCTTCAGCCGCTCGCATCGGGGGTTCCGCTCTCCGAAGCGTGGCAGCGCGCCGGCATCGGGCTGGTCGAGCGCGATAGCGAGCCGATCCTGGCGATCGACCTGACCGCGCTGGTGCCCGCGACGCCTGCTCAGGCCGCATGAATTGGCATTAACGTGGTGCTTACATCTTTCAGGCACAACTATCGGCGAACGCGCCAAAATCCGGGAACGGACCAACATGAAGACCTGCCTCGTCGTCGATGATTCAAAGGTGATCCGCAAGGTCGCGCGTCATATCCTCGAGACCATGAACTTCGAGGTGCGCGAGGCCGGCGACGGTCGCGAAGCGCTCGACGCTTGTCTCGATTCGGTTCCTGACGTGGTCCTGCTCGACTGGAACATGCCGGTGATGAGCGGGATGGATTTCCTGCGTGCGCTCAAGGACAGCGGCATCCCGTCCAAGCCCAAGGTGGTGTTCTGCACGACCGAGAACGGCATGGCCTATATCCGCGCCGCGATCGAAGCGGGTGCCGACGAATATGTCATGAAGCCGTTCGACCGCGAGACGCTCGAGAGCAAGCTCCAGATCGTCGGCGTCGCCTGAGGGCCGCTGACATGGCTAGAACCTCTACCGCGACTGGCCCTTCGCCGGATCGCGATGGCGGAAGCGTCCGCGTCCTGATCGTCGATGATTCGGTCGTCGCCCGCGCCGTGCTTGGCCGGATGATCGAGGGGATGGAGCGGTTTCGCATCGTCGGATCGGTCAGCGATGTCGCCGGCGCGCTTGCGTTTCTGTCCGCCAACCGCGCCGATGTGATCCTGCTCGATCTCGAAATGCCCGGCGTCCACGGCCTGACCGCGCTGCCCGATCTCGTGGCTGCGGGGCAGGGGGCCAAGGTGCTGGTGGTCTCCTCCGCCGCCGACGATGGCGCCGCCGCTGCAGTGCAGGCGCTCGCGCTCGGCGCTGCGGACACGCTGGTGAAGCCCGGTGTCGGCAATTTCGCCGGCCGCTTCGCCGCGGTGCTCGAAGACCGGTTGATGCGGCTGTTCAATGCCGACGACGCCCGGACCTGGGTGTCGGCGCACGCCGATCATGCGCCCGGGGAGTTCGACATCGTCGCCGTGGGTGCCTCTACGGGCGGGATCCACGCACTCAGCCAGATGCTGCGCGCGATCCCATCGACGTTCAAGCCGCCGATCCTGGTCACCCAGCATCTGCCGGCTTCGTTCATGAGCTATTTCGCGGCGCAGCTCGCCGTCCTTGCCGGGCGTCCGTGCGAGGTCGCGGTCGATCATATGCGGGTGCGCCCGGGCCGGATGCTGGTGGCGCCGGGGGATGCGCATCTGAGGGTGATGCGCGCGGGTGAGGGCTATTACGCCGTGCGCCTGACGCACGAACCGGTGGCGAGCGGTTGCATGCCGTCGGTCGATCCGATGCTCGATTCGATCGCCGATCTGTTCGGCGCGCGTGGGCTGGGCGTGGTCCTGTCGGGAATGGGCCGCGACGGTGCGATCGGGGCAAAGCGTCTGATCGATACCGGTGGCAGCGTGATCGTCCAGGACAAGGCGAGCTCTGTGGTGTGGGGGATGCCGGGGGCGATCGCCGAAAGCGCCGCCGCGGTGCTTCCGCCGGACGAGATCGGCCGGATGATCGCCAGCCAGCGGAGGCCCGGCTGATGGGGGCGCTTCCCCAGGCCTTCGCCTCGACCGGCGCGATGCAGGTGATCGGGTCGCTGCTCGAACAGCGTACCGGCCAGCAGATCGCCGCCAACCGCGCCTGGCGCGTCGAGACGGTGCTCAAGCCCGTCCTGCGCGCCAATGATCTCGATACGCTCGACCAGCTGATCGGCCGCCTCGCCGGCGATCGCAACGGGCCGCTCGCCGATTCGGTGATCGATGCGCTGCTCAACAACGAAACCTCCTTCTTCCGCGACGCTGCGGTGCTCGATCTGGCGGTCGAAGCGGCGATTGCGTTGCAGGCAGAGACTCCCGGCCGCCGGCTGCGCATCTGGTCGGCGGGCTGCTCGATGGGGCAGGAGCCCTATTCGCTGGCCATGCTGTTCGAGGAAGCGGCGGTCACCCGTGGGTTGGTGATGCCTGAGATCATTGCGACCGACGTCTCTGCCGCGGCGCTGATGCGTGCCCGCGCCGGGCGCTTCTCGCAATTCGAGATTCAGCGCGGGCTGCCGGTGCGGCGGATGGTGCACTGGTTCGACAGCGTCGATGGCGAGTGGGTCGTCAGGCCGGAGCTGTCGCGCCGCGTCCAGTTTCGTCAGCACAATCTGGCCAAGGATCCGGCGCCGATGGGCAAGTTCGATCTGGTCCTGTGCCGCAACGTCCTGCTCTACTTCGCCGCCGATGTCCGCACCCGTGTGTTCCGCACGCTGCGCGAGGCGACGCGCGACGGCGGACTGCTGGTGCTGGGTGCCGGCGAGACGGTGATCGGTCAGACCGATGCCTTTCGCCCGAGCGACCAGTTCCGCGGCCTCTATCTTGCGGCGGATGCGCGGGTCGCCCCGTTTCGGGCCGCGACGCGCTGAATCGACGCCAGTTTCGGCGAACCCGGGTGACGCACGGCTTGCGTTTCGGCGCGCGCCGCCGCATCCCTCGCAGCGATGAAGCAGGACGGGACCGAGCTCGAGTGGATTGACGCGCCGTCGCCCAATTTCGACGCGCGCGCGTTGCCTGTCAGCATCATCGTGCTCCACTATACCGGGATGCAGAGCGCCGAAGAGGCGATCGAGCGGTTGCGCGATCCCGAGGCGAAGGTGTCGAGCCACTGGCTGGTGGCCGAGGACGGGCAGATCGTCCGCCTTGTCGATGAGGCCAATCGCGCCTGGCACGCCGGCAAGTCGCGCTGGCGCGGGGTCACCGACATCAATTCGGCATCGGTCGGGATCGAAATCGTCAATCCCGGCCATGAATTCGGCTATCGCCCGTTCCCGGACGAGCAGATCGAGTCCGTGATCCGCCTCACCGCCGCGATCAAGGACCGCTGCAACATCACCCGCGGCAATGTGGTGGGCCATTCCGACATCGCCCCCGCGCGGAAACAGGATCCGGGCGAGCTGTTCCCCTGGGGCAAGCTCGCACGCCTGCGCCTCGCCTTGCCGCGTCCGACCAAGAACCTCATGGATCCAGGCTGGACCGATGCCGGCTTCCTGCTCGCGCTCGAACGCTTCGGCTATGAGGTGACCGATGGCCTTGCCGCGACCGTCGCCTTCCAGCGCCGCTTCCGGCCTGAGCTGGTCGATGGCACGATCGATGCGGAGTGTCGCATGATCCTGCTCGCGCTTCTCCTGCCCAAGCCTCAGGGCGACGAGTAATGCCCGGTCGCGCCGCCGCCGGCGCGTCGATCCTGACCGCCGCTCAGATGCGCGCGGCCGAGGATCGGGCGATTGCCGCCGGCTCCAGCGTCACGGAACTGATGGAACGCGCCGGCACCGGCGTGGCCGAATGGGTGTATCGGCTCGCCGCCGGATCGCGTGTGCTGATCCTGTGCGGTCCCGGCAATAATGGCGGCGATGGCTATGTCGCGGCGCGCGTGCTGGCGAGCCGGGGCGTGGATGTGCGCGTGGCTGCGTTCGGCGATCCGCGCACCGAGGCTGCGGTCGAGGCGCGCAAGGGCTGGAGCGGCCCGGTGGAGTCGTTCCTTGGGGAGCTTCCCGAAGACCATCAATATGCCCCGGTGGTGGTCGACGCCGTCTTCGGCACGGGTCTGACCCGCCCTGTCGCTCAGCCAACGGCCAGGACGATCGACGCTCTGGCGAGCTTCGCGCGGCTGTCGATCGCCGTCGATCTTCCGAGTGGTGCGGAGACCGACACGGGTGGCGATTTCCACGTGCTCCCGCTCGCCGAGTTCGATGTCACGCTCGCGCTCGGAGCGCTCAAGCCTGCGCATCTGCTCCAACCGGCGGCGCAATATTGCGGCACCCTGCAGGTGATCGATATCGGCCTTGGCCTCGACGATATCGGTTCGCCGCGCGACAATGTCAGTGCGGTGGAGACGATCGCTGTTCCATGGATCATGAAGCCGGAGCCTTGGACCCATAAATACAGGCGCGGTATGGTCGCGGTGATCTCCGGCCCGATGCACGGCGCCTCGGAACTGGCTGCGCTCGCCGCCTATCGCACCGGCGCTGGCTATGTTCTGCTCCTCACCGGCGGCCTGCCGCATCCGCCGCATGCGATCGTCCGCCAACGCTGGAGCGCGGAAGCACTCGACGACCGGCGCATCGGTGCAGTGGTGATTGGCCCCGGTCTGGGCCGAGACGAGCGGGCGCGCGAAAAGCTCGACGTCGCGCTCGCCAGTCCGCATCCGCTGGTGATCGACGGCGATGCGCTTCACCTGCTCGACCTCGATCGGTTGCAGGGGCGCAAGGCAACCACCGTGCTTACCCCACATGCGGGCGAATTCGCCGCGCTGTTCGGTGATGTCGGGGGGAGCAAGATTGCGCGCACGCAAGAGGCGGCGCGCCGCAGCAATTCGGTGGTCGTGTTCAAGGGCGCCGATACCGTGATCGCGCAGCCGAACGGCTGGGCGAATGTTTCGCTGCCGGGCAGCCCGTGGTTGTCGGTTGCCGGAACCGGCGATGTTCTGGCAGGGGCCATTGCCACGATGATCGCGCAGCAGAACTGGATGCCCCTCGAAGCCGTCTCTACCGCGGTATGGCTTCACGCCGAGGCCGCGCGCTTGCTCAATCGCTGCTTCCTGGCGGATGAGCTGGCCGACATGCTTCCCCATGCTCCGGCACGCATGCTGTGAGCGACGACACCACCATCGTCCGCATCGCCGCACGCGGCGACGGCGTGACCGCGGACGGCCGCCACGCGCCGCTCGCCGCGCCGGGCGACATGCTGCTCGCCGACGGCACGCTCAAGCCCGGCCCGCGCCATCAGGCGCCGCCTTGCCGTCACTTCCCCGAATGCGGTGGCTGCCAGCTCCAGCATCTCGACGACCGCGCCTATGCGGAATTCCTCACCGCGCGCATCGCGGGTGCGCTGATGCAGCAGGGGGTGGAGGCGGAGATCCGCGCGCCCATGCTCTCGCCGCCGCGCACCCGCCGCCGCGCCGCGCTCCATGCCGAGCGACGCGGGCGGCAGGTGCACCTCGGCTTCACCGAACAGGCGAGCCATCGGCTGATCGACCTTCAGCAGTGCGAGATTCTCGATCCGCGCCTGTTCGCGCTGCTGCAGCCGTTGCGCGGACTGCTCGCGGCGCACCTTCCCGCCAATCGCCGGGTCAACGTCCATCTCGCGCTCACCGACCAGGGGCCTGACGTTCTGGTCGACGGTCTCGTCACCGACAGCCTGAGCGCGATCGAGGCGATCACCGCCTTTGCCCAGCGTCACGGTCTGGCGCGCCTGTCGGTCGATGACGGTCTCGGCCCCGAACCGCGCTGGGAACCCGAGCCGGTGACGGTCAGCTTCGGCGGCGTGCCGGTGGCGTTTCCACCCGCCAGCTTCCTGCAGGCGACACCCGAAGGCGAAGCTGCGCTGGTCGCCGCCGCCCGCGAAGCAATCGGCGGCGCAAAGGCGGTCGCCGACTTGTTCGCTGGCCTCGGCACCTTCGCGCTGGCGGTAGATCCTGGCGTCAAAGTCTATGCTGGGGAGGGCGCGCGCGAGGCGATTCTCTCGCTCAAGGCTGCCGCGAGCCGCGCCCAGCGGCCGGTCTTCGCCGAGCATCGCGACCTGTTCCGCCGCCCACTCGTACCCAAGGAACTCGACCTGTTCGACGCGGTGATCCTCGATCCGCCACGTGCTGGGGCAAGGGAACAGGTGGAGCAGCTGGCGGCGTCAAAGGTGCCGGTGATTGCCTATATTTCATGCAATCCCAGTACGTTCGCACGTGATGCAAAGACTCTGGTTGAAGGCGGCTATCGGCTCGACTGGGTGCTGCCGGTCGGCCAGTTCCGCTGGTCCACCCACGCCGAGCTGGCGGCGCGGTTCAGCCGTTAGGGTCAGAGTTCAGGGATAATCCGCCCGTACGAAATACAGTCCGTCCGGCGGCGCATTCAGTCCCAGTGCCGCGCGGTCCTTCGCCTCCAGCGCCTCGCGCAGATCGCCCGCGCTCCACTGTCCGCGCCCGACCATCGACAGGCACCCGACCATCGACCGTACCTGATGATGCAGGAACGAGCGGGCAGAGGCATGGACGCTGATCTCGTCCCCCTCGCGCACCACGTCGAGGCGGTCGAGCGTCTTGAGCGCGCTCGCCGACTGGCAATGCGCCGATCGGAAGGTGGTGAAGTCATGCAGCCCCACCAGCATCTGCGCCGCCTCGTGCATCGCCG
>CAYOXO010000113.1:0-14230 GCA_964407945.1 uncultured Stakelama sp.
GAAATCACCATCACCCGGCTGCAGCCGCAGCAAGCGGCCGCGCCGCGCCCCGAGGCCTATTACAAGGAGCAGCCCTGGGGCCAGGTGCCCGCGATGGTCGATCAGGGTTGCGACCTCAACCTGTTCGAAAGCGGCGCGATCCTGCTCCATATCGGTGAGAAGGATGAGCGGTTGTTGCCGCGTGATCCGCAAGGCCGCGCCACCGCAATCAGCGGGTTGTTCGCTGCCTATAACAGCGTCGAGCCGACAGCCTTTGAACTCTCGAATATCGAGATTTTCTCAGCCGGTGAGCAGTGGGCGGAACTTCGCCGCCCCAGCCTCATTGAATTCGCGGGTCAGCGGCTCGATCGGCTCTCAACGGCGATCGAAGGTCGAGAATGGCTGGCGGGCCAGTTCAGCATCGCCGACATCGCGATGGCTACGGTGCTGCGCGATATCGAGGGCAGCGGCCTGCTGGAAGAGCGCCCCGTACTGATGGCGTATCTGGAGCGTGCCATCAGCCGTCCTGCGTTCAAGACCGCGCTCGCCGCGCAGCTCGCAGATTTCAAGCCCAGCCCCGCTGCGACGACGTGAACGCAAGCACACTTCCCCAAGGAGAGAGAAGATGACCTTTGTTGAAGGATTCCTCACCCCCGTTCCCACGGCGAACAAGGAAAAATACACAAAGCACGCGCACGAGGCGGTGGAGCTGTTCACCAATCTCGGTGCCACCCGCTTCGTCGAAGCCTGGGGCGACGACGTGCCCGACGGCAAGACCAACGATCTCAAAAAGGCCGTCGATCTCAAGGATGATGAGACCGTGCTGTTCAGCTGGCTCGAATATCCCGACAAGGCGACGCGCGATGCCGCGAACGCAAAGATGATGAGCGATCCCGCCACCGCCGAGCAGCTGAAGGACATGCCGTTCGACGGCAGCCGCATGATCTTCGCCGGCTTCGAATCCTTTGTCGATGTCGGCGACGGCAACGGCACTGGCTATGTCGATGGCTATGTCCTTCCGGTCCCCGAAGCGAACCGCGACGCATACAAGGACATGGCGACCAAGGCCGCCACGGTATTCCAGGACTATGGCGCGCTGCGCATCGTCGAAGCGTGGGGAGAGGAAATCCCTGACGGCCAGAAGACCGACTATAACCGCGCCACGCTGCGCAAGGATGGCGAACGCGTCGTCTATAGCTGGGTCGAATGGCCCAGTAAGGAAGCGCGCGACACCGCCTGGCCAAAGCTGATGGAAGACGAGCGGATGAAGCCCGACTTCGAAAACATGCCATTCGACGGCCAGCGCATGATGTGGGGCGGCTTCGCGCCGATCCTCGACACCAAGGCCTGAAGCCCCCCGAGCGGGGTGGTGCCGGATCCCTTGCCCGGCACCGCCCCGCCTCTTTTCCGAGGAGCCACGCGATGACCAACCCGAACGGAAGCTGGATCTGGTACGAGCTGCTGACCACCGACGCGGACGCGGCGATCGAGTTCTACAGCCAGATCATCGGCTGGACGCCCAGCAAATTCCCCGGCGGAACGATCGACTACACGATCATGTCGGTGGGCGAGGATGGCGTCGGCGGGATCATGAAGAACCCGGCGCCCACGCCGTCCGCCTGGCTCGGCTATGTCGGCGTCGATGATGTCGATGCGACCGTCGCGGCGGTCGAGTCGTTGGGCGGCAAGATCCATGTGCCCCCGATGGACCTCCCGGGCGTCGGCCGCATGTCGATGGTTCAGGATCCGCAGGGCGCCTATTTCTACGTCATGCGCGGCGCCTCGCCCGAGGCAAGCAGGGCCTTTGGCCGGACGGAGCTCGGCAAGGCCAGCTGGAACGAGTTGCAGACCACAGACGATACCGCCGCCCTCGATTTCTACGGCACGCTGTTCGGCTGGGAAACCGACGGCGCGATGCCGATGCCCTGGGGCAACTACACCTTCCTCAAGGGCGGCAGCAGCGAGGCGATGTGGGGCGGCGTGATGCCGCGCGAGAAGGCAGAGCATCCCGTCGCTTGGAGCTTCTATTTCCGTGTCCCCGATATCGACGCCGCCTATGCCAAGGTGAAGGAACTGGGCGGCAACCCGGTGATGGAGCCAATGGAGGTTCCCGGCGGCGAACGCGTCTTCTTCGCCATCGACCCTCAGGGTGCCGGCTTCGGCCTCGTTGCGCCCAAATAGGCGTGCGAGGCAGGACACCCCGGGCACCGGGCGCCAAAGCTCACCCAATTCCTTCGTCATTCCCGCGAAGGCGGGAATCCATTCCGGCTGAGCTCAAGGCGAGAACCACTACGTCACTGCGAATGGATTCCCGCCTTCGCGGGAATGACGGACCTATAGAGTCACGCATACTCACTCGCACCCATTCACCTTGACAAAATCTCCTATTGTGATAGTAGGAGATTAGATGCGTGAAGCGGACACCGTCCCCGCCTCAACCGCCGGACACCCGGTCTGGCAACGGCTTTCCCGTTACGAAATAGGCCCCCTCGAAGCCTCGCTCCCCTTCGCCGCGCGTCTTGCTCGCGACAATGGCTGGAGCGCCGGCAAGACCGAGCGCGTGATCGACGAGTATCGCCGCTTCGCGTTCCTCGCGGCGACCGGCGAGACTCAGGTCACTCCGTCCGACGCGGTCGATCAGGTGTGGCACCTCCATCTCACCTACACCCGCGATTATTGGGAGCGTTTCTGCCCCGATGTGCTGGGCAAGCCGCTTCACCACGGTCCCACCGCGGGCGGGCCGGACGAGCGCAACCGCTTCTTCGCCCAATATGCCGACACGCTCGCCCGCTATCAGGCAGCGTTCGGTGCCCCACCCCCTTCCGACATCTGGCCATCGGCCGCACAGCGGCTGCTGGACGATCCCCGCGCGCGGCGGGTGCATCCGCGCGACGCGATCCTCCTTTCACGCCCACAGGCCGCGCTGATCCTGCTGGCGTTTATCGGGCTTGTCGCGCTCGCGCTTTTCCTGTGGGTTCAGCGTGGCTGAACTCGCGGCAACCGGTTCGGCATCGCCGAACCAACCAAGGGAGTAACCCCCTATGTCTCTCGGCCCCTTTGACTGGACCGGCGGACCCTTTCTCATTCTCTATCTGGTCCTGCTGGTGACCGTCGTGATCGCCGGGGTGATGATCCCGGCCTGGCAGCTGCCCGAAGGCCGCCGCCAGAAGGTGAACGACCCCGACCAGCTCGCCTTTCTCGCCGGCGGCAAGGCGCGCTTCGCCGACAGCATCGTCGCACGCCTCCTCGCCGGACGCACGCTGGTGATGAACGGCAAGGACAAGCTCGACGTGCAGATGCGCACCGGCGCCAGCGCCGCGGAGAACAGCGTGCTCGCGCTGACCTCACCGCTCGACTGGACGCGGATCGAGCGCACCCTGCGCCCCACCGCCGACAGCCTGAACGATCGCCTCCAGCGCGGCGGCCTCATGCTCACCAGCAGCGAGCGCGCCAATCTGCGCTACTGGGCGCTGCTGCCCTATCTCATGCTGCTGATGTTCGGCACGACCAAATGGTTCATCGGCGAAGCTCGCGACCGGCCGATCGGCTTCCTCACCATACTGTTGATCGTTACCGCGATCTTCGCGCTGATCCGCGCCCTCACCATCCCCAAGCTCACCTCTGCCGGCATCGCCGCACTGGGCGATGCGCGCGAGGAGGCGGACCGTATCCGCCGCGCCCCACTCGCTGGCGAGGTCGGACTGGCGGTAGCGCTGTTCGGGACCGGAGTGCTGGTCGGCTCGGAGTTCGGCGCCTTTCACACGATGCGCGCCGCCAGTGGCAGGGACAGCGGTTCCTCGGGCGGAGACGGCGGCGGCGATGGCGGGGGTTGCGGCGGTGGCGGTTGCGGAGGCTGCGGCGGCTAGGCGAAAGCGGGTGATCCCTTGAGCTGCTGATACGCCTCGATCACCCGTTGCAGCATCGCCTCATGGCTGCGGTCGCCGCCATTGCGGTCCGGATGGTATTTGCGCACCAGCTCCGAATAGCGCCGACGCAGCGCCGTCCGGTCCGCATCGACCTCCAGCGCCAGCGTGCGCAGCGCCTCGCGGTCCTTGCCCGACAGCGGCCTGCCATCCTTCCGCTCGGCCGGCATCGCGTTGCGCCAGCGTGCGCCGATCGCATCGAGCGGATCGTTGAAGTCCGCCCAGCGCGGCGGCCGGTCGGCGCCGCCGCTGGTGGCGAACGCCCGCGTCTCGCGCTCCCATCCCGCCAGCGGCCGCTGCGCATCATGGATCTCGTCGGGGCTCATCCCGGTGAAGAAGTTGTAGCTCGAATTGAACGCACGGACGTGATCGAGGCACAGCCAGCGATATTGCGGCGGCTGGTCGCTCGGTCGCCCGGCGCCCAGCAGCGGCGCCCGGAATTCGCCCGGTTCCTTGCAGCCCGGCTCCGCGCACGGCCGCCCAGGCGCCTCCACCCGGCCATGGAAGCGCGTGTTGGGACGATATTTCGGCGGCTGACGAGACACTCGAACTCCTGCGGGAAAACCGCCTATATAGGCGCGATGACCAATCCCGCCACCGGCCCCGCCGCCACCGAAATCACCGCTCGCCTCACCGCAGCGCTCACCCCGTCGAAGCTCGATGTGATCAACGATAGCGCCAAGCATCGCGGCCATATGGGCGACGACGGCAGCGGCGAATCGCACTTCACCGTGGTGATCGAAAGCGCGGCCTTTACCGGCAAGTCCCGCCTCGAACGCCAACGCATGGTCAATCGCGCGCTCGGCGACATCATGGTCGAGCGCGTCCATGCCCTCGCCATCCGCGCGACCGCGCCCGGCGAAGCATGAGCGGGCGCACACCGCGCCCCGCGTCACGCATCCTGCTGACCGATCCGGACGGGCGTGTGCTGCTGTTCCGCTTCACGCCGGACGATCGCCCGCCCTTCTGGTGCACGCCCGGCGGCGCGCTCGATCCGGGCGAAAGCTATGAGGCGGCCGCCCGCCGCGAACTGCGCGAGGAAACCGGGCTCGATCTCGATTGCGGGCCCGAAGTCGCGCGCCGCCAGGTCGAGTTCGTGACGATCGAGGGTGTCCCGGTCAGCGCCGACGAACGCTATTTCGCGGTGCGCACCGAAACCACCACGATCGCCAGCGACGGCCATACTGACCTCGAACAGCGCGTGATGCGCGAATGGCGCTGGTTCGACCGCGCCGAGCTCGACCAGCACGACGAACCCTATTTCCCCGAGGATCTCGGGGCGATGCTCACCCTGACGGAGGCACGATGATGACTGACGATCTCTTCACCCAGACCATCCTGCCGACCACCCACGATCTCGGCGGGTTCAAGGTTCATCGCACCCTGCCCTCGCGCCCGCG
Organism: uncultured Stakelama sp.; assembly: GCA_964407945.1. GTDB lineage: Bacteria > Pseudomonadota > Alphaproteobacteria > Sphingomonadales > Sphingomonadaceae > Sphingomonas. The sequence goes on from CAYOXO010000113.1 coordinate 5,303, forward strand.
CACCATGGTCGGCCCGTTCATCTTCTTCGACCAGATGGGTCCAGCCCACCTCGAGGTCGGCACCGGCATCGACGTGCGCCCGCACCCGCACATCAACCTCGCCACCGTCACCTATCTCTTCGCCGGCGCGATCGACCATCGCGACAGCATCGGCACCTTCGCGACGATCGAGCCGGGCGCGGTCAATCTGATGACCGCCGGCAACGGCATCGTCCATTCGGAACGCTCGCCCCAGGCCCAGCGCGACGTCGGCCCCGAACTCTCGGGCATCCAGACCTGGCTCGCGCTGCCGGAGCGGTTCGAGGAGATCGACCCGGCGTTCGAGCATGTCGCCGCCGCCAACCTCCCCATCGTCGACAGCGGCAATGCCCGTGCGCGCGTCATCATGGGTTCGCTCTGGGGAGCGAGCGCTCCGACCACCACTTATGCCGGCACCATCTATGCCGATATCGAGCTGGCGGCGAACGCCAGCGTGCCGATCGATGCCGAAGCCGATGAGCGCGCCATCTATCTCGCCATGGGCCAGGCCTCGATCGACGGCTGGGAACTCGAGCCGCAGACCCTCTACGTCCTGCGCCCCGGCATCGCCGCGACGCTGCGCTCGTCGAGCGGCGGCCGCGTGATGTTGTGCGGGGGCGAGGCGTTCACCACCCCGCGCCACGTCTGGTGGAACTTCGTTTCCTCGGACCGCGACCGCATCAATCAGGCCAAGGAAGACTGGAAGGCCGGCCTGTTCCCCAAGGTACCCGGCGACGACAAGGAATTCATCCCGATCCCCGAAGTCCCCAAGACGATCAGCTATCCCTGAGGGCTTGATCGCTGCCTCGCACCCCGCCATACCCCATCTTCGAAAAGATGGAGAGGCATATGGCGGGTTTCGAGCTTCAGCGGATCGCACTTCCCACCGGCGTCGAGCTCGACGTCGCCACCGCGGGCGATCCCGCCGCGCCCGCGATCGTCCTGCTCCACGGCTTCCCGGAGTCGCACCGCACCTGGCGCCACCAGATCCCCGAGCTGGCCAAGACTCACTTCGTCATCGCCCCAGACCAGCGCGGCTTCGCGCGCTCGTCCAAGCCCGAGGGCGCGGAGAACTACACCCCCGACAAGACGGTCGGTGATCTGATCGCGCTCGCCGACCATTTCGGCAAGGATCGCTTCGTCCTGATCGGCCATGACTGGGGCGGCGCGATCGCCTGGATGGCCGCGCTCCAGCACCCCAACCGGATCGAGCGACTGATCATCGTCAACGCCCCTCACCCCTTCGTCTTCCAGAAGTCGTTGTTCGACGACATGGAGCAGCGCGCCGCCAGCCAGTATATCCGCCTTTTCCGCAACCCGGGCCTGGAGACGCAGCTCGAGGCGATGGGCCTCGGCACCTTCTTCGACACCACCTTCGCTCGCCATGCCGATCCCGCCTTGCTCGCCCCCGAGCGCGACGCCTATCTCGACGAATGGGGCCAGCCCGGCGCGATGACCGCGATGCTCAACTGGTATCGCGCCAGCGCCATCGTCGTCCCCGGCATGGACGAGTCGCCCGAACGCCCCGCCTTTCTCGACGGCCCCTTCCCGCCGCTTCAGATGCCGGTGCTGGTCATCTGGGGCATGGGCGACAAGGCGCTGCTCCCCGTCCAGCTCGAAGGGCTCGACCAGTTGGTCCCCGACCTCAAGATCGTTCAAGTCGACGCCGGCCACTTCGTCCCATGGGAGAATCCCGGAGCCGTCAACGCCGCGATCCGCGACTGGATCGACTAGACCCGGTAAAGATCCAGGGCCTTGGTCAGCATCATTCTCAACCGTCACCCCGGCCTTGTGCCGGGGTCCACCGGGAGGCACGCGCTGAGGAAGAGGCTCTGGTCCAATCCGGGAGGATGAGTGGACCTCGGCACGAGGCCGGGTGACGAAGAAAGACGCCGCGCCGTACTAACGGCTCCGCCGCATCCCCGGCGTCTTCTTCACCCCGGGGTCGGCCAGCAGCCGCGCATAGGCCTCGCTCTCCATCGCCACCAGCGCGATGCGGCCCTCGCCGTCATGATGGACGCCCCAGCCGAACTGCTTGACCAGCGGCGACGCGCGCAGGCACGCCTGCGGCTTGGCGAAGAAGGTTTCGCGATCCTTGTCCCCGCCGCGCGCGAGATGCGCGGCATGAAGCAGATCGTCGCTCGTCATCGCATAGGGCTGCGCGTCGAGCAGCGCATGCTGCGCCCCGGCCACCGTTTCCGGCTTCTCGGGGATCGTCCCCACCGCAACCGGCGTGTCGGGCGACGCGGTGATCAGCGTATCGCGATAATTGGTCGTCTTCATGCCACCCACTCCGCCCATGCGCCGTGCGGATGCGCCTTGCCCAGCAGGCGCGGCTCGCCGCTGCCCGGCCAGTAGCGCACCACCAGCTCATGTTGCAGCGTCTCGCGGTTCGCCTCCAGCATGATCCACGCCAGCGGCCGCTCGGCGCTCGCCTTGGCCCCCGCCTCTTCCATCGCCGCGGTGATCCGCGCGCGCCGCGCATCGCCCAGATACTGCCAGACGATCGAGTGCATCAGCACGCGCGTCGTCCCCGCCGCCTGCGGCCTCGCCAGCTGCGCTTCCACAAACTCCGCCGCATCCGCCTGCACCAGGTCGGGCTTCTTCTCCCCCGCCGACTGCGCCGCGAAGTCCAGCCGCGCGAACCGCTCGGTGTGTTCGCGCCACACGAATGCACGCAGCCGCAGCAGCTGTACCGGATCGGTCAGGTCCACCGGCGCGACATCGCACCCCTTGATCGACTCGAATGCCCAGCCCGCCGGAACGGCCGGTGGCGGCGGCCCGCGCCATTCGGGTGCGATCCGCATCCCCGACTCCACCGGCCCGACGCCCACCCCGCCCAGCTCATAGCGGTAGCGATCGATCATCAAATTGATCCCCGCGCTCGACCCGATCTCGATACAGTCCCAGCGCGGCGGCAGCCCCTGACCCGCCAGCCACAGCAACGCCGCGACATAGCCCCATGACCGCCCTGCCTCATTGGTCTGCGGCGGTCCGTCGAGCCACGGCAGCAGCTCCGCATCGTGCCGCGCGATCGCCTCGCCCACCAGCCGCTCGGCATCGGCCAGCGCTTCCGGCTCACCCGCATAGAGCGCAGCCAGCGCCGGCTCGGCCCCGCTCAGGTTGAGCGCATGCAGCCCCGCAGCCGCGCGCAGCGGCAGCGCATCGGCCATCGGAATCCCCGGCCACTCGCGGATCGCCTTCAGAAACGCACCGGGACCATCGAGATTGGCAAGGATACCTTCGACCACGCGCATGGTGATCGTCCCGCCATTCGCCCGGCAATAGGCGACCTGATTGGCAAAGGCCGCCCGCACATCGTTCGAGGTCATCCAGTCGCGCATCGCCGCTATCCTCCACCGAATCGCCCGCGCTTGTTGCGCCCGCACGCCCCCCCAAGTAAAGGCGCGCCACCATGTCGGAACCGATCATCCTCGCCGTGCCCAAGGGTCGCATCCTCGAAGAGGCGCTTCCCCTGCTCGCACACGCGGGAATCATCCCCGAACCCGCCTTTGCGGACGAGAGCAGCCGCGCGCTGCGCTTCAAGACCAATCGCCCCGACATCGACCTGATCCGCGTCCGCGCCTTTGACGTCGCCACCTTCGTCGCGCACGGTGCGGCGCAACTCGGCATTGTCGGGTCGGACGTGCTCGCCGAATTCGCCTATTCGGAGCTCTACGCTCCGGTCGACCTCGGCATCGGCTATTGCCGCCTGTCGGTCGCCGAGCCCGCGGAACTGGCGGCAACCGACGATCCGCGCGGCTGGAGCCATGTCCGCGTCGCGACCAAATACCCCTCGCTCACCCGCCGCCATTTCGAGGCGCGCGGCGTGCAGGCTGAGTGCATCAAGCTCAATGGCGCAATGGAGTTGGCGCCGCTGCTCGCGCTCGCTCCGCGCATCGTCGATCTCGTCTCCTCGGGCCGCACGCTCAAGGAAAACGGCCTGGTCGAGGTCGAGACGATCATGGAAGTGTCGAGCCGGCTCGTCGCCAATCGCGCCGCGTTCAAGACCCGGCCTGAGATCGTGCCGCTGGTCGATGCCTTCCGCCGCGCGGTCGAGGCCAAAGCCGCATGATCCGCCTCTCGACCAGCGAACCCGGCTTCAACCAGGCCTTCCGCGAGCTGGTCGATGCCCGCCGCGAGGCCGACGCCGATGTCGCACGCGATGTCCGCACCATCGTCGCGTCGGTCCGTGACGAGGGCGATGCCGCCCTCCACGCCTTCACGAAGAAGTTCGACCGCCACGACCTCAACGAGACCGGCTGGCGGATCGAGAAGGCCGATTGCGTCGCGGCGTACGACGCGCTTGAGCCGAAGCTGCGCGACGCGCTCCAGCTCGCCGCCGACCGCATCGCCGCCTATCACGAGAAGCAGAAGCCGGCCGACAGCGACACCACCGACGCCGCGGGCGTGCGCACCGGCGCGCGCTGGCAGGCGGTCGAGGCGGCGGGCGTCTATGTCCCCGGCGGCCGCGCGGCCTATCCCTCGTCGGTCCTGATGAACGCGATCCCGGCCAAGGTCGCGGGCGTTGATCGCCTCGTCATGGTCACGCCAACTCCGAATGGCGAGGTCAATCCGCTCGTCCTCGCAGCCGCGCATATCGCCGGGGTGGACGAGATGTGGCGCATCGGCGGCGCACAGGCGATCGCCGCGCTCGCCTATGGCACCGGCCGCATCGCCGCGGTCGACGTCATCACCGGCCCGGGCAATGCCTGGGTGGCGGAGGCCAAGCGCCAGCTCTACGGCGTCGTCGGCATCGACATGGTCGCAGGTCCCTCAGAGATCGTCGTGATCGCCGACGGCAAGAACGATCCCGAATGGATCGCCGCGGACCTGCTCAGCCAGTCCGAGCATGATCCGACCAGCCAGTCGATCCTGCTCACCGACGACGCGATCTTCGCGGACAAGGTCGCCGACGCGGTCGATCGCCAGATCGGCACGCTCTCGACCAAGGCGGTCGCCCGCCAGAGCTGGGACGCCAATGGCGCGATCATCCTCACCGGTTCGCTCGACGAGGCGATCCCGCTGGTCAACCGCCTCGCACCCGAACATCTCGAACTCGCCTGCGACGATCCCGATGCGCTGTTCGCCCGCGTGCGCCACGCCGGCTCGGTGTTTCTCGGCCGCATGACACCCGAGGCGATCGGCGATTATGTCGCGGGTCCCAACCACGTCCTCCCTACGGGGCGCCGCGCGCGGTTCGCCAGCGGCCTGTCGGTGCTCGACTTCATGAAGCGCACCAGCTTCCTCGCGCTCGACGCCGCCGGCCTCGCCGCGATCGGCCCCGCAGCAGTCGCGCTGGCCGAAGCCGAAGGGCTTCCGGCGCATGCGAAGTCGGTTGCCGTCCGGCTTGCTCGGGGCTGATGCGCGAACCCGATCTTGAGCTGGATAGCTGGGCGTTGCGCAGCGGCGTCGAAGCGCATATGGCCGCCCCCCAGACATTCTGGATTCCAGATCAGGCCACCCGGCAGAACCTCCGACCCGGTGATTTTGCCAAGCTGATCTTCGAGATCGCGGTGGACAATGAAGAAGAGCCTCTCGCCGTAGAGCGGATGTGGGTGGTTGTGCGGGAGGTGATCGGCGATCGCTATTTCGGCCTGCTCGACAATGAGCCCGACAGCATCGCGGAGAACCCGGAATTCTGGGTCGGTACCGAAATTCCATTCGGCCCCGATCATGTCATCAATGTTCAGGTCGGCGATGCGCAGAGCATTGCACTCGCCGCCAGCGAACCACTCAGGAGTTGGCCGCGTGCCTAGCCCAACCGCAAAGACCCGTTCCAAAGCCCGCGCCGCTGCGCGCCTCGCCGCCGTGCAGGCGCTGTACCAGCAGGAGATGGAGAACACCCCGCTTCCCCAGCTGCTGACCGAATTCCATCAGCACCGGCTCGGTGCGACGATCGAGGAGGCGGAGTATATCGACGCCGATCCGGACTTCTTCGACGACATCGTCAAGGGCGTCGATGCGCGCCGCGACGAGATCGACGCGCTCATCGCGTCCAAGCTCAGCAGCGACTGGAGCTTCGACCGGCTCGATCGCCCGATGCGCCAGATCCTGCGCGCCGGCACCTATGAGCTGCTCGCGCGGCAGGACGTGCCCACGGGCGCCGCGATCAGCGAGTATCTCGACGTCACCGCCGCCTTTTACGACCGCCGCGAAAAGGGCTTCGTCAACGGCCTGCTCGACGCCATCGCCAAGGCGGTCCGGAGCTGACGCACGCCCCCAGGCTCTAGACCGTCACCCCGGCCCTGTGCTGGGGTCCACGTCTCCGCTGCGTAAAGCGGGCACGGCTCTTGTCCATGCCTCGACTACGTCTTGTAATGTTGGATTTGGTTTGCTCGTCTACGATCGCGCCGGATGCTCTCCGGCCCGCTCTTTGACACCTCAGATCCCGCCAGCACCCACCTGACACCGGCGCGAAAAACATGCCTTTCGTGTCAACTTTCCCTCAGAGGCGTGTCAACTTCGCTCATTTTGGGTAGGCACTGTCAACTAAGCTCGGCGTCACGTCCTTTGCCCGGCCCAGAGCCGGCGGATCCATCACCTGCCCCCGAACTAACAACAGCTCCAGCGCATCGAGATCGAGCATCCCGCCGGCAACATCCTTGCCCGCCTTGAAGGTGCTGAAGCCGTCGCCGCCGCCGCCAAGGAAGCTGTTCACCGTCACACGGTAGACCGCATCGTCACGCATCGGCTGGCCGCCGATCATCGGCGCGAAGATCCGTTGTCCATCGGGCTTCGACAGGTCGTAGCTATAGGTCAGCCCCGACGGGAACAGCAGCGCCGTCCCATCGGTCTTGGCGAATTGCTGCTCCAGCACCGCGCGCAGCTGCGCCCCGGTCATCTCCTTGACCTGAAGGTTATTGCCGAAGGGCTGCACCGTATAGATGTCGCCGAACGTCACCTTGCCGTCCGTCGCCGCGATCGATGCGCGCACCCCGCCCGGGTTCATCAGTGCCACCTGCGCCCCGCTCGCCCGTGTCGCCGCAAGCTGCGAGTCCGCGATCAGCAGCCCGAGCGGCGACTCCTTCATGTCGTCATGCTCGTCGCGCAGGATCGGCGCTGAAGCCTTGCCCACCACGCGCCTGGCCCGAGGCTCCGCCGCCGCAGCATAGCGCGCGACATGCGCCGCGATCGCCGGATCGGCGGCAAAGACCGGGAACGCCGCGCTCGGCTTCACCGGCCCCGCGCTGCTGGTCACACCATCGCCCTGCACGATCACCTGCGCCGCGCGCTTGCTCGTCACCCGCTTCGTCACGGGATCGAAGCTCAGGTCGATATCGGTCAGCATCACGCCATTGTTGCCCGCGCTGGTCAGCAGCACCGGCCTGGCCGGGTTGGTCGCCGAATAGTCGCAGATATAGGCGCGATGGGTATGGCCCGAGACAATCACGTCCACCGCCGGGGTCAACCGCTGGGCGATCTCGACGATCGGCCCTGACAAGCCCTCGCACTTGGCAGGCTGATCGTTACGGGCCGGGTAGCCCCCCTCATGGACGAGCATCACCACCGCATCTGCGCCCTTGGCCTTGAGATCGGCGGCAAGCCGGTTCGCGGTCTCCGCCTCGTCGGCAAAGGTGATGCCTTTGATGCCCGCCGGATCGACATAGTTGCCGGTCAGTCTGGTGGTCAGCCCGATGAACCCGATCGTCACCTTGCCGCGCCCGCTGCCGAAGCTGCGCAGCGCAGTGCCGGGCAACAGGCTGGTGCCGTCCGCCTGGATCGTGTTGCCGGCGAGATAGGTATAGCTCGCGCCCTTGAACGGCTCGATCTGGCACGGCTCGACCTGAGTCAGCTTCGCGCAACCGCCGTTCTGGAGCCGCTTCAGCTCCTGCGTCCCGCGATCGAATTCATGGTTGCCCGCCGCGTTGATCTCGAGCCCGGCCATGCTCAGTGCCTTGACCGTCGGCTCGTCGAGGAACAGCGAGGAAACCAGCGGGCTGGCGCTGGTGAGGTCGCCCGCCGCCACCACCACGCTGTGCGCTGCCTTCGCCTTCAGCGACTTCACCGCGCTCGCGAAATAGGCCGCGCCGCCTGCCGGCACCTTCGCCACCGATCCATCGGCAGCCTGGACGTCGATCGCCCGCCCCGGCGTCTCCAGCGCGCCGTGGAAATCGTTGAAGGCGATGATCTTGACCATTACCGGCGCGGCCGGGCTTTCGGCCCGGTGCTGCGCACAGCCAGCCAAGGCAAGCGCCCCAAGCGTCGCTACCGTCATCCGCTTCATCGAAATGCTCCCGCGACTCGTTCGTGACCGCGGATACCAGTGCGGGGAGCGAGGGTGTATCGAGATTCAGCTCAGGCGGCGGCGAAAAGCGTGATTGTCGAGCACCGGAGCGCAGCGTGCTGATGGCACGTGAGCAGCGGAGCACAGAAAATCGCGCTTTGCAGCCCCGCATGGGCTGAAGGTCGATGCACCCTCAGCCGTCACCGACGCGTTCGATGTCCGCGCCGACACCCTGCAGCTTTTCCTCAAGCCGCTCGTAACCGCGGTCGAGGTGATAGATGCGGCTGACCTGGGTCTCGCCATCGGCAATCAGGCCGGCGAGGATCAGACTCATCGACGCACGCAGGTCGGTCGCCATCACCGGCGCACCGACGAGTTTATCGACCCCGTGCACCACTGCGGTCCGCCCACGCACATCGATGTTCGCGCCCATACGCGCCAGTTCGGGCACATGCATGTAGCGATTCTCGAAGATCGTCTCGGTCAGCACGCTCGCGCCATCGGCCTTGCATAGCATCGCCATGAACTGAGCCTGCATGTCGGTCGCGAAGCCGGGGTATGGCGCGGTCGAAAGCGTCAGCGGCTTGAGCGGGCCGTTGGCGGCAACCCGCACGCCATCGGCCTTCTCCTCGACGGTCACGCCCGCCTCGACGAGCGCGTCGAGCGTCGCGCGCATGTCGTCG
>CAYOXO010000114.1:0-14214 GCA_964407945.1 uncultured Stakelama sp.
CTGGGCGTTGAGCGCCTCGGCCATCTTCTCCTTGTGCTTCAGCCAGCGCTTGAAAATTTCTGAGCCGATCCCGCCGATCACGGGGATGCCCACGACGATCATGAAGAAGATGAGCAGGCTGGTCGGCATATCCTGGCCCTTCAATTCTTGGTGGTGACGCGGAGCGCTTCGATCTCGCGATCCAGCGCTACGCTGCTGTCGGTGACGATGCGCTCGACATTCGCCAGACGGTCCTTGATCGAACCGAGCTCGGCACGAAGCTGGGCGTTTTCGCCGGTCAGCAGCTTGATCCGTTCCATCGCCTCATCATTCTTCTTGGGGTAGATTGCCTGGCCCCAGCCGCCCTCGAGCGGATAGCCGTGCTTGATGCGCAGCCAGGTGGTGAGAACCCATCCCGCGATACCCAGAAAGCCCAGGATGGCGACGAGCGGGAAGAAGGGCTGAAGAAGCTGCAGATCCATTGTGCGTTCCCTAAATTCTGTTCTGGTTTCAGCGCAGCGAGTCGATCTCGCGGGCGGTGCGTTCGGCGGGGTCGGTGGCGATGCGTTCCAGTACTGCGATCCGCTCCTCCAGCCGGCCGATCTGTCCCGTCAGCCGCTCATTCTCGTTGGTCAGCAGCTCGATCTTGCGTTCGGCGGCGGGGTCGGCCTTGTTGGTCATCCCACTCCACTCATTCTCGATCGGGTAGCCGTGCTTGGCACGGATCCAGGTCGATACGAGCCAGCCCAAGGTCGAGATCGCGATGATGGCGATGACGAAACCCGGTCCATTCCAGCTCATGGTCTGTTCCCTCCCGTTGGACGCCGCGGTTCAGCGCAGGCGCTCGATCTCATCGGCGAGCTGCGTGTTGCGGCTCGTGTAAAAGGTCTCGATGTCGGCCATGCGGCGGTCGATATCGCGCAGTTTCGAGCGGACTTCCTGGGTGGAACGGCGCGGATTGGCCCGCACGCCCTGCCAGAATTTCGCGTCCTCATCATTATGGTAGAGGCCGATCGGCTTGGGTGAGGTGACCATCGCCAGGCCGATGTAGACGAAGAACATCAGCGGGAAGGTGGCGACCAGCAGGGCGAGGAAGCCCAGGCGGATCCAGAGCGGGTCGACACCGGTATACTCACCGAGACCCTCGCAGACACCCAGCCACTTGCCGTTGACCTTGTCGCGATAGAGTTGCGTGCGGCTTGCAGACATCTCTCAGTTCCTCCGTGCGCGTTCATAGTCGGGGAGTTCGCGGAGCGGCGGCGTATCGTTGCCGCGCAGGCGGAACTCGGGGTTGTCGGCGGCGATGATCCGCTCGACGGTCATCAGGCGATCCTCAAGCCGGCGTGCCGTATAGTGCAGCTCATCCAGCAGATTCTCGTCCTCGCCGGTCAGCGTCTTCGCCTGCTTCCACTTGGTAACGTAGTGGAGGATCACCCAGGGCATGCCAATGAACAGCATCCCGACGATGATAATGGGAAGAAGGTCGCCCATTGCTTCAGCCCTCCTTGTTCAGGCGCGCCTTGAGCGCGGCCAGCTCGGCATCGACCTTCTCGGCCGACTGGAGCTCGGCGATCTCTTCCTCGAGCGTCTTCTTCGGCGCGCCCAGTGCCAGGGCATCGGCACGGCCCTCGGCGAAGTCGACGCGGCGCTCGAGCAGGTCGAAGCGGCTGAACGCCTCGCTGACCTTCGAACCATGCGTCATCTCGCGCAGCCTGACGCGGTTGTTGGCGCTTTCCAGGCGGGTCGTGATCGCATTCTGGCGGGCACGGGCGTCGCGCAGCTTGGTCTGCAGCTTGGCGATATCCTCTTCCGAGGCGCGCAGCGCATCGTCCAGCACCCCGATCTCGGCGCCCAGCTGATCGCACATGTCGAACGCCTTCTGGCGCTCCACCAGCGCGGCCTTGGCCAGATCTTCGCGGTCCTTGCTCAGCGCCAGCTCGGCCTTCTCGGTCCAGCTCGCCTGCAGGTTCTCCAGCTTCGCGATATGACGCCGCATTTCCTTCTGGTCGGCGATGGTGCGCGCCGCGCTGGCGCGAACCTCGACCAGAGTCTCCTCCATCTCGAGGATGATCATGCGGATCATCTTCGCCGGATCTTCCGCCTTGTCGAGAAGGTCGGTCATGTTGGCTGCGATGATGTCGCGGGTGCGAGAGAAAATGCCCATCTTCAACTTGCTCCTTGGAAACTTCGTGCCGCCGGGCGGGCTAGGGGTTACCCGCCCGGCGGGACCGCTCAGGCCTGAACCTGAGTGGAAATGTCTGCCGCCGCGGTGGCGGCGGGGCCGACTACGCTGGCGAGGCAGGTGGTGCTCACGACCAGGGTGCAGATCAGCGCCGCCATCGTGGTGCTAAAGCTGTTGTTGCCCTTGTACATTGTCGTTCCGTCCCTTGATCCGTTGGCCGCTCGTTGCGGCATGACAGGAATATTGCAGGCGGCGTGCCAAATTCGAAAACTGGCTGAATTCCGCCGTTTTCCGCGCGATTTGAGTATCGTCGGCAATTGCGCTCTTGCCAAGTGTTGGGAAAATACCCCAAAGGTTCGGACATGGAGCGTACGACCCAGGTTATCGGCCAATCCGGCGCGTTTCTCGATGCGCTCGAACTCGCGTCGCGTGCGGCGGCGCTCGACCGCCCGGTACTGGTGATCGGTGAGCGCGGGACGGGCAAGGAGCTGGTCGCTGAGCGTCTGCATCGCCTGTCGCCGCGCTGGGATCAGCCGCTGGTGGTGATGAACTGCGCGGCGTTGCCGGAGACGCTGATCGAAGCCGAGCTGTTCGGGCACGAGGCCGGCTCCTTCACCGGCGCGACCAAGGGGCGGGCGGGGCGGTTCGAAGAGGCTGATGGCGGTACATTGTTCCTCGACGAGCTGGGCACGCTTTCGATGGCGGCGCAGGACCGTCTTCTCCGCGCGGTCGAATATGGCGAGATCACGCGTATCGGCGCGTCCAAGCCGATCCAGGTCGATGTCCGCATCGTCGCTGCGACCAACGAGCATCTGCCGGAGCGGGTAGAGAAGGGCACCTTCCGTGCCGACCTGCTCGACCGTCTGAGCTTCGAAGTGGTGACGCTGCCGCCCTTGCGTGCACGTGCGGGTGACATTCTCGTCCTTGCCGAGTTCTTCGGCCGACGCATGTCGTCGGAGATCGGGCGGGACTGGGACGGCTTCGGTCCCACCGCGCTCGATGCGCTGACCGACTATAGCTGGCCGGGTAATGTGCGCGAACTGCGCAATGTGGTCGAGCGCGCCGTCTATCGCTGGGACCGGTACGGGCCGGTGGACGCGATCCAGATCGATCCCTTCGCCTCGCCCTATCGCCCTGCACCGATGCCGCACGGCATTCCGGGTAACGCTGCGCCGGTGCAACTCGTCACCGAAGAGCCGGGCCCGCTGCCGCGCCGCGAGGATGATCTGGCGGGCGACTTCAAGAGCCGCGTCAACCGCTTCGAGCGCGAACTGCTGAGCCGTGCGCTCTCCGAGAACCGCTTCAACCAGCGTTCGACCGCCGAAGCTTTGGGCCTGAGCTACGATCAACTCCGTCATGCGCTCAAACGGCACGAGTTGCTCAACGCAGGCGGATAGGTCGGTTGCCATGCGGGGCCGGTGCAGCCTATCGCCCCCTGCATGGAATTGACCACCGAGATCGTCGCCTTCCTCCTCGCCGTTGCCTTTGTCGCGGGCACGATCGATGCAATGGCGGGCGGGGGCGGCCTGCTGACCATTCCCGCGCTGATGGCGGTCGGCATCCCGCCCGTTTCGGCAATTGCCACCAACAAGCTCCAGAGCGCGTTCGGCACCGCATCGGCGTGCGTGGCCTATTGGCGTGGTGGGCATCTCGACCTGCGCCGCTTTGCGATGCCCGCCGCGGGCGCGTTCCTCGGCTCGGCGCTGGGTGCGTTCACCGTCCAGCGAGTTGATCCCGGCTTCCTCACCGCCTTCGTACCGATCCTGCTGATCCTGATGGCGATCTACTTCCTGCTCGCCCCGCCGATGGGAGAGGCCGACCGCCATGCGCGTTTGGGCTCCATCGGTCTCACTGCGGTGTCGGTGGTGCTCGGCTTCTATGACGGCTTCTTCGGCCCCGGCGCCGGATCGTTCCTGACGACGATGATGGTCGCGCTTGCCGGGCTTGGCTTGGTCCGCGCCATTGCCAACGCCAAGTTTCTCAATTTTGCGACCAATATCGCCGGCCTGTTGGCGATGATCGCGGGCGGAAAGGTGTTGTGGATGATTGGTTTCGGCATGGCTGCCGCCAACATCGTCGGCAACCAGATCGGTGCGCGCTTGGCGATGCGCTTCGGTGGCAAGGGCGTCCGCCCGCTGCTCGTTCTCATGTCGATCGCGCTGACGGTGAAGCTGCTGTCGGATCCCGCCAACCCCATCTGGGCGTGGCTTCCCCACTGATCGCCCATTTCGATGGCGTATCGAGAAAAATTTGTGCGGCGAAGCCCCCGCTGATGCGTTAGGCGGGCGCGACACCAGAACAAGGAGGGTCTCCCATGGCTTTTGAACTGCCCACGCTGCCGTACGCCAAGGATGCGCTTGCGCCGACCATCTCGGCCGAGACGCTCGATTTCCACTATGGCAAGCATCACAAGGCCTATGTCGACAAGACCAACGGCTTCGTCGTGGACAAGGGCCTGGAGGGGAAGAAGCTCTCCGAGGTGATCCGTCACGCCAAGGAAACCGGCGACAAGGCGCTGTTCAACAACTCGGCGCAGATCTGGAACCACAGCTTCTACTGGTTCGGCCTGACCCCTGAGCCCAAGGAGCCGACCGGCAAGCTCGCCGAGCTGATCGAAAAGTCCTTCGGAACGAAGGAAGAGCTGGTGAAGAAACTGGTTGCCGAAGCGACCAACCACTTTTCCAACGGCTGGGGCTGGCTGGTGCTCGAGGATGGCGAGATCAAGGTGACCTCGCTCCACGACGCCGACACGCCCGTCGTCTATGATTACAAGCCGCTGCTGACGATCGATGTGTGGGAGCACGCCTATTACATCGATTACCGCAATGCGCGTCCGGGCTATCTCGACGCTATCACCAAGATCATCGACTGGGATTTCGTTGCCGCGAACCTCGACGGTGAGGGCGTGAGCCGGGCCGACCAGAACGGCTGATCGCTGGACGGTAGAAACATGAAGGGCCGCGGTTCACCCGAACCGCGGCCCTTTTTCTGTCCGGTGAACCGGCTCACTGCTCCGGCGGCAATGCCTTGTCTACGATCTCGCGATCGGTGGTCAGACCATGGCGCAGCAGCATCGGGTTGTTGCCCATCGCGAAGATCAGCGTCAGCGGCACCACGCCCCACAGCTTGAAACCGACCCAGAAGTCCCAGCTCTGCGTGCGCCAGACGAGCTCGTTGAGCAGTGCCATCGCAACGAAGAAGATCGTCCAGTTGATCGTCAGCAGGCGCCAGCCCTTGGCTGTAAGGCCGGGATAGGCGCTTTCGAGCAGCATCTGCAGCAACGGCTTCTTGGTGATCAGGCCATAGGCGAGCACTGCCGCGAACATCGCATAGACCAGGGTCGGCTTTACCTTGATGAAGGTTTCGTCGCGGAACCACAGGGTCAGCCCGCCGAAGACCAGCACCAGCGCGCCGGAGACCCACAGCATTGGCGAGACATGTTTGGTCTTCCACAGCGACACGCCCATGGCGACGAAGATCGCGACCATGAACGCCGCGGTCGCCGCCAGCATTCGCAGCAGCTTGGGCTCCGGGCCGAAGAAGTTGACCAGAAAAAACACGGCAAGCGGACCGAAGTCGATCAGCATCCGCAGGCCCGGAGACGGGGCGGGCTTGGCCGGGATCGACGGGGCAGGGGGGGATTCGGTGGAGGTCATATTGGCCTTATATTGCGGGGCCGGAGCGGCCTGTCACTGAGTTACCTGTTGAACGCCTCGACCCCGGCGATGATCCGGGCGACCTCATTGGGGTCGAAGCCGCGTAGATCGTCCACCTTCTCGCCGACGCCGATCGCGTGGATCGGCAGGCCGTATTTCTCCGCCGCCGCGACCAGCACGCCGCCGCGCGCGGTGCCGTCGAGCTTGGTCATGACGATGCCGGTAACCCCGGCGACTTCCTTGAACACCTCGATCTGGCTGAGCGCGTTCTGGCCGGTGGTGGCGTCGAGCACCAGCACCACGTCATGCGGCGCGCCGGGATCGATACGGCCGAGCACGCGGCGGATCTTGGCCAGCTCGTCCATCAGCTCGCGCTTGTTCTGAAGCCGGCCGGCGGTATCGACGATCAGCACATCAGCGCGCTGGTCGGTCGCCTGCTTGAGCGCTTCGAACGCGATTCCCGCCGCGTCGCCGCCTTCGGGACCCGCGATGATCGGTACGCCGACCCGCTCGGCCCAGGTCTTGAGCTGGCCGATCGCGGCCGCACGGAACGTGTCGCCCGCCGCCAGCATCACCTTCAGCCCCTGATCCTTGAGGATCGCGGCAAGCTTGGCGATGGTCGTGGTCTTGCCCGATCCATTGACGCCGATCACCAAGATCACCTGCGGCCGGGCCTTGTCGGTGGTCAGCGGCTTGGCGACCGGGACCAGCGCCTTCTCGATCTCCTCGGCGACAACCAGGCGGATACCCAGATCCTCCATGCCGCGCTCGTACTGACCGTCGGCCAGGCGGTTGCGGATGCGCGCTGCGGTGCCGGGCCCCAGGTCGCTGGCGATCAGTGCTTCTTCGATCTCGTCGAGCGTCGTGTCGTCGAGCCGCGCCGCGCCAAGGCCGGCAAGGTTGCCGACCAGCTTGTCCGACGTCTTCTTGAACCCGCCGAGCAGCCGCTCGCGCCACGAAGGCCCGCTCATGCCGCCACCCCGATCAGCTTGCCGTCCTGTACCCGTTCGATCTTCACGCTCGCAATCGTCCCGACTTCAGTTGGCGGAAGCGTCACTTCCGCGAAATTGCCCGCATGCCCGCGGTCGCCCGGTCTTTCCACCAGAATCGACTGGTGTGTGCCGATCAGCGAGTCCTGCCACACCGCCCGTCGCGCCGCCGCGCGCTCGCGCAGGGCTGCCGCACGCGCCTTGGCGATGCCCGGCGCGACCTGCGGCATTCGCGCCGCGGGCGTGCCGTCGCGTGGGCTATACGGAAAGATGTGCGCATGGACGATGTCGCAATCGTCGATCAGCGCCAGCGTATTCGCGAACATCGCCTCATCCTCGGTCGGGAAGCCTGCGATCAGGTCTGCGCCAACGGCGATCTCCGGCCGCGCCGCCTTGAGCCGCGCCACCAATTCCACCGACTGCGCCCGGGCATGCCGCCGTTTCATCCGCTTGAGCACCATGTCGTCGCCGGCCTGAAGCGACAGATGGACATGCGGCATCACCCGCGCTTCCTGCGTCAGTAGCGCGAACAGCCGGTCGTCGATCTCGATCCCGTCGAGCGAGGAGAGGCGCAGCCGCGCGACGTCGCTATGCGCCAGCACTCGCTCGACCAGCATGCCGAGCGTGGGGGCGCCCGGAAGGTCGGGGCCGTAGCTGGTCAGGTCCACCCCGGTCAGCACGATCTCGCGATGTCCGGCTCCGACCAAATTCTGCAGCCGCTCGATTACCGCACCCGCCGGGACCGAGCGGCTGTTTCCACGGCCATAGGGGATCGCGCAGAAGGTGCAGCGATGGTCGCATCCGTTCTGCACCTCGACAAAGGCGCGCGCATGGGCGGAGAAGCTTGCGGCGAGATGCGGCGCGGTCTGGCGTACCGCCATGATGTCCTGCACCAGCGCAGCCTCGTCGGATATCCATGACGCCGGCATGAGCTTCTCGGCATTGCCGATCACCCGGTCTACCTCGGGCATGTCGCCAAAGCTGTGGGGGTCGATCTGCGCGGCGCAGCCGGTCACCACGAGCTGCGCGTCCGGACGCGCGCGGCGCGCCTGGCGGATCGCCTTCCGGGTCTGACGCACGGCCTCGTTGGTCACCGCGCAACTATTGACGACGACGACATCTTCGGACCCAAGCAGCGCCCGGATCGTTTCGCTTTCAGCAAGGTTGAGCCTGCAACCCAGGCTGATTACCTCTGGTCCGACTATGGAGGACGACATGAGCGGCGATCTAGGGCTGGCGGACGGCGAAGTCCATGACGAGGCCAATACGGTGCTCGACTTCTGGTTCGGCGAACTTACCCCCGAACAGCATTTCGCGAAGGATGACGCGGTCGATACGGCCATTCGTACACGCTTCTCCCGCCTCCACGACCTGCTGATGGCGAGTGGGGCGGCGGGCTGGCGCGACCGGCCGGACAATCTGCTTGCGGCGGTGATCGTGCTCGATCAGTTCAGCCGCAATATCCATCGTGGTTCGGGTGAGGCCTATGCCGCTGATACGCTGGCATTGTCGCTGACGCTGGAGGCGATCGGCAAGCATTGGGACGACGGACTGCCGCCCGAGCGCGCGGCGTTCCTCTACATGCCGTTGATGCATGCTGAGGACCCGGAGGCGCAGCGGCTGTGCCTGCGCAAGTTTACCGCGCTCGGCCAGCCTGAGAATCTGCGCTTTGCGATGGAACATGCGGTGGTGATCGAGCAATTCGGTCGCTTCCCCAGCCGGAACGCTGCGCTGGGGCGCGTATCGACGCCCGAAGAACGCGAGTATCTGAAGCGCCCCGACGCCGGTTGGTAGCTGGCGCGGGATCAGGTCGGGTGCGGCTCCAGCCGGATGTCACGCCGTGCCAGCAGGATGCCTTCGCTGGTCCGTGACAGTTTGACGATGCCGGTTCCGCCGCGCAGGTCGCAGGCCTTGCGATAGGCTGGAGTCACGCCGAACTCGCCGTCGAACACGACATCATCGATATAATAGGGGCGGCGTCCGGGCTCGCCCACGAACAGGTGGACATGTGCAGGCATCGATCGGTCGGGATAGATGGCCGGCTTGATCGTGCGGAAGGTGTAGCGCCCGTTTTCGTCGGTAACGGCCCAGCCGCGTAAGCGGCCGTGGCGACGGCTCCAGACCGTCTGGTTCGAGCCGTGCGCGTAGAGGCCGGCATTATTGGTGTGGTGGGCATAGATCACCACTCGGGCAGCCGGTGTCTTGCCATCCATGGCCAGAACCCGGCCGGTCAGGATCATCCGTTCGCCCGGTTCTTCAAGTCCGGCAAGCTGCACGATCGCCGAGCGCGCCGTCTTCGGTCGTTCGCCAACGGCTTCGCAGCCCTCGCAGTCGTAGAGGTCGGTTCGTGCCGCTCTTTGCGGCTCCAGAGGCTGCGCGGTGAGGTTTCGGACGGCAAGCAAGCCTCCCGCGCCACCCGCCAGCGTCAACAGCACCGCACGCCGATCGATTGCCATCGCCAATTCCTCTGCGCCAATAGCGTGCGATCTTAGATCGCGGCTGCGCCAAGGAGAAGGCGTCAGCCCGCGCGGCGCTCGGTGTCGGGCGCAATCGGCAAGGCGGCCACCGACCTTTGCTCGCCATGTGGCACCAGTAACCGCCGTTCCGCCAGCAGGCGCCGCGCACCTGCGATCGATAGCGGCTTGCCGTAATACCAGCCTTGCGCCTTGGCACATCCCAGCGCCTTGACCCGCGCTTCGATCGCGGCGTCTTCGACGCCTTCGGCGGTGATCGGCAGGTTGAGGCTCTCGCCGAGGCTGACGATCGCGTTGACGATCGCAGCAGAATCCGCGCTCTCATTCAATGAGATGACGAAGCTCTTGTCGATCTTGATGCGGTCGAAAGGCAGTGCGCGAAGGTGGGCAAGGCTCGAATAGCCCGTGCCGAAATCGTCGAGCGCCAGCTTGGCGCCCTGATTTTTGAGGCTGCCGACGATCGACTGGGCAAGTGCGAGATTCTCGAACAGCGCGCTCTCGGTGATCTCCAGCTCCAGCCGGCTGGCGGGGAAGCCCGTCTCGGTCAGCACCTTGATGATCTTCTGCGCCAGCCATGCGTCGCGCAGCTGCCATGGCGAGATGTTGACCGACAGGTTGAGTGACGGTTCCCAGTCGCGTGCCGCAGTGAACGCCTGCTGCATGATCGACAGCGACATCTCTGCGATCATGCCGGTTTCCTCGGCGATCGGGATGAACAGGTCTGGGCTGATCAGCCCGCGCGTCGGATGCTCCCAGCGCGCCAGTACCTCGAACCCATAGAGTTTGCCGGTGGCCAGATCGACCTGCTGCTCGAAATAGGGGACGATCTCGCCCCGTGGGATTGCAGCGCGCAGACCTGATTCAAGCTCGTTGCGCGTCTGCAGTTCGCGCTCCATCGACTGATCGAACCAGGCATAGCAATTGCGACCCGATTTCTTCGCGACATACATCGCGATATCGGCGGAGCGCAGCAATGCATCGATGCTCTGGCAATCGAAGTCGGAACGCGCCACGCCGACCGAGCAGCTGATGTGGAGCCGGAAGCCGTCTGCCTCGATCGGCTGGGACAGGCGCGCGACCAGCCGTTCGGCGATGCGCTCGACCGTTTCCGGGTGCGCCGGATCGAACAGGAAGCCGCAGGCGAATTCGTCGCCGCCCAATCGTGCGGTGAGCGCGACAGGCGGCATCGCGGTCGCGATTTCACCCGCGACGGCGCGCAGCAGCGCGTCACCCACGGCGTGGCCGTGCATGTCGTTGACGGTCTTGAAGTGATCGAGATCGACGATCATCAGCGCCATTGCCTTGCGACGGTGGTTTGCGCGCACGAACATCGCCGCGCCTTCCTCGTTCAGGCTGCGGCGGTTGAGAAATCCGGTCAGCGGATCGCGGCTGGCCAATATATGCGCACGTTCTTCGGCGGCGGCACGGATGCGGACTTCGTGGCGCAATGCGGTGTGGCGACGCCAGCCGAACAGGATCAGCGCGACGTTGAGCAGCAGCGCGATCACCAGCGTGCGATCCGCCGGCGCGCCGCCCTCGAAATAATGTTTGAGCGTCTTGGAAAGCACCGAGCTGCCGGTGCCGACGAACATCAGGATTGCGGCAACGCTGATCGCTCCGGTGATCAGGTCGGTGCCTGGCGCCGCGCCCTTGAGTTCGTCGTCCTTGTCGAGATCCAGCTTCATGCCGGGAAATCTCCCACCCCTGTTCATCGCGGGATTTTCCACGTTGAGGGTGTAGATGGAGTTAAAGCCGGGGGAGGTTGCACCTATCTCCGTTTCCGGCTAAGCGCGCCTCCGACCGTTCCCAGGAACGCGACGCATGTTGCCCAAGGGCACGCTGGCCGACGAGGTTTCGTCCGCCGGCGTTTTATGCGTTTCGGACCTGGGGTGTAAGGAGAAGCGAGTGTTCGATAGTCTGAGCGAGCGGCTTGGCGGCGTATTCGACCGTCTCAAGGGCCGTGGCGCACTGACCGAAGCCGATGTGCGGACCGCGATGCGCGAAGTGCGTATCGCGCTGCTCGAGGCCGACGTCGCACTCCCCGTCGCGCGCCAGTTCGTCGAGACCGTCACCGAACAGGCCGTCGGTGAAAAGGTGCTGCGCTCGGTCACGCCGGGTCAGCAGGTCGTCAAGATCGTCAACGACGCTCTGATCGAGATGCTGGGGCCGGACACGGCCGAGCTCGCGCTCGACGTCACCCCGCCCGCCGTCGTGATGATGGTCGGTCTGCAGGGTTCGGGTAAGACCACCACCACCGCCAAGATCGCCAAGCTGCTGAAGAAGCAGGGCAAAAAGGTGATGATGGCGTCGCTCGACGTCAATCGCCCGGCCGCGCAGGAACAGCTGGCGGTGCTCGGCACCCAGATCGAGGGCGCGACGCTACCGATCGTCGCCGGCCAGCAGCCGGTCGACATCGCCCGCCGCGCGCTCCAGGCCGCGAAGCTCCAGGGCTTCGACGTGCTGATGCTCGACACCGCGGGCCGCTTGCACGTCGATCAGCAGCTGATGGACGAGATGAAGGCGGTCGCCGACATCTCCAAGCCGCAGGAAATCCTGCTCGTCGTCGACAGCCTGACCGGTCAGGACGCGGTCAACGTCGCGCAGAGCTTCAGCGATCAGGTACCACTCACCGGCGTCGTGCTCACCCGCATGGACGGCGACGCCCGTGGTGGTGCCGCCCTGTCGATGCGCGCCGTCACCGGCAAGCCGATCAAGTTCGCCGGCGTCGGCGAAAAGCTCGACCAGATCGAGCCCTTCCACCCACAGCGCGTCGCCGGCCGCATCCTCGGCATGGGCGACGTCGTCTCGCTGGTCGAGAAGGCCGCTCAGGCGATCGAGCAGGAAGACGCCGAGAAGATGGCGGCGCGGCTGGCCAAGGGCCAGTTCGACATGAACGACCTGCGCGGCCAGCTCGCGCAGATGCGCCGCATGGGCGGCCTCGGTGCGCTGGCCGGGATGATCCCTGGCATGAAGAAGGCGCAGCAGGCGATGGCCAATGGCGCAGTCGACGAGCGCATCCTGCTCCGCATGGATGCGATGATCACGTCGATGACGCCCAAGGAGCGCAGCAAGCCCGATCTGATCAACGCCAAGCGCAAGATCCGCATCGCCAAGGGTTCGGGCACGACCGTCCAGGACGTGAACAAGCTGCTCAAGATGCACCTCGAAATGTCCACCGCGATGAAGCGCATCAAGAAGATGGGCGGCCTCAAGGGCATGCTCGGGATGCTCGGCAAGGGTGGCATGGGCGGTCTCGGCAATGCGCTGGGCGGCCCGCAGATGGGTGAGATGATGGGCAAGCTCGGTGGTCCGGGCGGCGGCATACCCGGCCTGCCCGGCGACGGCGAGATTCCGCCCGAGCTCGCAAAGCTTTTGAACAAGAAGAAGTAATTTAGTTTCAGACTTTTAAGAAGGAAGATTACCAATGGCACTCAGCATGCGTCTGTCGCGTGGCGGTTCGAAGAAGCGCCCTTATTACCGCATCGTCGTCGCCGATGCGCGTTCGCCGCGTGACGGCAAGTTCATCGAGAAGATCGGTACCTACAACCCGCTTCTCGCCAAGGACAATGCCGACCGCATCAAGCTCGATACCGACCGCGCGAAGCATTGGCTGAGCGTCGGCGCGCAGCCGACCGACCGCGTCGCCCGCTTCCTCGACGTCACCGGCGTCAAGGAGCGCGCAGCCAAGAACAACCCGAACAAGGGCAAGCCGGGCGAGAAGGCCGTCGAGCGCGCTGAAGAGCGTGCCGAGAAGCTGAAGGCCGCTGAGGAAGCCGCCGCGGAAGCAAAGGCTGAAGCCGCCGCCGCAGCTGCCGCTCCGGCGCCCGAGCCCGAAGCCGTCGAGGAAGCTCAGGCCGAGGCCGTCGAAGTCGTCGCCGCCGAAGTCGAAGCCGCGACCGAAGAGCCGACCGCGGAAGCCGAGCAGGTTGCCGAGGCAGTTGCTGAGGAAACCCCGGCAGCTGAAGCCGGCGAAGAGAAGGCCGAGGGCTGATCCTTGGCTAAGGACACCCCCGTCACGCTCGCCGTCATCATCGGCGCGCACGGCGTGACGGGGGAGGTCCGCCTCAAGGTCTTCGCCGAAGACCTGTCCGCGCACCGCAGTTTCAATGGCGGTGCGTTGACGCTCAAATCGGTTCGCCACGGCAATAACGGCGCCATCGCCCGTTTCGCCGAAATCGCGGACCGGACCGCTGCGGAGAAGATGCGCGGCACCGAGCTTTCCGTGCCGCGCACCGCGTTGCCGGAGCTGGGCGAGGGCGAATATTATCATGCCGATCTGATCGGCCTCGCTGCGATTTCTGAGGGCGGGGATGCGATCGGTACCGTCGTTTCGGTCGAGAATTTCGGCGCGGGCGACGTGGTGGAGATCGAACGCACCCCGGTCGAGAACCAGGGGGCCAAGCGCTTCATGATCCCGATGCGGCCCGCCGCGGTGCCGCGCTGGGACGAGGCCACGCTGACCGTCGCCGACGGCTGGGCTGAGTAGCCGGCACATGCTGGCGATCCTCTCCGATATCCACGGAAACCTGCCCGCGCTCGAAGCGGTCATCGCGGATGCGCGCAACGCCGGGGTGACCGGCTTCGTCAATCTGGGCGACAGCCTGTCCGGCCCGCTCTGGCCCGCCGAAACCGCCGATCTACTGATGCGGGAGGCCTGGCCGACGATCGCTGGCAATCACGAGCGGCAACTACTGACGCACTCGCTGGAGCGGATGAACGCATCGGACCGGTTCGCGCGAGGATGTTTGAGCGACGCGCACCTCGCCTGGCTGGCCGCACAGCCGGAAGCTCTTACCGTCATCCCGGCCTCCGTGCCGGGATCCACGGTTCCGCAGGCGCTGCACTTGCGCCTCTATGGCATCGCGCGCGGCGTTGTGGACCCCGGCACGGGGGCCGGGATGACGGAAATGGAGGCTATTCTTTGCGTCCATGGC
>CAYOXO010000115.1:0-14017 GCA_964407945.1 uncultured Stakelama sp.
CACCGCGCCGCGAGTATTGCCCTCACCCTCAGCCGCATCGCCCGCCGAACCGTGGACCCCGGCACAAGGCCGGGGTGACGGTGGCCTTTGGTGGGTCAGCCGGACGGGTATGCGGCGCGGCGGTCGAGGATCTGCTTCAAGGGATTGGGACGGCCCGCGGCGACGCGCTTCAGGCGGTTCTGGTCGTGATGTTCGAACGGATCGGGGCGGCCATGAACCAGCAGCATCGTGCGGATATCGTAGCTCCAGGCGTCGTCGCCGTCGAAGGCGATGTCGATGCTGTAGCTGTCGGTGCGGAAGCCATATTCGAGGAACGCGGTCGAGCAGATGCCGTATTGGGTCTGCCCGCGCGTCGCGGTGAGCGATAGGCGGTCGTCATCCGCGCCGGCCTTGCCCGAGGCGAGTGCGACCTGACCACGCGGGATCGCCAGCGTTTGGAGCACCAGGCCCGTCGCCGGCTCCCATAGCCAGTAACCGACCTGTTCGTGGAAGGTGATGTCCTCTTCCTTGGTGGTGATGTGGATATGGTAGCGCAGGCCGTAGAGGAGCTGCGGGCCGTTGGTCTGCGGATCGATCGCGTCGAAGGCGATGCGTTCGATAAACTCGCGCCGTTCGGGCGCATCGGCCTTGGGGTTGATGTCGATGCCCTTATGCGCTTCCCATCGCCCCGCCAGCCGCCGCAACGGGCCGAGATTGGCGAGCGTGTCGGGATCGACGTCGCCGGGTTCGGTGAAGATGTCGTGCGGAAAGGGATTCACGGCCGGCTCCCATTCTGTGGTCCGGCGCGATCATAGGCGGGCGGCAGCGTCCTGTTCCAGCCCCGACGTCACCCCGGCCCTGTGCCGGGGTCCACCTCGCCGCTCGCGCTGTTCTATCCCTTGTGCCGCATCGCCCGCCGAGCCGTGGATCCCGGCACAAGGCCGGGATGACGGGGTTGGGATGGGGAGGATTACTTTGGAATCTGCTGGCTGATGCAGTGGAAGCTGCCGCCGCCGGTGAGGATATGGTCGGCGCGCAGGCCGACCGTTTCGCGGCCGGGGAAGAGCGCGCCGATCACCTCGACCGCCTTGCGATCATTGGGCTGGCCATAGACCGGCACCACCACCGCGGCATTGCCGATGTAGAAGTTCATATAGCTCGCCGGCACCACCTCGTCGCCGCGGATCACGCGGCCGGGCGAGGGGATCGCAACGACCTCGACCCCGAACGCCTCGGCGCGACGCTTGGCATCGGCATAGACCAGCCAGTTGGGGTCGTTTTCCTCCGGCTCGGGAATGGCGAGCCGGGTGGGGCCGACGAAGCGCGCGAGATTGTCGACATGGCCGTCGGTGTGATCCATCGCCAGGCCGTTGCCGAGCCACAGCACGCGATCGAAGCCGAGGTCGTTGTACAGCCGCTCCTCCGCCTCGTGCTGCGACAGCGTCGGGTTGCGGTTGCGGTTGAGCAGGCATTGCTCGGTGGTGACGACCAGACCGGTGCCGTCCCAGTCGATCGAGCCGCCTTCGAGCACCCAGTCATGCGGCTCGACCTCGATCCGGCGCTTGTCGGCGAGCAGGCGGCCGACCTCTTCGTCGCCGTCATATTCATATTTCCCGCCCCAGCCGTTGAAGCGGAAGGCGTGGCCGACGCCCTTGTCGTCGAGGATCACCCCGGTGTCGCGCAGCCAGATGTCGCCGAACGGGGCGACGACGATCTTGGCGGCGTCGCCCGCGAGCAGGCGCGCGGCAGTGGCCGCTTCCTCATCCGCGGCGACGAGCAGCACCTGCTCGCCCGCGCCATCGGCATGGACCGCGCGGGCAAAGGCGGCGACCTCGGCCCGGGCGGCGTTCAGCGATTCCCACAGATCGGGATGGCTGGGGAAGCCGATCCATACGGCCTTGTGCTTGGCCCATTCAGGTGGCGGCGTCGGCTTCATTTTGACTTACTTCGCTCCCTGGCGTGACTTGTCGCGGGCGGCGCGGAACTCGTCGCCCTCGTTCCAGTTGGGCCAGTCGCTGCCCGTCGCGAGCATGCGGCCGACCGCGTAATAGAGTTGCAGGTCCTTCTCGACCCCAGCCCAGTTCCAGTTCGGGTCGAACTCGTCCTTGGGGCCGTGGTATTTGTTCTTCTCATAGTCCTGGGCTGCGGCCTTGCCCGCCGCCGTGCCGCCCTCGATCAGGTCGTCGCCCGCGTCGAAATAGAGCATCGGCACGCCGTGCTTGGCGAGCATGAAGTGGTCGGAGCGGTAGTAGAAGCCCTTTTCCGGGGTCGGCTCGGCGCTGGCGGTGCGGCCCTGCTTGGCGAGTGCGCGGTCGAGATAGGCCTCGAGCCCCGACTTGCCCTTGCCGACGACGACGACATTCTTGGCTGGGGGCGTGAGGTTGAGCGCGTCCATGTTGACGCCGCCGACGGTCTGAGCGAGCGGGAAGACCGGGTTGTCGCCATAATATTTGGAACCGAGCAGACCGCTCTCCTCGGCAGTGACGGCGAGGAAGACGAGCGTGCGGTCGGGCGCGCCGGCCTTCACCTGCGCCTCGGCGAGCGCGACCAGCGCAGCGGTGCCGGTGGCGTTGTCGATCGCGCCGTTGCAGATGTCGTCGCCATCGGGCGCCGCCTCGCAGCGGCCGAGATGGTCCCAATGTGCGGTGTAGAGGACATATTCGTTCGGCTGCTTCTTGCCGGGCAGGATGCCGATGACGTTCTTCGACGCATGCTTGCGGATGTCGTTGTCGAAGCTGATCGATGCCTTCACGTCGCCGAGCGCGACAGGCTTGAAGCCCTTGACCTTGGCGGCGGCGGCAAGCTTGTCGAAATCCTGGCCCGCGCTGGCGAAGAGCTGCTTTGCCTTGTCGAGCTGGATCCAGCCGATCGCGGCGGACTGGTCGGCATGGCCGTTGGCGGCGTCGGCGACCTGCTGCTCGCCGGTCCAGCTCGACTGGACCACGTTCCAGCCATAGGCGGCAGGCTCGGTCTGGTGGACGATGATCGCAGCGGCGGCGCCCTGACGCGCGGCCTCCTCGAACTTGTAGGTCCAGCGGCCGTAATAGGTCATCGCGCGGCCGTTGAATTCGCCCTTGGCCTCCGCGGTCTGCCAGTCGGGATCGTTGACGAGGATGACGACGGTCTTCCCCTTCACGTCGAGGCCGGCATAGTCGTTCCAACCCTTTTCCGGCGCGTTGATGCCATAGCCGACGAACACGACCGGGCTGTCCTTGAGCGCGACCTTGGGCGTCACGCGATAGGTGCCGGCGACGAATTCGGGGCCGTATTTGAGGCTGATCGGCTCAGCGCCACCAGTGAAGGTCAGCGGCGAGACGTTCTTCGCGGTGATCGCGACCAGCGGCACGTCCTGGAACCAGCTGCCGTTATTGCCGGGCTGAAGTCCCGCTTTCTGGAATTGCTGGACGAGGTAATCGAGCGTCTTCTTCTCACCAGCGGTGCCGGGCGCGCGCCCCTCGAATTCGTCGGAAGACAGGACGCGGGTCGCCTCCTTCATCGTCTCCATCGGCATCGCGGGCAGATCGGGCGCCGCAGACTGGTCGCCGCCGCTGCACGCGGCAAGGCCCAGCAGGGCAAGAAGGGCAAAACGCATAGCACCATCTCCGGGTAATATGATTGCGCGACTTGTGGCAGCGGCGCGCGCGGGGAGCAAGCGGATCGCTTGCGAATGGACACGCGGCGTTGCAGATTGCCGGGCACGGGGGAGAAGTTACGTGAAACACTGGATTTATCTGGCGTGCCTTTCGGCCGCAGCACCAGCTGCCGCGCAGAGCTTTGACGCCGCGCGTGCGTTCGGCGCGCGGGAATCGGTCGAGCAGGCCAGCCTGTCGCCCGACGGCACCAAGCTCGCCTATCTCGCACCGGGTAAGGGACAGGGTTCGGCGGTGTTCGTCGTCCGGCTCGATCAGGCGGAAATGGTGCCGGCACAGATCATGACGGCTTCAGGCGATCCGGAGCGCCTGGACCGATGCCGCTGGGCAAGCAACACGCGGCTGGTGTGCACCGCCTATGCAGTGACCAAGGTCGACGGGACCACCTTGGTCACCGTCACGCGGGTCGTGTCGTTCAACGATGACGGAAGCAAGATAGCCGTTCTGCAACACGACCGCGGCACCGGCAACCGGCTGGGCTATGCATTGTTCGGCGGCGCGGTGATCGACTGGAATCCCGGTAACGACCAGGTGCTGATGGTGCGCCAATATATCCCCGAGACGAGCACCGGAACGCGGCTTGCACAGGTGATGGAAGGGATCGGCGTCGATGCGGTCGATCCCGTCACGCTCAAGACCAGGGTCGTCGAACTCGCGCACCGGAATGCCAGCGAGTATATCACCGACGGCCGGGGCACGGTGCGGATCCGCGGCATTCGTGAAGTGCGGGACGGCTATACGACCGGCACGAGCAACTATTTCTTTCGCCGCAAGGGACAGCGCGACTGGCAAGCGCTGAGCACGGTCACCAACAGCGAGGGATTCGATCCCAGCGGCGTCGATCCCACGCTCGACATCGCCTATGGGCTGAAGCGCCACAATGGACGGCTGGCGGCGTTTAGCGTCGCGCTGGACGGCAGTGGCACCGAAAAGCTCGTCTTCGCCCATGACAGTGTCGATGTGACGGGGTTTGCCAGGATCGGCCGCAACGGCCGCATCATCGGCGTGCGTTACACCACCGACGTCAGCGCGGTGCATTATTTCGACCCCGCAGTCGGCACGATGATCCGTACGCTGTCCAGAGCATTGCCCAAGCTGCCGCTGATCCGGGTAATCGATTCGAGCGAGGACGAGACTCGCATGCTCGTCTGGGCGGGCAGCGACACCGATCCGGGCCGATTCTTCCTGTTCGACCGCGCCAAGAAGAGCCTGAACGAGTTGATGCTGCAGCGGCCGGAGCTGGAGAAGGTCGGGCTCGCAACCGTCAAGCACATTACCTACCCCGCCGCCGACGGGACGATGGTACCGGCATATCTGACCCTGCCCGCAAGCGGAGCGGCCAAGGGCCTGCCCGCGATCGTACTGCCGCATGGCGGCCCCCAGGCCCGCGACGAATGGGGATTCGACTGGCTGTCGCAATTCTACGTGAACCAGGGCTTCGCGGTGCTTCAGCCCAATTTCCGCGGCTCGGCCGGCTATGGCGACGCCTGGCTTCGACAGAATGGCTTCCAGAGCTGGAGGGTCGCGATCGGCGACGTCAGCGACGCCGGGCGCTGGCTGGTGAAAGAGGGGATCGCCGATCCGGCCAAGCTGAGCATCGTCGGCTGGTCCTATGGCGGTTATGCGGCGCTGCAATCGGCGGTGACCAATCCCGACCTGTTCAAGCGGGTGGTTGCGATCGCCCCGGTCACGGATCTCGACCGGCTCAAGGCCGACGCGCAATACTATACCTCGGCCAACGAGGTGGAACGCTTCGTCGGCACGGGACCGCATATCCGCGAGGGTTCGCCGGCGCGGCATGCGGGCACGATCAAGGCGCCGGTGCTGATGTTCCACGGGGACATGGATATGAACGTCGCGATCGGCCATTCGAGCCTGATGCAAGCCCGCCTGATCGAAGCCGGCGGAAAGTCAGAACTGGTGACCTTCAAGGGCCTCGACCATTATCTTGAGGATAGCAGCGCGCGCATGCAGATGCTGCAGAAGAGCGCCGAGTTCCTGAAAATCCCTTGAAACGAAATGGGGCGGCACAACGGCCGCCCCGGTTTGCCGGCGTAGCGGCCTTGCGCAAGCAACGCCATCGATCACCGGAATGCGCCGGCAAACGAAAAGGGCGGCCCGAGGGACCGCCCTTTGCTGTTCTGGCTGAAGCCGAAACTTAGCGCGAATAGAATTCGACGACCAGGTTCGGTTCCATCTTCACCGGGTACGGCACCTCGTCGAGGGTCGGCACGCGGGTGAAGGTGATCTTCGACGCGCCGTCCGGAGCGACGTAATCGGGGATGTCACGCTCGGCGAGGCTCTGCGCCTCCATCACCAGCGCCATTTCCTGTGCCTTGGCACCGAGCTCGACGGTCTCGCCCGGCTTGATGCGGCGCGAACCGATGTTGCACTTCTCGCCGTTGACCTTGACGTGGCCATGGTTGACCAGCTGGCGCGCAGCGAAGATCGTCGGCGCGAACTTGGCGCGGTAGACGATCATGTCGAGGCGCATTTCGAGCAGGCCGATCAGGTTCTGACCGGTGTCGCCCTTCATCTTCGACGCGTCTTCGTACGAGCGCTTGAACTGCTTCTCGGTGATGTCGCCGTAATAGCCCTTGAGCTTCTGCTTCGCGCGCAGCTGGATGCCGAAGTCCGACATCTTGCCCTTGCGGCGCTGGCCGTGCTGGCCGGGGCCATATTCACGCTTGTTGACGGGCGACTTGGGACGACCCCAGATGTTCTCGCCCATCCGGCGATCGAGCTTGTACTTGGCGCTGGAGCGCTTCGACATGTGAACTTCCTTACAATTGCTACGACGTTGACCCGGCAGGTTCCTGCCTGATCGCGATTCCGGTATCGCCCGTGCAGAACACAGGGCCGCCGCTTCACCGGAGTGCGGGGCCGATTGCGAAGGCGCGCGCCTAGCCGCGCGCGGGAGTGGAGTCAAGGGCAGCGGCCCAACGGTGGTGACGCATTTTGTTGGGAGGTTAGTAAAAATTGACACTCCCGCGAGGCGGTTTCAGCAGCGGGACCAGCAAGCGCGCGATCATGGCGCGGACGCACCGAGCCTATGACATATGGATAGGCGCGCCTTGCTGCTGTCCGAAACTTACACTGTCCGTGCCTTCGGGTCCTGTTTCGAGCCAACGAAAACGTCCAGCACGGTCTGACCGATCAGGCTTTGTGGTGACTACGATATAACGAATGCTCGTAAAATGAGGCTCTGCATCTTCGCTATCGAAGACGGTGTGATATGCCACGACGGCATCAATGAAAACAATCGGCTCGCAACCTTCTCGGCGTGCCGCATCCATTCCCGCCGCTATCGCATCGTTATTCAGGCGTTCTCCGATACCCTGTTTTGCGGACATGCCCGGCAAGAGCGAGGGCATATGATGCCTGTATCGCTGGGTCTGCGGAGGACTGCCGGGCACCACTTGAATGGCAGGCATTATATAGACGTGAACACCTACGCCGATTCGTAGGGCAGGCGTTTGGCCCACATTTTTTATCTGAACTTCAACGTCGAAATGCGCTGCGCCCTGAGTCCGTTTCGCATCGAGCAATACAAGCTCTATCCCGACCCACGCTCGAAGATCAGTGTGAGCAACATCTCGGGATGATCTAAGCGTTTCCTCAGCCGCCTTTGCTGCGCGCTCGGCTTCCTTCACGCCCCGCCCGGTGTGGTTGGAAGCGGACCTAGCAAAAATGGCCGCGCCCACGGCAGCCAACAGTGTGAAGAAACCCACCACAGCTTGCGAAACTGCGATCCATAATCCTGTGCGTACATATTCCGTTTGATCGATCGCAGCTTGTGCCGAAATGGCATCGCACGAAAGGTCCGGTCTTCTTGTCCCACGGCACCCGATGCTGGCGGTCGAGGCGCTGCCTCGACGAGCAGTTGTCGCAACAAGCTGAGAACTGCCATTCGACATTTCGCCAATCGAGACTGTCGTGGGCGCTACGAGTGCCAAGAGGATGCTGATAATCAAAATACTATCACCAAGCTGCAATAGGGTTGATCAGGTTTATCTAGCAAACGACCCAATTCATGAAGCTAGGCATTTCATCGTTGTGCGAGCGCACCACGCTATTGGAAGGTGCGACGACAGAATGCCTTCACGTCTGCTCCGCTGAGAGCAAACCATTCGCCGTTGGCTCGCTTGCTCGCAAATCTGCGGTGCCAGTATGCTTCGATGCCTGCGGGATCGTCGGTGCGGATCGTGTGAATGAGTGTCACTGCTTCCGGCAATGCGATCTTCACTTCACGGAAACGCCGCTCGATATCCTCGCTGCGCCCAATCTTGTAAAATTGGCCGGACTTGAGAAGGTAGACGATCCCTTCGGAGCTTGCCGGACGGGTATCTAGATCCCCGGCTTCCGGTGCCACGAGAAATGACGCCAGATCAGCCCAAGCCTCGTTCTGACGGGATAGGTTTAGTAGGGCGGAGGTGAGATCAGCGTTGGTTCGAAAATGATTGTCTACGGTAGAGTGGCTAGGAAACGTGGTGTCCGTTCTGCGCTGCATCTTGATCTCGGTGCGCGTAGGAAGGCGGCCAAGCTGCTGGGTTAGAGCCGCTAACTTCTCTAGAATCTCGTCGGTAGCTAGCTTGTGGTTCCACTCATTCGCTGCGAATCCGGCGCTCGACAGAGCGTCGCTCCATTTCAGCCAATGGACACCCCGCCATTTCGCAGGATTTATGCCTGTGAGCTTCGAAAATAGGTTCTGTCCGGGTGGCGTGCCGCCGTTCTCCGCCGCGATTCGCTTAATTTCGGCGAGGATCAGGTCTTTCAAGCTGACCTCAGCGGCAGGCTTGTGGTGTGATCGACGCCCGACGCCCACAACCTCGCCCGGAACTCTTCTGGTCGCCGGCTTGGCGGATCGTTCAGATCAGCTCGGATTTCCCACACAAGGCGGGACCACAAGCGATCATGCCGTTCATCCGAACGGTCCTTGTTAGATTCGGCGATCTCGTTCGTGAAAGCATGTAACGCTGTAATGACGCCGGCCGAGCCGATCAGGTGCAGGTTGTTCACCGCTGTCGCGAACCGTACCTTGGCCTCAGGTGGAGCAGCCTTTCCAACGATGCCGCTCGCTGCTCCAAAGAACTCCTCATAATATGAGAGCTTCTTTGCGCGCCACTCAGCCGCTCGCTCCTTCTGCTTCGTGAGCAGGATGGTGGCAGCGGAGGTAAAAATCAGCGCGAGAGCGGAAATGAGAGCAGCCCACATGTCGTGGAGCATGTGCTGCAATTCGGTTCGGCGCAACAATCGAAACTAGGCGTCCGCTATCTCACTGCTGTAAGCCAGCGAAATGAGCGATCTAATTATGCGGGCCGAAGAATGCGTCAACGACCTCGATGCGTTGATCAAGCGTTTGAATGGAAACGCCTCTGCTATCGATTTTCCAGCAAAGATTTCGGATCAGGTTAAGAAGGTCGGGCCCTACGGGATACCGGAAGAGATCGTCCGACAGTGTTCCGCGAGCATCTCCGCAATATTGTCCGCTCTGGGCAGCAAGGACCGACCGATCAAGGCGCGCATGTCCCGTCGCCCACCAGAATGGTGGGGAGACATAAGAGCACTCGCTACTGGTCAGAGATTGAAAGACGCCACGGCCGAGGACGCCCTTTCCGATGCCATCAATATTCTCGACGCCCACGTCCACGGCGATCGTCCGCACATCGCTACCATCGCCCTGCTTGTGGGAAATCTCGACCACAAGATCAAAGCATCCCCGTCGCGGGGCGGCTTCCGAGCGCCGGGCAATCCAAACCCGGATAGTTTCACCTACGTCTTTGAGATGGAAATCCACAAAGACGTTAACGGTGCAATCAAGGAAACGTTCGAGAAAGTCGTCCCCATGCCGAAGTCCTGTGTAAGCTTTTTGCGCGCCGCTCTTGAAGAAGTCGAATCCTTCGAATGACATGGGACAATCCGATCTGACGTGAAAGAAACTCCCAGAGCAACGATGTCGTATCAGCTATTTTGGGAGGCGTGATCGGAACTCGCGATCGTGGTTCGCGTATATCAGAATTGCCCAAGAAAGTCAATTCGATTGTGATGAAATTGGCGGCAGTCCGACCGTCAATGCTGCCACGTCACACTCCATCGCCCGCGCCAATCTGATCAGCGCCACAAACGTCAGATTGTGCTCCCCGCGCTCGATCCGGCCAACATAGCTGCGGTCAAGGCCAGCAACGTGCGCCAATCCTTCCTGCGACAGACCAAGCTCACGCCTGCGAGCGCGGATGCGTTGGCCGAGGATGTCGAGGAAGGGGTCGCTCACTCGCACAATGAGCGGGACCGGTGATTATCGGTCCACGGCGTATGAATCCCGTTGTTAACCTTTGAGCCGTAAATCATTCCGTGAACGGAGGCTCAGGGACGCAGTATGGGAGCGCTTAAGGTTGTGACGATCGCATGCCTCACGCTTGTCGCGGGCACTGTCATCTTGGAGCAAACTGGAACTGGGTCAGGCGACCCCAATGGCGCACATGTCGCGCCAGCCAACGCCGAACATTCGACAAGGACCGCGAAAGCCGAATCTGCACCACATAAGCCGACGACCAAGGCAATCGACGACTACGCGATCGTCAGGCAAGCGGCGGCGATGAGTGCCAAGGGCGATGGCGTAGCAATACTCCTTAACTTGCAGGGCGAGCTTTGCGCCGAAGTGCTGAGCGCCCAGCCGCACAAGACGGCGGACACCTTCATGATAACCTGCATCGAGAATCGAAGCGGTGCGAGCGAGGCCCGCTATGTCTTCAACGCTAAGAACGGCGAAGCTCGCCGCCTATGATCGCCGCCACTCGATCACGATGGCGACTGCCGCGATGAACCCGCATGGCGATAGCCAAGCGTCTGATACTCACCGATGCACATCTTGCAGATCGAATGGCGATCGGGTTCCAGCGTCGTGGCAGCCTGCCTAGCGGCTTCCAGCGAATTAAATGGTAGCCATTCACCAGTGACCTTCGCTCCATCCGTCTTGCCGCGTCCATCGCGACAATTGGTGCAATTCGCTTGGTGAATTTTGGTCGAGCGTTGGAGGAAGTGACGAAACACCCAATGCGTCGGCTTGACCTCGATGGTCTGTGCAACCACCGGCTCGGCAAGTGCAATCGGCGGCGCTTGCTGCCGAGCCTTACGCTGAGAGGTAAACTCATCGGTCAGCGCAAGCAGGTCTTCGATTTCCCAGAGCTTATCGGTGACTCCCGCCGCGATGCCTGCCGGCAACCGCTTTACCCATTGCCTTGATCCATCGCGCGGACGGCCGGGACGCGGAACCCAGCACAGATTGTGATACATTATCCAGAGCGCCAGATGACGCTCGTGGTTGAGCGCAGTCTTTGAGAACGCATTTGTCTTCCGGTTGTAGCGGCGATTACCCATCCGGAGATTGAGATTCTGGCGTTCGATATAGGAGGTGTGAACATCTGCCTCGGGAGCCTCGCCGGCACGCACCAAGCGATCAGCCCCGGCGTATCGCTTTATCTTGCTCGGGCGCCCCTCTCGATCGGTATAGGAGTAGCGCTTGATCATGGTGCCTAGATCGGCTTCATCCCCAAACACCACATCGAACGCCTCATAATAGGCTCGCAAGCCATCGGTCGTGATCAAGGGACGAACCGAAAATTCATCGCGCTCGGTGCGTTTCAACTTACCGTAGATGTCGCGTGCAAAAGCCGTTGCGTCCGGGAGATCACGATCACCGAGTTGGTAGGAGAAGATCAGCTTCGTGTCGGCGCACATCGCCAGATAGGCCCAGACCGTGCCTGCATCCTCGTCGGGCTCCAACATCCGATCGACGTTCTTCTCCTTGGCCGCAACAAAGGCATGAAGCTCATCGGCTTGGATGCGCTTGGGTGTCAGATCGCGGAGTGAGGCAACGTGCTTGATCGCCATATCGCCAGCCTCTTCGAACAGCTTGGCGACGGTCTTGTTGCTGACCTTGAAAATGCGCTCGCAGGAGCGCTGCGACGATCCTTCGCAGAGGGAATGGAGGATGTAAGCGCGTAGTTGGGCATCGAGCCTATTCACCCGGTTCCGAATCTGGCCGGTGGCGGACAGTCCTGTCGTTGCAAATACTCTTCATGTCGATCTCCTTAGTGGGCACGGATATCCGCGCTGGCAGCCGTAGAGATCGGGCGACAACAGGAGGCAAAGTCAGAAAACTGGATACACGCAGAACAATGCTGCGTTGCGATTCCCGCTGAATTCAACTAGATGTTACGGCACAGGAACAGACGATCTGTTAAGATTAATTCTGTTGCGCGAGCCTGCGGGCCGTTTCCTTGATGTCAGCGACACTAGGACGCGGAAGCTGGGTCCGGACTTCTTCGATGACAGCTCGCTCGGCATCCGTAAGGTTCGCATCCTGCGCGGTATCGCCAACCGCAGCCTGAGCGGCCCGTACAATCTCGGTGCCGTCAACAAGGTGCTTCTTTTTCATCTCAACACGATCCGGGCGGTGCAGCGCGATACGAATGAGCGCGGCGACCGCCGCCTCTGCGCTTTCGACATTAACATAGTAGCTTCCGTCGATCAGGCCAATGAACCGCCCTCGCAAGCTGAGAATCGTCAGGGCGCGTGAGCCGATCGTCAGGGTGATCGTATCCTTGGGTTCGAGCATGATGGGACTCCTCTGATTGAGGCCCACGGCTCGATGGCTCGGGCAAATTTCGCAACCCGGAGATTCAAACTACGTCACCACCGGCCCAACGCGCTGCTCGCGAATGCCCGGCTCCCGAGAACCGCTGCCGGTCTACCGACCCCCGCGCTCGCGCCGGCGCGCGTTGTCGCTGGAAGTACCGCTGTCGATCACCTTCCACTCTGCCGCGGTGCGACAGATCCGCTTCGAAGCAAGCCGGCTGTAGGTCGCTTGCTCTGTCCTGCAAATCTTGCGCTCTGGCTGGAGCGTCGGTGCAGGTGCAGGTGCAGGTGCAGGTGCAGGTGCAGGTGTTTCCGGATCGGTGAAAGCAGTCGAAACGGCAAGCGCGATAATCAGACTGATCATAAACACTCCAATGCTTCGCGATTTCTTAGCCCGGCGCCTTATCGATACAAGACACTTCTGCAAACCGGGTTTGCAATCGATCTTGCCCGAACCCCATCAGGATCAGGCGCGACTGCGCTTCTTGCCTTCCAGTGCCGATAGCACGCCGCGCATCGTCCGCAGCTCCTGCTCGGTCCAGCCGGGCTTGGTCAGCAGGTTGCGCAGCGTCAGCTTGGTGGTCGGCACGCGCGCCGGAGGATAGAAATAGCCGCTATCCTCGAGCAGCGCCTCGAGATGGCCGATCAGCCCTTCAAGCTCGGCCTGCGGCGCGGGCGGATCGAGATCGACCCGCGGCGGCTGGGCAAGCTCCTGTCCCTTCGACCATTCATAGGCGACGAGGATTACCGCCTGCGCGAGGTTGAGCGATCCGAATTCGGGGTTGATCGGTACCGTCAGGATCGCACGGGCAAGCGCGACATCTTCGGTCTCGAGCCCCGAACGTTCGGGCCCGAACAGGATCGCGCTGCGTCCCGGCGCGGTGTGGATTTCACCGGCAGCCTCGACCGGAGTCACCACCGGCTTGGTGACGCCGCGCTTGCGCACGGTGGTGGCGTAGACATGCTCGCAATCGGCGACGGCATCAGCGACGCTGCCGAACACGCGCGCCTGTTCGAGCACCACGTCCGCACCGCTCGCCGCCGGACCCGCCTTGGGGTTGGGCCAGCCGTCGCGCGGCGACACCAGGCGCATCTCGGTCAGCCCGAAATTGAGCATCGCGCGCGCCGCCTTGCCGATATTCTCGCCAAGCTGCGGGCGAACGAGGACGATGACGGGCGATGGCGCGCTCATTCGCCCCGCGCCTTTTCATGGCCCACGGCGTTCACGCTGCTCGCGAACGCCTCGAAATCCTTGGCCTCACGGAAATCGCGATAGACGCTGGCGAAGCGGATATAGGCGACCGAATCGAGGCCCTTGAGCCCCTCCATCACCATCTCGCCGATGCGCTGCGATGGAATGTCGGTGTCGCCCAGCGTTTCGAGCTGGCGCTGGATTCCGGAGACGAGTTTCTCGACCTGGGTCGCGTCGATCGGCCGCTTGCGGCAGGCGAGCGAGACCGAGCGGATCAGCTTGTCGCGATCGAACGGTTCGCGCTTGTCCTCGGACTTGAGCACGGTCAGCTCGCGCAGCTGGATCCGCTCGAAGGTGGTGAAGCGCGCCGCGCACGCCTCGCACTGGCGACGACGGCGGATCGCCGCCCCGTCTTCGGTGGGGCGGCTGTCCTTTACCTGGCTGGCTTCATGTCCGCAGAACGGGCAGCGCATTCTTTGTTCCTTGGCGGTGCCGGCCCACTCCCCACCCGGCCACCCATATCATATCGTCATTGGGTGGCCGGGTGGGGGAGTGGGCC
>CAYOXO010000116.1:0-13891 GCA_964407945.1 uncultured Stakelama sp.
CAGGATCAGCCCGCCCGCACCGACCGCGTCGGCGGTGCGCAGGATCGTGCCGAGATTGCCGGGATCGCGCAGCCGCTCGGCCACCAGCCAGATCGGCGCGGCGTCGCGGTCGAGCCGGGCGAGGTCGGTGGGTAGCTCGCGATAGACGCCGACCACCGCGCCCGGATTGTCCTTGCCCGAAAGCTTGGAGAGGATGTCGCTGTCGGTCGCGATCACCTCGCCCCCCGCAGCCTCGGTCGCGGCGATCAGCTCGGCGGCGAGCTTGTGGGTATCATGTCCCTTGGCGAAGAAGAGATAGTCGGGAAGGTGTCCGGCCTCACGCGCCTCGGTCAGGATGCGCAGACCTTCGGCCAGGAACAGACCCTCGTCACGACGATGCTTCTTGTCGCGCAGCGAACGGATCCGCTTGACCAGCGGGTTGGAAAAGGCGGTAATCTCGCGCATCAATCTTCGCCGAAGCGGTCCTCGACGAGTTCGACGAGCTTGAGCACCGCATCCTCGGCACCATCGCCTGCAGCACTGATCGTAATGGTGTCGCCCAGCGCGGCGCCCAGCATCATCAGCCCCATGATCGAGGTGCCGGTGACCGAATTGCCGTCCTTCTCCACGGTCAGTTCGACCGGCTGCGAGGAGGCGAGGGTGACGAACTTGGCGCTGGCGCGGGCATGCAACCCGCGGCGGTTGCCGATCAGGACGGTCCTGCTGATGCGGCTCAAGCGGCAGCCTCCCCAAGTACTTCGGATGCGACGGTGATGTATTTGCGGCCCGCCTCACGCGCGGCGGCGACGGCTTCGGTGACCTTCATCGTCTTGCGCGCGCCGCCCAGGCGAATCAGCATGGGCAGGTTGATCCCCGCGATCACCTCGACCCGGCCCGCCTCCATCAGCGATATGGCGAGGTTGGACGGCGTGCCCCCGAACAGGTCGGTCAGCACGATGACTCCCCGGCCCGCGTCCACTTCGGTGATGGCCGCGGCGATATCGGACCGACGGCCCTCCATATCGTCCTCGGGGCCGATCGAGATGGTGGCGATTCGCTCCTGCTTCCCCACCACATGCTCCATCGCGACGACGAACTCCTCCGCGAGCCGCCCATGCGTCACGAGTACCAGACCGATCATTTCAATGCTTGTCCCATGCGGTTCATCTTGCGACCGGCGGGCCTTCTAACGAGTCCTGCGGTGCGGTCTGCAAGTCACGATGTGCCACCGTGGGCGAAAATCCCGCGTCGCGCAACCGGGCAGAGACCCGTTCCGCAACATGGACCGAACGATGTCGGCCGCCGGTGCAGCCAAATGCGATGGTAACGTAGGATTTTCCCTCTGCGCGATAGCGCGGAAGCAGCTGTTCGATCAGTCCTTCGATCCGCTCCAGCGCTTCGTCATAAGCGGGGTCTCCGGCGACATAATCGGCGACGTCGCGGTCCTGGCCGGTCCCCGGACGCAGCGAATCGACCCAATGCGGGTTGCGCAGGAAGCGCATGTCGAAGACCAGGTCGGCATTGGCGGGGATGCCGCGCGCAAAGCCGAATGACATGACCGACAGCGTCGGCTCGCCCAGTCCTTCCCCCGAAAAGGTCGCGCGGATCTTTTGGGCCAGCTCGTTACCCGACATGTTGCTGGTGTCGATCAGCCGGTTGGCCCAGCGACGCAGCGGTTCGAGCAATTCGCGCTCGCGCGCGATGCCCTGTCCTGCAGGCCGGTCCTGCGCGAGCGGGTGGCGGCGGCGGGTCTCGTTGTAGCGGCGTTCCAGTTCGGCGCCGGCGCAGTCGAGGAACAACGTGCCGACGTCATAGCCGCGCTCGTCGCGCAGCTTCTTGATGCGGCGGACCACGCTGTCGGCGTCGAAGCCGCGCGTACGCGTGCCGATACCCAGTGCAAGCGGGCGGTCGTCGCCGTCGGTGCCTTCGGCGGGTTCGGTGTCGAGAAGGCGGTTGAGCAACAGCAGCGGAAGGTTATCCACCACCTCCCAGCCCAGATCCTCCAGCGTGCGCAGCACGGTCGACTTGCCCGCGCCGGACATGCCGGTGACGAGCAGAATCTGCTTGGTCCGGCGTTTGTTCATTGATCCTGACTCATTGGGCCGGCGTCCAGCCGATATGCTTGAGCGCCAGTTCGACCTTGATCGGCGCCGAAGGTTCGAGCGCGGCGAGCGCAACCTCGGGAATGTCGACTCCGGCGATTCGGCGTTTCTTCGGCGCCTCGGGCATTCGCGGTGGCGTATCGAGGATCGTCACCAGCAATGCGATCGGGACTCGGCCTTGATGGGGCATGTCGATCACGCCAATTCCGCGCACCTCGATCTTGCCGGCGATGTTCGCGGGCGCGTCGCCCAGTAACGCACCGTTGGAGCGGGTGCAGATCGTATAGTCGTCGGACACGAGCGCTCCGCCACGATCGATCAGCCGCAGCGCGAGATCGGACTTGCCCTCGCCCGAACGCCCCTCGATCAGCACCGCGCGCCCGTCGATCGCAACGCAGGATGCGTGGAGCGTTTCGGACGAGATGATGGCCATGCGTTCTGCCCCGCTAGACTAGTTCGGCTGCACCAGCGGCAGGCGGACGACGAAGCGCGCGCCGTGCATCCGGTCCTCCCGCGATTCGACCCCGATCATACCGCCATGGCCTTCAACGATGGTGCGCGCGATGGCAAGCCCCAGTCCCGAATGCTGGCCGAACGCTTCGCTGTCCGGGCGGACCGAATGGAAGCGGCGGAACACCGCTTCGCGCGCCTCTTCGGGCACGCCCGGCCCTTCGTCCTCGACCCGCACCTCGAGCATGTCGCCCAGCGAAGCGACCGAGAGCGTGACGAGGCCCTGTTCGGGAGAGAAGGAGAGGGCGTTGTCGATCAGATTCTCGAAGACGCGCTCCAGCCGCGCGCCTTCGCCCATGACGCGCGGCAGGACGCCTGTCGGCTGGTCGAATTGCAGGCGGATGCCACGCGGCAGGCCGCGGTCGAGGCGCTGGCCGACAAGACCTGCGAGCATCGCGGGGATATCGACCGGCTCGAACTTGGCGCGGCTGAGCTGTGCGTCGAGCCGTGAGGCTTCCGAAATGTCGCTGATCAGCCGGTCGAGCCGGTGGACATCGTCGCGGACGATGGCGAGCAGCCGTTCCTGAAGTTCGGGATCGCGGACATTGGCAAGGCCGTCGACCGCCGACCGCAGCGAGGCGAGGGGATTCTTGAGTTCGTGGGCAAGGTCTGCCGCGAACGCTTCGGTCGCGTCGATCCGCGCGCGCAATGCCAGGCTCATGTCGGACAGCGAACGCGCGAGGTGGCCGATCTCGTCGCGGCGTTCCGGCAAGCGCGGGACGATCACTTCGCGCGCGCGGCCGAGCCGCACGCGAACCGCTGCGCGGGCGAGGCGGCGAAGGGGGCGGACGATGGTGCGCGCGAGGAACAGCGAGAGGAAGACCGACAGACCGATCGCCACCGCGAGCACCACGGCCAGCCTGAACCGCTCGATCCGGACGCGCTGGGTGATCTCGCGCGCATTGTCAGTGGTGAACACCGCCCCTTCGGGGCCATAGGACGCAGCGGCGGTGATGACCGGTGTGCGGTCGGGCGCACGCCATACCGTCGCGCTCGCCGCGCCCGTGCGCAACACGCTGGCGAGGTCGGGCCAATCCATGCCCTTGTCCGGTGCGCGCTCGCGGAACTGGGGCGCGCGGTCGGCGCCTGCGATCGTATCGATCGCAGCATCGAGAAAGCGCGCGGCGCTCTGGCCCCAGGGATCCTTGTCGGGGTCGCGCAGGACGACGTTGTTCAGGCCCATGGCACGCGTATCGAGCGTCACATGGCCCTTGGGATCGTAGAGGCGGATACGTAACCCAGCCTCGGTCGCGACGCGCAGGATCAGCGCGGTGCGGTCCTTGGGTGGGGTCATCGCCACCGCCTGCGCGATCAGCCGCGCCTCGCGCCCGGCCTGCTCGACCTCGTCGTCGATGATCCGCGCACGAAAGCTGTCGAGATAGAAGAACCCCCCCGCCAGCATCGCCAGCGCAAAGATGTTGACCGCGAGAATGCGCGGCGTGAGGCTGAGCCGCGCCGACCAGCGCAGCGAGAGATCGCGATCCTCCCGGTCTTCGCGCCTATTCGTCAGAGAATCGATAACCGGCGCCATAGAGCGTCTCGATGGCGTCGAATTCGGGGTCGACCTGGCGGAATTTGCGGCGGACGCGCTTGATGTGGCTGTCGATGGTGCGGTCATCGACATAGATGTCGTCCTGATACGCGGCGTCCATCAGCTGGTTGCGCGTCTTGACGATGCCGGGGCGCTGGGCGAGCGTTTCGAGGATCAGGAACTCGGTGACGGTCAGCGTCACATTGCCGCCGTCCCACGTCACCTTGTGCCGTGCCGGGTCCATCGTCAGCCGGCCGCGTTCGAGCACCGGCTGCGGCTCTTCCGCGGTTTCGGCATCGGCGGGCGCCGCCAGCGCCTCGGACCGGCGCAGGATCGCGCGGATGCGGGCGATCAGCAGCCGTTGGCTGAACGGCTTGGCGATATAGTCGTCCGCGCCCATCGCCAGGCCCAACGCCTCGTCCAGTTCGTCGTCCTTGCTGGTCAGGAAGATCACCGGCGTGGTCAGCTTCTCGCGCAGGCGGCGCAGCAGCTCCAGCCCGTCGAGACGCGGCATCTTGATGTCGAGGACCGCCAGGTCGGGCGGATTCTCGAGCAGCGCCTTCAGCGCCGTCTCGCCGTCCGAATAGACGCGCGTCACAAAGCCCTCGGCCTGTAGCGCGATCGAGACCGAGGTCAGGATGTTCCGGTCGTCGTCAACCAGTGCGATCGTTGCGGTCATGGCGCGTGGCGTAGCTCAATGCTGGCCGCCACTCAATCTCACCAATGTCGGGACGGATGCGAAACGGTCGCGGCACCTGCCAACGTTGTCGTCGGGACGGGCGGTTCCGGTCAACGTTGTCGGGCGGTTTGTGGAGCGATGACACCGGTTACTGGCATTGACCCTCCTTTTCGCTGCTGCCTATGCGCGACTCTGATTTCAGATGACACGATCTCTGGACCCACTGCAGGCCCGGGGACGATGAGGAGATTACATCGTGACGGATCGCACGCCGGCAATCGGCCTTGACGCACTGGGCGTCGGGGCGGGCGCAACCATTCACTGGAACCTGCTGACCGCGCCGCTGGTCGAACATGCCGTGCAGCGTGGTGAGGGCCGCCTGGCCAAGGACGGCCCGCTGGTGGTCGCCACCGGCAAGCACACCGGGCGCAGCGCCAAGGACAAGTTCATCGTTCGCGACGCGGAGACGGAAAGCACCGTCTGGTGGGGCGACACCAATCGCGGCATGACGCCCGAGCATTTCGCCGCGCTGAAGGCCGACTTCCTCGCGCATCTCGGCACCAAGGACACGCTGTTCGCACAGGATCTCTATGGCGGTTCGCAGCCAGAGCATCGCGTCAATGTTCGTGTCGTCAACGAATTCGCCTGGCACAGCCTGTTCATCCGCACCTTGCTGGTGCGGCCGGAGGCGGCTGCGCTGCCCGGCTTCCAGCCCGAATATACGATCATCGACCTGCCGAGCTTCCGGGCCGATCCGGCCAAGCACGGTACGCGCAGCGAGACGGTGATCGCGGTCAACCTGACCGAGAAGCTGATCCTGATCGGCGGCACCGCCTATGCCGGCGAGATGAAGAAGAGCGTGTTCGGCCTGCTCAACTATCTGCTGCCGGTCGACGGCATCATGCCGATGCATTGTTCGGCCAATATCGGTCCGAACGGTGACACGGCGGTGTTCTTCGGCCTGTCGGGCACCGGCAAGACCACGCTGTCGGCCGACGCGTCGCGTACGCTGATCGGCGACGACGAGCATGGCTGGTCGGATACCGCCGTCTTCAACTTCGAGGGCGGCTGCTACGCCAAGATGATCAACCTTTCGCCCGAGGCGGAGCCGGAGATCTTCGCGACCACCAAGCGCTTCGGCACGGTGCTCGAGAATGTCGTGATGGATGCGGAGTCGCGCGAGCTCGACTTCAACGACAACAGCCTCGCCGAGAACAGCCGCGGTTCCTACCCGCTCGAGTTCATCCCGAACACGTCGAAGGACAATCTGGGGCCGGTGCCCAAGAACATCATCTTCCTGACCGCGGACGCCTATGGCGTGTTGCCGCCGATCGCGAAGCTGACCCCGGACCAGGCGATGTTCCACTTCCTTTCGGGCTATACCGCGCGCGTCGCCGGGACCGAGATCGGCGTGACCGAGCCGACCGCAACCTTCTCGACCTGCTTCGGCGCGCCGTTCATGCCGCGCCATCCGTCGATCTATGGCAACCTCCTCAAGGAGCGGATTGCGAAGGGCGGGGTCGATTGCTGGCTGGTCAACACCGGCTGGAGCGGCGGCAAGGCGACGATGCCGGGCATCAAGCGGATGCCGATCAAGGTAACGCGTGCGCTGCTCAACGCCGCGCTCGACGGCAGCCTGAAGGGCGCCGAGTTCCGCCAGGATCCCAATTTCGGCTTCATGGTGCCGGTGGCGGCGGGGGATATCGATCCCAACATGCTCGATCCGCGCGCGGCCTGGGAGAACAAGGCCGACTATGACGCGACCGCGGGCAAGCTGGTCGATGAGTTCGTCGCCAATTTCGCCCAGTTCGCGGACCATGTGGACGAGGGGGTGCGGCAAGCGGCACCCCAAAGCCGAGCCACCGAAACCGCCTGAATTGCCCGGTCATCGATCGGGCCTCCCAACGAAAGCCCGATCGATGACCGACCATCCCATTCGTTTCTTCGCCAATGACGCTGCCATCGCCCATCTCGGCGAGGGCTTGGTCGCCTGTACGCTCGCGCGCGAGGAGTGGACGCACGAAGCGCATCTCGCTGCGTGCCTGTACCTGCTCGCGCGGCGCCCTGATATCGAGGTGGATAGCGAGATCGCCGGGCTCATCTCGCGCTTCAACGAGAGTGTCGGTGGGGTGAATGACGACCGGAACGGCTATCACGATACGATTACCCGCGCCTATGTCGCGGGCGTGCGGCAGTTCCTGCGCGATGGCGCGTCGGGAGACCTGACGGCGGACGTCAACGCGCTGCTGGCAAGCGAAGTGGGCAACCGCGACTGGCCGTTGCGCTTCTACAGCCGCGAGCTGCTCTTCTCGGTCGAGGCGCGGCGCGGGTTCGTCCAGCCGGACCGCGCGCCGCTCCCCTGAGAGGTCAGTCGAGCATCGATGCCGGGACTTTGCCGCCGTTCGCGGCCAGTTCCTGCATCACGCGCTTGTGCAGCCAGATGTTCATTTCGGCGCTGCCGTCGAGTGCGCCGGTATAGCCCAGCTCCTGCGCCAGCTCCTTGCGCTCGGCCAGGCTCGATTCGAGGCCGACCAGCTTCATCAGATCGACGATCGATGTCCGCCAGTTGAGGTCTCGGCCGTCGCTGGCATCCAGTTCGACCAACACTGCCTCGATATCCACTTCCTGCGGCTGTTCCGGCTGCGGTGTGGGCTGTGCGGCGGCGAGTTCGGGCTGCGGCGCGGCTTCGGGTGCGGGAGCGGCCTTCGCCTTGCCGAAGATCGCGTCCTTGATCGATGAGAAAATGCCCATGGGTACCTCCTGCAATGGCCGCGGGGAGTCGTGCGGCGGATCGCCCCGTCGCCATGCTGGCGATTTTCCGAGACAAGGCAATGACGCATGACCCGCGAAAAAGTGCCGTCGCCGCATCGTTCGCTCGTCGTGCCGCTCGCACCGCCTTGCGGGCCGTGCTAGATTTGGGCCTCCCCAAGCGTAGCAATGAGGATCGGTACATGAGCATTCTCGACGGGATTCTGGGCCAGATCGGCGGAGACGCCACCGTGACCAACCTGGCGGCCAAGGTCGGGCTGTCGCC
The DNA here is from genome assembly GCA_964407945.1 of uncultured Stakelama sp. Classification (GTDB taxonomy): domain Bacteria; phylum Pseudomonadota; class Alphaproteobacteria; order Sphingomonadales; family Sphingomonadaceae; genus Sphingomonas. The sequence continues at coordinate 7,836 of CAYOXO010000116.1, forward strand.
CGAACATGCCGAATCGGCGATCCAGGCGCTCGCCAAATATCATCCGATGGAGGGGGACACCGCCGAAGGCGCTGCCGCTGCGACCGGCCTGCCGGTGGCCAAGCTGCAGGAGATCATCGGCCAGATCGGTGGTGAGGGCGCGCTCGGCAACTTCGCGAGCCTGCTGCAACAGGGCGGCGCAGGCGGCATCCTCGGCGCGCTGGACAAGGACGGAGACGGCAACCCGCTCAACGACCTGACCGGCATCGCCTCGGGCTTTTTCGGCAAGAAGTAAGCCTATCGCGCCGTCCGCTTGACAGCGAGCGGGCGGCGCGGTCTTCTGCATGGCAATGGGGGCGGCGATCCCCCCATGAGGCGTCAGCCGAAGTGTCGCGTCCGCAACATCCGAAGGACGCACCATGCCTGCACCCGATCTGATTTCCGTTTCGACGCTCGCCCGGCTCATCGGCGGGCCGGACTCGCCGCTCGTGATCGATGTCCGCGAGCCACCCGGCACGCACCGCATTCCTGCCGCCATCCGAAGATTGCCGACGGACAGGGATCAGCGCACCATCATCGTGGACGAGGCGGGCGGCGCGCTTGCCCATGCCGCCGCGGCGCGATTGCGGCACGACGGCTTCGCTGCCGAGGTGCTCGAAGGCGGGCATGCCGCGTGGGAAGAGGCAGGCCTGCCGCTGGTGCCTGAGGCCACGCTGGCCCGCGATGAGGACGATCGTACACTCTGGGTCACGCGCAGCCGGCCCAAGGTCGACCGCATCGCCTGTCCCTGGCTGATCCGCCGTTTCGTCGATCCGCGCGCAGTGATCCTGTTCGTGCCGCCGGCCGAGGTCGCCGGGGTCGCGGTGAGCACGGGCGCCGCGCCGTTCGATATCGCGGGCGACGGCGTGCGCTGGACCCATCAGGGCGATCTCTGCACCTTCGACGCGCTGCTGGAGGGGCTGGGCCTGGCCGGCATCGCACCGCTCGCGCTGCTCGCTCCGATCGTGCGCGGCGCCGATACCGCGCGACCGGAACTTGCGCCCGAGGCGGCGGGGCTGCTTGCGCTCTCGCTCGGCCTGTCGCGGCTCCATGCCGACGATCACCGCCAGCTCGAAGCCGGGATGGCGGTGTATGACGCGCTCTATCGTTGGGCGCGTGATGCGCGGGAGGAGAAGCACGACTGGACCTCGCACCAGCCGCGCGGGGCGAAGGCATGAGGCCCGCACCGGTGTCGCTGGGCGAAGCGGCGAAAGTGTGGGCGCGGATCGCCGCGCTCTCCTTCGGCGGGCCGGCCGGGCAGATCGCAGTGATGCACCGCATCCTGGTCGATGAGAAACGCTGGATCGGTGAGCAGCGATTCCTCCACGCGCTCAACTTCTGCATGTTGCTCCCCGGGCCCGAGGCGCAGCAGCTTGCGACCTATATCGGCTGGCTGCTCCACAAAAGGCTGGGCGGGCTGATCGCGGGGGCGCTGTTCATCCTGCCCGGCGCGCTGGCGATCATGGCGCTGAGCTGGATCTATGTCCTTTATGGCAACACCGGGCTGATCGCCGGGCTGTTTCTGGGGCTTAAGGCGGCGGTGCTGGCGATCGTCTTGCAGGCGGTGATCCGGATCGGGGGGCGGGCGCTGCGCACGGTCGAGGCGAAGCTGCTCGCCGGCGTGGCATTCGTGCTGATCTTCTTCCTCGCCGTCCCGTTCCCGCTGATTGTGCTCGGCGCCGGGCTGATCGGCTTCGTCGCGGGGCGCTCGGGCAGCGCCGCCTTCAGGGGCGGTGGCCATGGTGGCGGGAGCGGCGGGGTCGCTGACGCGGAGACCTTGCTGGGAGAAGGCTTACCCGATCACGCCCGCCCGCGCTGGCAGGGTGTCGTCTTCGACGTGAGCCTGTGGCTGGCTTTGTGGCTGGTGCCCATCGCCGCATTGCTGATCACGCTTGGCCCGGATCATGTGTTCAGCCAGATCGCGATCTTCTTTGCCAAGATGGCGATGGTGACGTTCGGCGGCGCCTATGCGGTACTCGCCTATGTCGCGCAGCAGGCGGTTGAGCATTATGGCTGGCTGCGTCCCGAGGAGATGCTCGACGGCCTCGGTATGGCCGAGACGACACCCGGCCCCCTGATCATGGTGCTTCAGTTCGTCGGCTTCCTCGGCGCCTATCGCGATCCCGGGATGCTCTCGCCGCTTTGGGCGGGGACGCTCGGCGGATTGCTCGCCACCTGGGTGACCTTCGCCCCATGCTTCCTGTGGATCTTCCTCGGTGCGCCGTTCATCGAGCGGATGCGCGGCAATACGGCACTGGCCGGGGCATTGTCGGCGATCACCGCGGCGGTGGTGGGCGTGGTGCTCAACCTGGCGCTGTGGTTCGCGATCCATGCGGTGTTTGGTCAGGTGACGCCGGTGAAGGCCGGGCCGGTCGGGTTCGACATGCCGGTGCTGTCGAGCATCGATCCATGGACCGCGGCGCTGACGCTGGCTGCGATCGTCGCGGTGTTCCGGTTCCGCATCGGTACCTTCACGGTGTTGGCCGCGGCAGCGGCGATCGGGGTCGCACTGCGCTTCGCCGGACTGGCCTGAGACACGACTGAGGGGGGCGGTGACGGCACGCCCCTTTTCGTGGTTTGAACACTAAGGGATTGCCCTAACTATTATCTCGCGCTATCTGCGCCGCCTCACAAGGTTGACGGAGTAGGTCGATGTTCCCGGCACTGGGGCAGGGTAATGCAGGTGCACCGCCGCGACCGGCAGCGATCGACGGTGTGTTTCGCGCGCTCGCCGATCCCAAACGGCGCGATGTCCTTGAACGGCTCAACGCCGGGCCGGCATCGGTCAGCGATCTCGCCGCGCCCTATCGCATGGCGCTCCCCTCGTTCGTCGAGCATCTCAAAATGCTCGAGGGGGCAGGGCTGGTGCGCTCGCAAAAGGCCGGGCGGGTGCGGACCTATGAACTCGTGCCCGAACAATTGCTGGTCGTGGACGACTGGCTGCGCCGTCAACGCACCTTGTGGGAGGGCCGGCTCGACCGGCTCGACGCCTATCTGCTCGCAAAGAAGAAGGAGAGACCCGAATGACTTCCCCGCTCGTAAAGCCCGATCCCAAGCTCGACCTGGTGCTGGAACGCGACATCGACGTGCCCGTCGAACTCGTCTGGGAAGCCTGGACCGATCCTGAGAGCATCAAGCAGTGGTTCGTCCCCAAGCCCTGGGTCATCACCGAATGCGAAGTCGATCTGCGTCCCGGCGGCGTGTTCCGTTCGATCATGCGCTCGCCCGAGGGGGAAGAGTTCCCCAATATCGGCTGCTATCTCGATATCGTGCCGCTGCAGCGGCTGATCTTTACCGACACGCTGCTGCCGGGCTTCCGCCCGTCGCCCAAGCCGTTCTTCACCGCCGGCCTCTATCTCGAGCCGAACGGCACCGGCGGCACGCGCTACACCGCGATGGCGATCCACGCCAACGAAGAGACGCGCCAGACGCATGAGCAGATGGGCTTCCACGACGGCTGGGGCACCGTGGTCGACCAGATGGTCGCGCACATCAAGGCATCGCTCAACTAAGGCGCGGGAAGGGGAGGCTTGTGATGACGGATACCGATCTGGGGCGGTGGCTCCTGTTCGCGGGCGTGGCAGCGGGGCTGCTGTTCTTCATCGTTCCGACGATCGAGATCTTTCGCCGCCCGGCCTTCGACATCGGGCGGCATGCGATCAGCATGCTGAGCCTGGGCGAGGGCGGATGGAAGATGAAGGCGGTGTTCGTCGTCTCTGGCCTCCTCACCTTTGTCTGTGCGGCGGGGATGTTCAGGGCGCTGGGAGGCGGTTGGGCGGGGTACGCTACGCTGCTGCTGATCGGGGCCTATGGCGTGGGGCTGGTGCTGGCAGGCATCTATGACGCGCCGGCGGGCCTTGGCTTTCCCGCCGGCACGCCGCTCGACCAGCAGCCGGATATGACCGCGCGCGCAACGGTGCTGCACAGCGTCGCATTCATGCTGGCCTATGCCGGGCTGATCCTCGCCTGCTTCGCGCTTGGCACGCATTTCCTGCTGACGGAGCAGTTGGTGCCTGGCGTGGGATCGCTCATCGTCGGGTTGGCGCTGCCTGCGATGATCGGGATCGGCATGGCAAGCGTGATTCCACCGGGGATCGCCTTCTACTGGGGCGGGATGCTCGGCTGGCTGTGGCTCGGCGCCGTCGCGCTGCACCTCGCCAAGGCGGCCTAGCTGCCGAACAGGCTCCCGTCGGCCACATCGCTATGCTCGACCCCATATGGGCGTTCGAGCAGGAAGTGGTCGTCCTCGGGATAATAGCGTGCCACTTCGATATCCGCGCCCGCAAAGGCGCGGATATCATCGAGTGACCGCCACCAGCTCATCGTCACCACCTCGCTGGTGCCGTCGCCCAGGTCGCGGAACAGCATCTGCCAGCCGAGATTCCCGGGGGTAGAGGCGTAGTCGCTTCCACCCGTCCCCGCGATATAGGCGCGATAGGCTTCGCGCTCCGCGGTACGGATCACGCCGCGCCAACGCCGCAGGATCATGGGCGGCGGCTCGCGATAGCCGGATTATCGAAGCAGCACGTTTGCATCGGCCAACTCCATATCATGCATCTGATTGAGATAGGCTTCGTAATAGCCCTTATGCGATGCACCAACGATCGCGAGCAGGCGCGTTCCGGGACGCTGCCCCAGCACGTCGCGGATATTCGCGACCATGCGCAGGTTCCGCGTCTCCCAATAGCCGACATAGCTCCGGCCGAACGCTTGCGGTGACGACTCCTTTAGCGCGGCGCCGAAGTCGGACTGATAGGCTAGCAACGGCGCTCCCGGGGCGTTGTATGCCCGGTACATTTTCATCAGCCCATCGGGCTCCGACAAGCCGGCCTGCAGCGTCTTGTCCTCCGTAATTCGCGCCTTGGTTGCGGGATTGTCCCAGGCGCGCTGGATCGCGTCGCCATAGGCCTTGGGGGCGACCGGATCAGGACGATCGGCGGAATGATCGTCGACGCTCCATAGCCGCTCATGCCCAAGCCGTGCGGCGAGTGGCGCGGCGATGAGGTTGATCTCGTTGCGCCGATCCTTCGCCCTTTCCAGCAGCGCGACCAGTGCGGCGTTCAACCCATCCCCCTCGCGCCGTTCGTCAGGCGCCAGGCGAAGCCACTGCACCAGCGCTGACGCCGATTCGCCTGCTGCCAGGAACACTGCGGCCAAATGTCGCCGTTGCGCCGGGGCCGGCGCGGCGGGCCAGGCCGACAATAGCCGCTCAGCCTCGGCATTGGCTGCAGGTACGTCGAGCCCGGTGGCCCGTCCGGCAACGGAAGGATCGGGGCAATAGCTCTTGATGCTGGATGCGTAGCGGACGGGGTAGCGGCGCAGGCTGTCGCATTGCAGTCCAGACACCTTTTCGATCGCAATGCTCGCCGGACGCCACGCTGCGAGACGCTCGATGAGCGGCGCCAGCATGTCCGGACGAAAGCTATCCCCAAACTCGGAGAGGTGCGGTGTCCCCAGCACCAGCACCTCGTTCGGTTTGCCCGCTGGCGGCCCCTTCAATCGATCGGGCTGGAAGGACGGGCGATATTCCTGCCCCTCGGAAGCGGCGCCGTTTCCAACAAAACCCGCGACCATGCCGAGCGCAACCAGTGTCGTTCGATACCGCACGCGACATATCTCCCCCAACCTCCGGTCGAAGAGATTTGCTAGTCTTGCTGTGTTATTCAGTCAACACACTGGTCCGGCATGATTTCCGGTGCGGATCACGCCTTCCGCGCGGCGATATAGCGGTCGATCACGCTTTCCAGCACGGTAAGCGGCACGCTGCCGCCCAGCACGACCGCGTCGTTGAACGCCTTGAAGTCGTAGCGGCTGCCGAGTGCGGTCTTGGCCTTGGTGCGCAGCGTGTTGATCTCGGTATGGCCGAGCTTGTAGCCGCACGCCTGGCCGGGCCAGCTGCAGTAGCGATCGACCTCGCCCGAGACTTCTTCGACTGACGATCCGTTGGCGGTCGCGAACCATTCGATCGCCTGGCTGCGCGTCCAGCGCTTGGCGTGGAGGCCGGTATCGACGACCAGGCGGCAGGCGCGGAAGGCGAG
>CAYOXO010000117.1:0-13553 GCA_964407945.1 uncultured Stakelama sp.
CGGGATCACGTCGCCGGCGCGCTGGAGCAGCACGCGGTCGCCTGGACGCACGCCGAGGCGCTCGATCTCGTCGGCATTGTGCAGCGTGGCATTGGTGACGGTGACGCCGCCGACGGTCACCGGCTCAAGCCGCGCGACGGGGGTGAGTTTGCCGGTGCGGCCGACCTGGATGTCGATGTCGCGCAGCGTGGTCTCGGCGCGCTCGGCGGGGAATTTGTGCGCGATCGCCCAGCGCGGGGCGCGGCCGACACTGCCCAGCCGCGCCTGCCAGTCGAGCCGGTCGACCTTGTAGACCACGCCGTCGATGTCGAAGGGCAGGTCGGCGCGCAGTTTCTCGATCTTGCGGTATTGGGCCAGCGCCGGTTCGACCTGAACGCAGTCGATGAACAGCGGGTGGAGCGGGAAGCCCCAGCTTTCGATCGCCTTCATCACGGTGAACTGGGTGTCCCCGGGCAGCGCCGAGGTCTCGCCCCAGCCATGGGCAAGGAAGCGCAGTGGACGCGAGGCGGTGACCGACGCGTCCTTCTGGCGCAGCGATCCGGCGGCGGCATTGCGCGGATTGGCGAACTGGCGCGCTTCCTTGCCGGCCTCCTCCGCCTCGGCCGCGAGGCGTGTGTTGAGCGCGAAGAAATCGTCCTTCGCCATATAGACCTCGCCGCGCACCTCGAACACGTCCGGCGCGTCGGCGGGCAATTCGGTGGGGATATCGGAGATGGTCAGCACGTTGGGCGTGACATTCTCACCCACCTGGCCGTCGCCGCGCGTGGCGGCGAGGACGAGTTTGCGGTTCTCGTAGCGAAGCGAGCAGGACAGGCCGTCGATCTTGGGCTCGGCGGTGAGCGCGACGCGATCTTCTTCGCCCAGCTTGAGGAAGCGGCGCACGCGCAGCACGAACTCGATCACGTCCTCGTCGGAGAAGGCGTTGTCGAGGCTCATCATCGCCTGGGCGTGGCGCACCTTGGCGAGATGCCCGGCGGGCGCGGAGCCGACCAGTTTCGAGGGGGAGTCGTCGCGGACGAGGTGAGGAAAGGCTGCCTCGATCGCGGTGTTGCGCCGCATCAGCGCGTCATAATCGGCGTCACTGATCTCGGGCGCGTCGTCGGTATGGTAGAGCCGATTGTGGCGCGCGATCTCCGCGGCGAGCGTCTCCAGCTCGGCAGCGGCATCGATCTCGGTAGCGGGGAGCTTTTCCATGGCTCCCCGCTACCGCGCGATCACTTCACCTTCAACTGATCCAGCGCAAAGGCGAGATATTCGGACTGTTCGCGGAACCGCTCGAACCGGCCGGACTTGCCGCCATGTCCGGCTTCCATGTTGACGCGGAACAGCAGCGGGTGAGGGTCGGTCTTGAGCGTGCGCAGCCGAGCGACGTACTTCGCCGGCTCATAATATTGCACCTGGCTGTCCCACAGGCCCGTGCCGACGAAGATCGCGGGGTACGCCTTGCGCTTCAACTGGTCGTAGGGCGAGTAGCTGAGCATATAGTCGTAGCTCGCCTTGTTCTCCGGATTGCCCCACTCGTCATACTCGCCGGTGGTGAGCGGGATGGTCGGGTCGAGCATCGTTGTCACGACATCGACGAACGGGACCAGGTTGATGATCGCCCCATAGTCCTGCGGCGCCATGTTGGTGATGCCGCCCATCAGCAGCCCGCCGGCGCTGCCGCCCATTGCCGCGACGCGACCCTTCTTGGCATAGCCCGCCTTCACCAGATATTCGGTGACGTCGATGAAGTCGGTGAAGCTGTTCTTCTTGTTGAACATCCGCCCATCGTCATACCATTTGCGGCCCATTTCCTGCCCGCCGCGGATATGCGCGATGGCATAGACCATGCCGCGGTCGAGCAGGCTGGGCAGCATCGGCGAGAAGCCGGGATCGGTCGAATTGCCGTAGCTGCCATAGGCATATTGGAACAGCGCGGCGCTGCCGTCCTTCTTGAAGCCTTTGGCATAGACCAGGCTGACCGGCACCTTGGTCCCGTCGCGAGCGGTCGCCCACACCCGTTCGGTGACGTATTTGGACTTGTCGTAGCCGGGGACGGGATTGACCTTAAGCGTCCTGCGCTCGCCGGTCTTCATATTCGCCTCGATCGTGGTCGCGGGCGTCGTCAGCGAGTTATAGGTGTAGCGGACCCAGTCGGTGCCGGTCTCCGCATTGGTGCTGAGGCCCATGGTGTAGGCGGGCTCGTCAGCCTCGACGAAGCTCGACTTGCCGTCATTGCCCAGCAGCCGCAACCGCTTGTTGCCGCCCGAACGCTCCTCGATCGCGAGATAGTTGTCGAAGGGCTGGACGTTCTCGATGAAGACGTCGGCGCTATGCGGGACGATGTCCTTCCACGCCGCCTTGCCCGCGCCGGTCGTGCTGTCGGGCACGGTCATCAGCCGGTAGTTCGGCGCCCGCCAGTTGGTGCGGATCACCCAGCGGCTGCCGACATGGTCGGCGCCATAGAGGAAGTCGCGCTCGCGCGGCGCGATCACGGTGAAGGTTGTGGGATTGTCGACCGGCGCGCAGCGCTGCTCGTCGCTGACTGTCTTGCTCGAATAGATGCAGATGAACTTTTCCGAGCTGGTGGTGCCGATCCCGAGCGAGAAGGTGTCGTCCTTCTCCTCATAGACCAGCCGGTCCTGGCTCACCGGCGTGCCCAGCACATGCGCCTTCACCCGCTTGCCGAGCAGCGTGACCGGATCCTTCTCGATATAGAAGATCGTCTTGTTGTCGCCCGCCCAGGCAAAGCCCGCCTGGACGTTCGGAACCTCGTCGGTCAGCGTCTGGCCGGTGGTCAGATCTTTGACCTTCAGAATGTACTGGCGGCGACCGACCTTGTCCTCGGCATAGGCGAGCAGGCGGTTGTCGGGGCTGACCTGGCGCGTGGCGATCTGGAAGAAGTTGGCGCCCTTGGCCATTTCGGGCTGGTTGAGGATGATCTCCTCCGCCGCGTCCATCGACCCTTTCTTGCGCGCGACGATCGGATAGTTCCCGCCGGCCTCGAACCGGGTGTAATACCAGTATCCGTTGTCGAGATAGGGGACGGTGCTGTCGTCCTGTTTGATGCGGCCGACAATCTCCTTGTACAGCGTCTCCTGCACCGGCTTGGTCGGTGCCATCACCGCGTCGGCATAGGCGTTCTCGGCCTTGAGATAGGCGAGCATCTCCGGGTTCTTCCGCGTGTCGTCGCGCAGCCAGTAATATTCGTCCTCGCGGGTCGCGCCGAACGGGGCCTTCACTTGATGCGGCTTCTTGGCCGCGACCGGTGGCTTGGTGGCCTGCTGCGCAAGGGCCGGGACGGCGGTGGTTACGAGGCTTACGATCAGCGCGCGGCGGAGCCAGCGGGACATGTGATTCTCCCAAGGTGATGTTGTTACATCTGCGACGAAGCGCGCGCGCTGACAAGCCAAAGCGATTGTGCGGTCGGTGTCGTGCCGCATAGACTGGCGCCGCAACAGAACAGAAAGTCTCCCCGTGGCCCTTCGTCTTGCCGTCTCCGCGCTTCTCCTCGCCGCGCCCGCCGCTGCCCAGACCGCAACCGAGGTCAGCCCCGCCAATATTGCCGACACCGTCCGCACGCTCGCATCGGACCAGTTTCAGGGCCGAGCGCCCGGCACGGTCGGGGAGGAACGCACGGTCGGCTACCTCATCGGCCGGCTGCAGGCGCTGGGGCTGGAGCCCGCGGGCAAGGACGGCGGCTGGACCCAGCCCGTCCCGCTGCTCCACACCATGTTGGGTACCCCGACGAAGCTGGCCTTTGGCGGCAAGGCGAGCACGCCGCTCACCCAGGGCACTGATATCTATGTCTCGACGCTTCAGCCAAGGGACGCCGTGGCCATTTCCGGCGCCCCCCTGGTCTTTGTCGGTTATGGCGTGAACGCGCCTGAGCGCGGCTGGGACGATTTCAAGGGCGCGGACCTTAAAGGCAAGGTCGCGGTGTTCCTGGTCAACGATCCCGATTTCGCCGCCGTGGCGGGCGAGCCGGCTGCGGGCAAGTTCGGTGGCCGCACGATGACCTATTATGGCCGCTGGACCTACAAGTTCGAGGAAGCGGCGCGGCAGGGCGCGGTTGCCGCGCTGATCGTCCACGATACCGATGCCGCCGGCTATGGCTGGAACGTCGTCAAGAGCCCCGGCGGCGAGAATTACGGGCTGGTCGTCCCGCCCGAAAAGGTCACCACCCTCGCGCTGCAGGGCTGGATCGCGCATGACGTCGCGGACAAGCTCTTCGCCGACGCCGGCCTTGACCTCAACAAGCTTCGCATGGCCGCCCGGCGCAGCGACTTCCGCCCGGTCGCATTAGGCGGCGTGACGCTGGATGCCGCGATTCCGGTGACGCACAAGGTCGTGCAGAGCCAGAATGTGCTCGCCAGGATTCCCGGCGCGAAACGCCCGGACGAGGCCGTCATGTATGGCGCCCATTGGGATGCCTATGGCGCGGGCAAGCCCGACGCGCAGGGGCGCATCTATCGCTCAGGCGCCAATGACGATGCGCTGGGCGTCGCCGGGCTGTTCGAGATCGCTCGGCTGTTCAAGGCCGCACCGGCGCCCGACCGCTCGATCCTGTTCGCGTTCTGGACGGCCGAGGAGCGCGGGCTGCTCGGCTCGGAGGCCTATGCGCAGGATCCGATCTATCCGGTCGAAACCACTGTCGCCAATCTCGGCCTCGATATCCTTCAGACTGCGGGCAAGGCGAAGGACGTGATCCTGGTCGGTAAGGGGCAGGGGACGCTCGAGGACGATCTCGCCCGCCTCGCCGCGAAGCAGGGGCGCACGGTCTCCGTCGAGAGCTTGCCCGAGCGCGGCCTGTTCTACCGTGCCGATCATTTCAGCATGGCCAAGCGTGGCGTGCCTGTGCTGCTGATGATGGGCATTGCGGGGGCCTCCGACCTCGTCAGCGGCGGCAAGGAAGCGGGGCAGAAGTGGGTCGATGACTATACCGGCAAATGCTATCATCAAGCCTGCGACGCATGGAGCGATGCCTGGAATCTCGACGGGGCGGTTCAGGACATCGAGCTCTTCTACCGGATCGGGGACGAACTCGCCCGTTCGGCCAAATGGCCGCAATGGAAGCCGGGCAGCGAGTTCAAGGCGATCCGCGACCGGAGCGGCGCGGCCCGTAAATAGACGCTTGCCACCGATGACCTGAAACGACGTCACGACGCCGCTTGAGCGGCGGCCTGCCGCGATGATATGCAGCGCGCCTCCGGGGAGGGGATCCGTGGACGAGTATCGATTGCGCGCGCCGTTGCGCCGCTATGAAACGACGCTGGACCGGGCGGGCTTTGCGCTTGCCACGGGCGGAGCGCTTGGCGGCGTGCTGGTGGCGGCCCTGGTGTTGGCCGGTGGGCAAGTGGATGCGGCGTCGCTGCTCACCGCCTGGGCGCTGGGCGCATTGTTCGTCACGCTGGGGATCGCTGCGGTCGCTGCGCCCTTATGGCTCGGTCTGCATGTGCTGGGCTATCGCAAGCCATGGCATGCCGCGGCGCTGGGTGCGATCCTCGCGCTGATCGTCTTCGTCGCCGGACAGACCTATGGCTTCGGCCTGATCGATGCACCGCCCAGCGACGGACGCGCCACGCTGTTCCGCTGGCTCAGCGCGATCGCGACCAGCATGCTGATCGCTATCGCCGCCGCGGCGATCGCGCTGGCGATGTGGCGGGTGGCCTACCGGCCTGCCGAATAGGCCACCCGGTCAGAATCAGCCCTTGGTCTGCGGCGCGGTGCATTCGCCCACGCGCTTCCCGGTGATCTGGGTTTTCATGGTCATCTTGCCGCCGGGCATGCCCGGTGCGCCCGACATCGCGGTTTCGCTGTTCAGCTCGTACGACGTGCTGCCGATCGTGCCGGTCGTCGTCGCCTTGAGCTCGCCCGCGCCCTGCGGCTTGCAGGTCATCACCGCGTTAAGCTTGCCATTGGCCAGTTCGTAGCTGTCATAGACACAGCCGCCGCCGGCCTTGCCGCCGAACATCTCGCTCGGGGGCTTGTTGACCATCTCCGGCGTAACGCAGGTTTCGACGACATTCTCTGACGCCTTGGCCATTTGCTGGCCCATCATGTCGGCCTGCGCCTTGGGCAGGCCGGGCATGTCGACCGATACGAACTTGATCTGGGTCTGCCACTGGCCGGGCTGCATCTTCACGGCATCCTGCGTGGCCTTGGCGACTTCCTCGATCGAGGCATTCTCGCCCTTCACGGTCTGGCCACCACCGCCACAGGCGGCAAGGGCGAACATCGGCATCAGAATCAGCGGGGTCAAACGGGACATAATTGGCTCCTGCTTCGTTACGCTTGGGGCACGGCCCGTTGCGCATAACGCACGGGGAACAAAGTTTGTCAATAATGCGGCAAAGTTCGCCGTATTTTTGCCGTATTTGGATGCGGGTTTCCCTGAAATTGTATCCCGACCTTGCTTCAGGCTCCGCTGACGAAGAATGTTCTTGATTTGTTCCAGATGTTCTGCTATCGGTTCTATGGGAGCGGGGCATGGCAAATTTGCAAAGGCAATCGCCGCCGGTGACGGCGTTCAGTATATGGTTGCGTACCGGACGGCGGGTCGAGCCCGCGCCGATCGAGGTGAAGTTCAATCCCTGGCATGACCAGGAGGACGGGCGGTTCACCTTTGTTGGTCAGGGGAATTATTTCCCGCGAGGCGCGCGCGCATCGGCCGACGCCTCATCTGCTTGGGTGGGGGCGGCGCGAGCGGCTCCCCGGGGGCGGGGTCCGTCGTCGCGGCAGGCGTTTGGTGAGCACGATCCGCAGAATCCGCGGAATCATTCATTGTACGCGGTGCGGTCGGGGGACACGCTGGTACGCATCGCCGCACAGCGAAAGGGGCTGCGGGTATCCGATCTTGCTTGGTTGAACGGACTGGATCCCAGGCAGCCACTACGGATCGGTCAGCAGCTCAAGCTGCCAAATCAGCGATTTCTGGATGCCGGGCGCGAGGCCAAGAACAGGTTTCTGGCGCTTGACTATTACATGCGGACGCATGGCGGGCGGCTGCCGCCGGATCCGGCGAACCCGCCTTCGTTGCAGAGTCAGATTCTCGACACGGGTTGGCGAGAGGAGGCGCGTGGAACCTATAATTTCAGAATCGATATTATCGGGCGCCCGAGGGCGGCGTTCGGTTTAGTCGTCGAGGGTAGAACCAAACGATCTCGAACGAATCAACTCCGTGCAGGAGGCGCCGATCGACGCCCGACCGACGAGGGCGGGCACTACATCGCCAATCGCTTCAACGGTCCAAGTGATGCCTTTAACCACTTTGCTCAGGACAGGAATTTCAACCGCAGCGCCTACAGCGCTATGGAGAATGCTTGGGCCTCACATATTCGTGAGGGCCGGAAGGTCTTCGTCAGCATCAAGCCTCGCTATCACGGCACTTCAAGGCGTCCGTATCACATCACCGTCGAATGGACCGTCGACGGCGGGAAGAAGGAACGTCGAGAATTTCCAAACGAAGCGAGAGGGAGGTCACGTGGAAAAAAGTAAGTATGATGATCTCGGGCCAATCCTGAATGAGATTGGGCAGGAGCTGACTGAAACTGTGGGCGGCGATGCAGAGGGTGTCTTCTTCTACGTTGAAATTGGTGAGGGCTGGGCTGGGCCAAGTATATTCAAGGATGAAGGAGATTTCGTTCGATACTATGATCCACTAGATCCCACACTTTCCGAGATGGTTTTCGATGCCTGGTACTTGGAACCCGACGAGACCAAGCGCTGGTCCGTAATGGAGTACGTCGTCAACGACGGGAAATTCCAGGCTTCGTTCAGATATCCCGAAGAGATCGATGTCACCGAGCCCGATACTGACCGTCGCGATGCCGCGCTGCAGGCCCGTTTTGGCGACAAGCCGGTGGTCTATCCGCCGATGGATGAGATGTTCGAATTTAAGCCCTGATGGGCACCGGCCACGTCAAATGTGCCGTCAGCGGCTTGGGCGGGCGGACCCTGAACGGTTCCGGGTGGGGCATGGTGTGTCAACTGGATAGCCTTCCACAGCTTTGTGCGCACGCTCCCCCTTGCCGCCCGCGCCTGAACCCCTATCGAGTGCCGTGATGGCCGATGCCGCTCCCACCCCGATGATGGCGCAATATCTCGCGCTCAAGGCCGAAGCGGCCGATTGCATGCTCTTCTATCGCATGGGCGATTTCTACGAGCTGTTCTTCGACGATGCGAAGCTCGCCAGTGGCATCCTCGACATCGCACTCACCGCACGCGGCGAGCATGGTGGCGAGAAGATCCCGATGTGCGGCGTGCCCGCGCACGCGATGGACGGCTATCTCGCCCGGCTGATCAAGGCCGGGCAGCGCGTCGCCATCGCCGACCAGATCGAGACGCCCGAGGAGGCGAAGAAGCGCGGCGGCTCCAAGGCGCTGGTCGCGCGCGCGATCATCCGCGTCGTCACAGCGGGCACGTTGACCGAGGAATCGTTGCTCGACAGCCGCTCGGCCAATTGGTGCGCCGCGATCGGCGAAGCGGGCGGGGAGACCGCGATCGCCGCCGCCGACATCTCGACCGGCCGCTTCGAAATCCTCGAATGTGCGCCCGATGCGGTCGGCGCCGCACTCGCGCGTCTGGGTGCCGCCGAGGTGATCGCCGCCGACGGCAGCGATGCGTTCGACGTCACCGGCTATCGCCCGCGCGGAGAGTTCGACAGCAGCGGTGGCGAGACGCGCCTCAAGCGGCTGTTCGACGTCGCCACGCTCGACGGCTTCGGCCAGTTCGGCCGCGCGGCCCTATCGGCGGCTGGCGGTCTCGTCGCTTATCTCGAGCATACTGCCAAGGGTGCGCTGCCGTTCCTGCGCCCGCCGCGAGTCACCCGCTCCGACGCGAGCATGGCGATCGATGCGGCGACGCGCGAGAGTCTTGAGCTGACCCAGAGCCAGGCCGGTACGCGCAAGGGCAGCCTGCTCGACTCGGTCGACCGCACTGTCACTGGTGCCGGTGCGCGGCTGCTTGCCGCCGATATCGCCGCGCCATTGATGGACCGCGATGCGATCGAGGCACGGCTCGACCTTGTCCAGCGTTTCCATGACGAGCCGGGTCTGCGCGAAGACCTCCGCGCCTCGCTGCGCGCGCTTCCCGACATCGGTCGCGCCATCGGTCGCCTCGCCGCGGGGCGCGGTAGCCCGCGCGATCTCGGCCAGCTTCGCGATGGTCTCGACGGCGCGTGGCGGCTGGGCGAGACGCTCGGCAAGCTGCCCGAACCACCCGTTTTGCTCGCTTCACTGGCGCCGGACCTGCGCGGTCATGGCGCGTTGATCGATCTGCTCCAGCGGGCACTGGTTCCCGCCCCGCCGATCGATGCCGCGAACGGCGGGTATATCGCCGAGGGCTATGATGCTGCGCTCGACGATCTGCGCGATGCGGGGGCCGGCGGGCGCCGTGCCATCGCCGCGCTGGAGGCCGAGTACAAGCAGCGCACGGGCATCGCCGCGCTCAAGATCAAGCACAATGGCGTGCTCGGCTATCATATCGAAGTCGCGGCCAAACACGCCGACGATCTGATGCGCCCCGACAGCGGCTTCACCCATCGCCAGACGCTGGCGGGCGTGGTGCGCTTCAACGCGCCCGAACTGCACGAGATCGCGATCAAGGTGACGCAAGCCGGCGCCCATGCGCTCGCGGCTGAGGCGGCGCATCTCGAAGAGCTGACCGCAGCCGCGCTCGAACGGCGCGAAGCCATCGCCGCGACCGCCGACGCGCTCGCCCGGCTCGACGCATCGAGTGGCCTTGCCGAGCGTGCGGCCGAGGGCGGGTGGACGCGGCCCGCGCTGGTCGATCATGTCTGTTTCGAGGTCGAGGGTGGGCGTCATCCGGTGGTCGAAGCGGCCTTGGCCCGCAGCGGCGAGCGTTTCGTCGCGAACGACTGCGTCCTCTCAGAAACCGACCGGCTGTGGCTTGTCACCGGTCCCAATATGGGCGGTAAATCGACCTTCTTGCGCCAGAACGCGCTGATCGCGGTGCTCGCCCAAGCCGGTGCCTATGTCCCTGCCGTGCGCGCGAAGCTGGGGCTGGTCGATCGCCTGTTCAGCCGGGTCGGCGCGTCGGACAATCTCGCGCGTGGCCGCTCGACCTTCATGGTCGAAATGGTCGAGACCGCGGCGATCCTGGCACAGGCGACGCCGCGCAGCTTCGTCATCCTCGACGAGGTCGGGCGCGGTACCTCGACCTATGACGGCCTCGCCATCGCCTGGGCGGTCGTGGAGGCGATCCATGAGGATAATCGCTGCCGCTGCCTGTTCGCGACGCACTATCACGAGCTGACGCGGCTCGCCGAGCGTTGCGACGCGCTGTCGCTGCACAATGTCCGTGCCCGCGAGTGGAAGGGCGATCTGATCCTGTTGCACGAGGTCGCCGAGGGGCCGGCCGACCGCAGTTATGGCCTTGCCGTTGCGCGCCTCGCCGGCCTGCCGCCCGTTACCATCTCGCGCGCCAAGGCGGTGCTGGCGAAGCTCGAAGCGGGGCGCGAGAAGACCGGCGGGATCGCTGCGGGTCTCGACGACCTGCCGCTATTCGCCGCGGCGGCGGAGCATGAGGAAGAGGCGGTCGATGCGCTGCGCGCCGAACTGTCCAGCCTCGATATCGACAGCCTCAGCCCGCGCGATGCGCTGGATGCGCTCTACCGGCTCAAGGGATTGATGGAGGTGTGATGCGCGAATCCGGTTTCATCGGGCTGCTGCAGATCATCTTCGATTGCGTGCGCGACGCATTCGGCCTGCGCCGTGCCTGGACGGTGATGGCCGTCATCGCGCTGATCCTGTCCGCACCGTTCCTGCTATTCGCGCTGTTCGTCTACCTGATCACGCTGATCTTCTAGCTGGCGCGCTGCGCCTTGGCTGCGTCGATCCACCAGAGAAACTCGTCCGCAAAGCGTCCGAATCCGCGTTCCAGCGCAGCGCCGCTCTCGCCCTGCGGTGTGTCGTTCGCATCAAGGGTCTGGCCGATCTGCGCGACGGTGATCGTTGCAGGTACGACCGCCATCCCCATCTCGGTCAGCGTCGGATGCCACATCGAATTGCTCCGCGCGCCGGCCAGCCGCCCGCCGGAATAGCTGACGATCGCCGCCGGGCGTCGCGCCCATTCGGCCAGGAAATGGTCGGTCAGGTTCTTGAGGCCCGGCTGCATGCCCCAATTATACTCGCCCGCGACGAACAGGAATCCGTCGGCGTTGCGTAGTTTGTCCGCCAGCGTTTCCATCGCTGCCGGGGCCTCGCCTGGCGCATAGTCCATGTACCGCTTGTCGAGCATCGGCAGTCCGACCGCCTTTGCGTCGATCAGCTCGACATCGCACCCGCGCTCGGCCAGCCGGGCGGTCATCCAGCGTGCCAGCCGGATCCCCATCCGCGCCTCGCGGTAGGAGCCATAGAAGGTGAGAATCCTGTGCGACATGAAACCCTCTCTGCGCGTCAAACATCGCTGAAAATGAAAGAGGCCACCGGGGCCATCTCTGGCACCCGGTGACCTCCGACATGGTCAGCGGCCGGAAGCTCCAGCCCGGGAGACCATGCGGGCCGCTTGTCCGCTGCTGGCGCCGTTGATTGGGGGAGGATACCCCCCGAGCGCCATTCCGGTGGAGGTGATCCACCGGATGCATCGGAACTTAGCGACGCGTCTCCCGAACGAACTGAACCGACCCCATTGCTGAACCATGAGACATCGGATCACCTCCTTTCGCTTGTTAAAACGCCGTGCCCGGCCTGGGCACGTGAGCAACATGAATCATCCTGATTCGCAGAACAAGTCTTGTATTACGTAGCGAAATCGGCGATTCTCAAGGTTCTGGCGCGATGCGGACCAACGGTCCTTCAGCCCCGGCAATCCTCCGCAACGCGCAGCACTTCGGACCACGCCGGCACCACCAACGATGGCAGCGCCGTGTTCTCGACGATGAAGCGTCCGCGGCTGTAACCCATTGCATCGACGAGCGGATCGCTCGCGGGCAGCGAGGCCGACGCGCCATCGGTCGCGGCCCCGGTGGTCAGGTTGCGGGCGGTCGAGCTGGTCCGGACCGTCATCGTCCCGGCAGTGGCGCCACGCCGGGTCAGTTGCAACTGGCGCGCCGAACGATCGCAGCGCAGCGTAAACACCGGATCGCTTGCGGCCCCGAACAGGGCAACCGAGCCGCGCGAATCCTGGCGATAACTCCAGCTGCCCGGCGTCAGCGGCCAGTCCCGCCAGTCGCTGCTCGCCGCCGGCGGCGGAGGGAGCGGCGGGGCCGGCGCCGGTGCGGGAACCGGGATGGGCCGCGCAGGCGCGGGCGGCGGGGCGGAAGGCGCCACGCAGCCGGCAAGGACGGTGAGCGACGCGAAAGCAAAAATTACACGCATATCCAGCCTTATGGGGGAAGGTGCACCCCGGCTCAACCGCGTGTGGCGCGTCAGCGCTTTCCTCCACCCCACTTACGCTGCGTCTTGCCGAAGCGCATCTTGCGCGTCCCCGGCTTACCCTCGTTGCTGCGGCCCATCACCGGTGCGCGGTGCTGGTCATGCGGCAAGCCCAGTTCCTCGGCTTCGAGCGACCGGATCTCGTCGCGCAGGCGGCCCGCTTCCTCGAACTCCAGGTTCGCGGCAGCGTCGCGCATCTTCTTCTCCAACTCCTCGATGTATGCGCGAAGGTTATGGCCGACCATGTGGGCGGGACCGTCGTCGATCTCGACCGTTACCTGATCCTTCGACGCGACATGGGCGATGATGTCGCCGATGTTGCGCTTGATCGTCGTCGGCGTGATGCCGTGTTCGGCATTATACGCCTCCTGCTTCTCGCGGCGACGGCTGGTCTCGTTGAGCGCGCGCTCCATGCTGCCGGTGATGCGGTCGGCATAGAGGATGACGCGCCCCTCGACGTTACGCGCGGCGCGGCCGATCGTCTGGATCAGCGATGTCTCCGAACGCAGGAACCCCTCCTTGTCGGCATCGAGAATCGCGACCAGCCCGCACTCAGGAATATCAAGGCCTTCGCGCAGCAGGTTGATACCGATCAGCACGTCGTACACGCCCAACCTCAGATCGCGTATCAACTCGATACGCTCGAGCGTCTCGACGTCGCTGTGCATGTAGCGGACCTTGATCCCCGCCTCGTGCATATATTCGGTCAGATCCTCGGCCATGCGCTTGGTCAGCGTGGTGACGAGGGTGCGATAGCCCAGCTCAGCGGTCTTGCGGCACTCGACGATCAGGTCCTGCACCTGCTCCTCGACCGGCTTGATCTCGACCGGCGGGTCGATCAGCCCGGTGGGGCGGATCACCTGCTCGCTGAACACGCCGCCGGTCTGGTCCATCTCCCACCCGCCCGGCGTCGCCGAGACGCTGACGGTCTGCGGGCGCATCGCTTCCCATTCGTTGAAGCGCAGCGGGCGATTGTCGATGCAGCTCGGCAGGCGGAAGCCGTACTCGGCCAGCGTGATCTTGCGCCGGTGATCGCCACGCGCCATCGCGCCGATCTGTGGCACCGTCTGGTGACTCTCGTCGACGAACAGCAGCGCATTCTCGGGCAGATATTCGAACAAGGTCGGCGGCGGCTCGCCGGGCAGGCGGCCGGTGAGGAAGCGGCTGTAATTCTCG
>CAYOXO010000118.1:0-13534 GCA_964407945.1 uncultured Stakelama sp.
CCACCACCGCCGCCGCCGCCGCCGCCGCCGCCAGAGGTATAGTCATAATAATATTGGACAGCGGCTGCGTAGCATTCCTCATAAGACAGATAGCCTCTCTCCGCGTATCCGCCGTTGCCGCATTGCGCTTCGGCGTATTCATGTGCGGATGATTGCGCGAATGCAGATGTCGGAGCGATTGCCGTGGTTGCGAGTGCAAGTGCGGCCAGAATGGAAGTTGCCTTCATGTACCTCTCCCGTTTCCGATCAGGTCGGAACTACGGACTATGGTCTGGCTCAAATACTTCTCAAGTTTATTTTATATCCGTTCTGGATCGAGGACGGAAAGTCCCCAGGCAATATTGGTGTCGATTTGTTGAGTATGAGTATCTCGCTTCCCGCTGACCGCTATGTCCACACGGCTGCCGGCCGTCTCTTCGCCCGCGAATGGAAGGCCACGTCGGCAGGCGGGCTCGCGCCGTTCGTCCTGTTTCACGACAGCCTCGGATCGGTCGAACAGTGGCGCGATTTTCCCGCGCAGCTCGCCGCGGTCACCGGCCGCACCGTGATCGCCTATGACCGGCTCGGCTTCGGCCGGTCGGACCCGCATCCGGGCAAGCTCCGGAACGACTTCGTTCAGGACGAGGCACGCTCGGGTCTGGCCCCGATCCGGGCGGCGTTCGCGATCGATCGCATGCTCCTCCTCGGCCATAGCGTCGGCGGCGGCATGGCCATCGCGAGCGGCGCGGCGTTCCCCGTCGAAACCGATGCCGTGATCACGCTCGCTGCCCAGGCCTTTACCGAAGACCGGACCCTGGCCGGCATCGAAGCGGCTCGGATCGCGTTCGAGGCGCCGGGTCAGGTCGAACGTGTCGCCAGATATCATGGCGACAAGGCGCGCTGGGTGCTCGACGCGTGGATCGAGACGTGGCGGACGCCCGCTTTCTCAACCTGGTCGCTGGACGACGAGCTTCGCCGGCTACGCAGCCCGGTGCTGGCGCTGCATGGCGATCACGACGAATATGGCTCGAACGCGCACCCCGAACGCATCGCCGCGCTTGCGGGCGGCCCGGCGCGCGCGGTGATCCTGAAGGACTGTCACCACATGCCGCATCGCGAGATGCCGGAGACGGTGCTGGACCTGATCGGTGACTTGACGCGAACGATCTAGCGTCGCGCCTCCACTTCTCAACTCGCCGGATCGTACCCGAATTCGCGCAGCTCCTGTGCGCAGCGGCACGCGACCGCGATCCGGCGCGCCCACTCCTCCGCCTCCGTGCGCGTCGGCACCTCCAGCACCAGGAACCCGCCATTGAGGCGGCTGCCGGGATAGGTCTCGCCCGACACCGATCCGTCGCCGGATATCCGCACCGGCGCGACGGACTCATCGATCCCGCCGCCGAACACATAGACGCCCGCAGCCTTGGCCTCCTCGACCACCGCATGGGAATCGACGGAAACCGCCGGAAGCTCGTCCTCGGGGACCTGCATGGCCTCGGCGGGGAAAGAGATGAGATATTTGGTCATGCCGTGATGATGCATTGCGGGCGGGGCAGGGGCAAGCGGGCGGCCCGGTTCCGGCCCTGCGTCAGGTGATGACGACCTCAATCTCCCGAAGGGCGACCGATCCGTCGCCGTTCCGGATGAATTCCAGGTCGATCTGTTCGTACTCGGGGCCGTGTTCGGAGGTTCCGAGTACGCCGACAAGACAGTGAAAGATTCCCTCGCGTCGTTTGCATTTTACGTCGCGAACCCGGCTGAATTTGCCTTCGGTGACCGGATTGCGTGCCGCGTTCGCGATCACTTCCTCCCATTTGTTGCGCAGCAACGCGGTCAGTTCATCGGGGGTCGGTGACGATCGCAGCCACTCGCGATGGATGCGTTTCTCCTGTGCGACACGGCGGCGCTCGTCTCTGCGATTTGCCCGCGCGACTGCCAGGCGCTCCGCAGCGACCGCTGCAGTGGTTCGCTCGATCTCGCGCGCATCCGTCGTCTGGGCTCCGGTCACGCGGAATCCGGGGAACTGCTCGATCTGGCAGGCTTGCCGGATGAGCTGGTCGACAGCTTCGCGGCTGGCCGGTTGCTTCTGCGCGATGAGGAAGATCACGCTTGAATCGTTGACGATGGCATTCGTCACTTCAAAGTCGGTGCTAAGCCCCTTGAGGATTTGGCCGTCCGTTGTCGGTCCGATCGGTCCTCGAAAGACCAGCGACAGCTGCATCCCGCGTTCGAGGTAGCGTGGATAGCGTTCAAGCTGCCCTTTCCGGCAGTCGGCCTTCGCGGCGTCGGTTCGCAGGATCACCGGTCTCTCGCGCCGTTGTGATCCGGACGCTTGCCCGAACACCAGAGCTGAGACCAGCAACGCGAGAAGACTCTGCCTGACCATTGATGCGCTCCCGTCGATCGAAGGGAACGCTAGCCGGGTTGGCTTACCCGATGATGAAGGGGTGGGTTGCGGCCGGGCGGAGGGAAGGCGGGACGGATGACCGCAGGACCGCTGCGTAAATTATCACGTACTCGTTTCCGACCACCACAGGCCGCGACCGATCAGCCTGCGCAGCCCGTGATGACCGCCTTCAGCATTCAGGTTCCTCCCCCGGCAACGACACGGCACTCGGTCTGCACTTCGTGTCTGTCTGTGCCTCATGTGCGGAAAGCAGGGGGTGGACCGCGCTGCCCTGCCTGTCGACATGTTCGCTTCGCGGTCTGCGCAACATCGAATTGCAAAAAGCGCATTCGCCAACATCGGCACGCATATGTTCCGAACTGCCCTTGCCGCCGCTTCCCGCACTTCCTCGACCATACCGCCGTCCGGCGATTTTCACCTCTCATGCAAGTCACGGGATAACCGAATTAAATTGGTTGCATTTTCCTACACGAACCAAATGGGATATAATCGGATCCGTGGGCCATCGGTGAGCAGGCAAAGGAGAACAATGCGCAGCCAGCAAATCTGCGGAAGTGTGAAGTTAGCGGTCCGCCTTCGCGCTACTCGCGCCAGCTCTTGTCGGTCCGGTCGACCAGCCGCACCATCGCCGCGAAGTCGGCCGCGCCGGGGGCAATCGATGCCTGTGCCATGTGCAGGTCGCGCTGGTGCACTGCGACCACCTCATCGGGCACCACCAGCGGCTTGCCCATCGACAGGGTGGCGAGCTGGATCTCGCAGGCGCGCTGCAGCGCCCAATGCTTGACGAAGGCTTCGGGCAAGGTGCGGCCCATCGCGACGATGCCGTGGTTGCGCAGCAGCAGCATCCGCTTGTCGCCCAGATTCTCGATCAGCCGCTCGCCTTCTTCGTCGCGGACCGTCACGCCTTCGAAATCATGGTAGGCGATTTGCCCGGCGAAGTTGCAGGCATAGAAGTTGATCGGCTGGAGCCCGCCCTCCAGGCTGCTCACTGCCATCCCCGCGGTGGTGTGCGTGTGCATGATGCAGTGCACGTCGGGCAGATTGCGGTGGAACACCGAATGCTGGACGAACCCGGCACGGTTGACGAGATAGGGGCTGCCGTCTACCTTGTTGCCGTCGATGTCGATCTTGACCAGGTTCGACGCCTTCACCTCGCTGAAATGCAGCCCGAACGGGTTGATCAGGAAGGTATTGTCCTCGCCCGGCACCTTCAGCGTGATATGGTTGTAGATCATCTCGGACCAGCCGAGCATGTCGAACACGCGATAGGCGGAGGCGAGCTGCTGGCGCGCCTCCCATTCGGCGTCGGTCATCACGCGGGTCGTCTCGGCGGCGGCGGTGGCCATGGTCCCTCTCCATTTTTCGTGGTTGCGGTATGTATGCCATGAC
This sequence comes from uncultured Stakelama sp., assembly GCA_964407945.1. GTDB lineage: Bacteria > Pseudomonadota > Alphaproteobacteria > Sphingomonadales > Sphingomonadaceae > Sphingomonas. Next base: position 3,776 of record CAYOXO010000118.1, read on the forward strand.
TGGGCGGGGCAGGGCAACTTGCGTTGTGCCGATGAAGCCGCTAGGGGCGCTCTCAGTCATCTGGGGAGTAGCCAGCCGTCTTCGGACGGGCCTCCGCGTCAACATACTTGGTCGAGAGACCATGGCGCGAAGGGAGCAGGGACTTCGGTCCCGTTCGGGCGAGACCAATGGCGCCATGCTTTCCGCTCAGGCCGGGCGGGAGGGTATGGTGTCGTTGGAGTTTCGCACCGCCCGGCCCGGAGACCTGTCGTGGAAGCCTTCCTCACCTCCACCGCGCTGGTTGCGCTCGCCGAGATCGGCGACAAGACCCAGTTGCTCGCGATCGTGCTCGCCACCCGGTTCAAGCGGCCGGTGCCGATCATCCTCGGCATCCTCGTCGCGACCCTCGCCAATCATTTCCTCGCCGCCTTGGTCGGGCAACAGGCGGCGGCCTGGCTCGAGGGCGCTTGGTTCCGCTACCTGATCGCGGCCTCGTTCATCGCCATGGCAGCATGGACGCTGATCCCCGACAAGCTCGACGATCTCGAGGACAAGCCGGCAAAGTTCGGCGCCTTCGTCACCACCGTCATCGCCTTCTTCCTCGTCGAAATGGGCGACAAGACCCAGGTCGCGACGATCGCGCTGGGCGCCCGCTTCGCCGAGGTCGGCTGGGTCACCGCGGGCACCACGCTCGGCATGATGATCGCCAATGTCCCGGCGGTCTTCCTCGGCAACGAACTGGTGAAACGCGTGCCCCTGCGCACCGTGCGGATCGTCGCGGCGCTGCTATTCCTCGGCATCGGCATCTGGGTGCTCGCGCAGACGGCGTTGGGCGGATAGGCTGGCGCGCATGAGCGATCCGCGAACCTGGCTGGCGATCGAGACCGGCGGCACCAAGCTTCTGGCGCGACTGGTTGAAGGGGACATAATCGTGGCCGAGCAGCGCTGGGCGACGACCACCCCGGACGCGGCGGAGGCGGAACTGCTCGCCTTCGCCGGGCACGCGCCGTTGGCGGGGGTGGGGATTGCCGCGTTCGGCCCGATCGTCGTCGATCCCATGGCGGCGAACTATGGCGAGGTGCTGGCGACCCCCAAGCCCGGTTGGACTGGCGCCAATCTGCGCGCGGGGCTCGAACGGGCATTGAGCGTACCGGTCATGGTCGATACCGACGTCAATGCAGCAGCACTGGCTGAGGCGGCGATGGGTGCGGGGCAGGGGTGCTCAAGCCTCGCCTATGTCACCGTCGGTACCGGGATCGGTGCCGGACTGGCGCGGGACGGGCAGACGCTGACGGGGGCGCTGCACCCTGAAATGGGGCACGTCCCGGTGCTGCGGTTTGACGGGGATGTCACCCCCAGCGCCTGCCCCTTCCACTCAAGCTGCGCCGAGGGGATGGCGGCTGGCCCGGCTCTCCAACGCCGCCTCGATGCGCGGCGTCTTGAACAATCTCCCGCCGATTTCGCCGCGGTTGCCGACTATCTTGGCCAGTTCTTTGCCACGATCATTCTCGCCTGGTCGCCGCATCGCATCGTCGTCGGTGGCGGCGTGATGGAGGTGCCCGGGCTGCGCGGTGCCGCTGCGGTGCGGATGCTGGCGGCGCTGGGTGGCTATGGTGTGGGCAGCGCTGCGGGTGAAGCCGATTTCATCCGCCCCGCCGGCCTTGCGCATGCAGGGCTGGAAGGCGCGTTGATCCTGGCGCGGCAGGCCGCGGCGCGCAGCGGTTGATGCGCGCCGCGACGCCGATCATCGGCCGTCGAGCGGCCGCACGTCGATGAAGCGGTTGCGCGGGTCGAAGCTGCAGCGGAAACGCTTGATTCCCTGCCGGCCCGTATCTGCAGTACCTTCGATACGGGTGCCTCCGCCGGGCGCTGCGACCAGGCGACCGGTGCGGACATAGGTCGGGCGGAGGCCGAAGAATCCTGCCGCTTCGCCGCGGCAAAAGGCGCCCATATTGCCGGCCGAGATCGGCGTACCGGAGCCGATGCCGCCCGGGCCACCTGGGTTGCCCGGACCTCCCGGACCGCCCATCTGGCCGCTCACGCCGATATCGAGCGAAAAGGTTGCGGTCTCGCCGCGCCGCGCCGCGTTGCGCATCAGATAGACGCGGACACGGTAGTCTCCCGTCTGCGGAAGCCGGCCGCTGAAGCTGTTGCCGCGGACCGACCCATCGGACATCGCGCTCTGAGCACCGGGCGCGATGACGTTGAAATAGGCCGACGCGTTGCTGGTGCGCATGCTCACCCGCATCGTCTGGCCGGCGCGTGCGCCGACGATATAGTCGACGGTCGAATAGCCGCGGATCGTTCCGCGGATGACCTGCGCGGTGGCGCCGCGGGGAAACTGCACCCGCTCGCTGCGGGTTGGCGACTGGGCGACCGCCGGTGCGACGATGCACAGGCTGGCGGCGGCGATCATCAACGGTTTGCGCATGTCGAGTCTCCTGATCAGGATCGGCTCCTGGAGAACGCGATCCTGCGATTTTTGTTGCGCGAAGCCAACAATTTGACCGGCTCAGCCCTTTGGGCGTTGCATCAGGAGTCTGTGCGTATGGCGCGCGGCGGGGTGGGTATTCACGGTCACCTGCGCAATGCCGCCATCACTCATGCGGTACCGGCGCAGGATCTCGAGCGCCGCCGACTTTTTCTCGACGTCGAGCCTCGCGGCAAGGGTGGAAGGCATGATCGCGGCCGAGACGGCATGCTCGACCTCTGAGACAGTCACGCCGAACAAGTCCTCGATCAGCGGGAAGATCGGCCCCTTGTTGCGCGGTAGCAGGCGGCCGATGCTCGCGAAGTTGCGGTTGATGAAATATTCGATCCAGCTCACAGGCACGTCGTTGTCGTCGCGCACGCGCAGGCCATTGACCTTCAGCCACTCTTCACCTGCAGGAACGCCGATACGCACGGCTAACTCGCTATCGACCGTGATCATTCCGATCGATTCGATCTCCAAACGGGTGTCGTTGGCCCAGGCGAGCAGGTCGCTGATCGAGGTTGTCGGGAGCAGTTCGGTCCCGGACGGGCCGGGAACGACGACGGTGCCGGCGCCCTGGCGCGAAGCCACCAGGCCATCGTCGCGCAGTCTGCGCAGCGCCTCACGGACCGTAAAGCGGCTCACGGAGAAGCGTGCGCGCAGTTCTTCTTCGGTCGGGAGCTGACAGCCGACCGGATAGCTGCCGTTGACGATATCGTCGCGCAGTGTCCGCGCGACCTGAAGGTAGAGAGGGCCGTGCCCGCCTATTTTCTCGCGCTCTGTACTGGTGGTTGAGGTGTCCGATGACTGCTTCATCGCTTGATCCTTGCCTCCTGGCCGTCACCCGTCATGCATCGAGACCGTCGAGCAACCGCCGGTTAGGTTGCCCTGTCCGGATGGATTATGACGTTTTCAACACAGGTTACCCGGAACTGCAGGTAAATTAGGCGGGCTGGTTGGCCTCTACCACCTTTTCGTTTGACGTGTACATCCATGTACAAGTGGATATCGAGGACAGGTTCTGAGTGTGCGATGCTCTGGTGTTCGCCGTGCTCACGCGACCCATTGATCGAGGTTGTCCTGCTCACCGATCAGCGCAAGCCTGTGCGCGATCGAGGTAAGTTCGCCGCCGGTCGCGATTCGCGCGCTGCCGAAGCGCCGCTCGAACAATGCCCGAATCGCAGGGATCAGCGACGAACCGCCGGTCAGGAATACGCGATCGATCCGGTCCGAAGCCGTCATTGCCCGGTCGAGCGCCGTGTCCAGGGCACCGTCGATGCGCCGGAGATCTTCGGCGATCCACCCTTCGAAGTCGGCACGAAGAACCTGCGCGGCGATCGTGACGCCGCCGCCATCGAAACTGAACTTCGCCTCGGTCTCGCTCGACAATGCGCGTTTGAGCCTGCCCACCGCATCGTAGAGCGGGAAGCCTTGCTCATGCTCGATCAGCGTGATCATCTGGCCGATCGGCTCGGGATCGATCGCGTCGCGCTGGAGCCGGCGCAATTCCTCCAGCGTACGGCGATTGCGCATCAGCGCGAGGCGCGACCAGTCGGCGAACTCGGTGAAATAGCCGCCTGGGATCGGCAGCAGCTTGCCGAACGAACGGTACTCGCCGCCCTTGCCCAGCAACGGCAGCACCAGGTGGTCGACGATACGCTGATCGAACCGGTCGCCGGCAATGCCGATGCCTGACGAGCCGAGGGGCTCGCAACGACGGGCTGCGCCGGGTTCTGCAACCCTGACGATCGAGAAGTCGGTGGTGCCACCGCCGAAGTCCGCCACCAGGATCGTCGCCGGTTCGGTCAGTTGTGACGCATAGCTATAGGCGGCGCCAAGGGGTTCGTAGACATAGTGAAGCTCGATTCCGAACCCCTCGAGCATCGCGTCGTAGCGTTGGCGAGCGAGCGCCGGATCGGGGCGGGCACCGGCATATTCGACCGGGCGGCCGACGATCACCCGGTGCGGGCGATCATCGAGCGCGCCGCCGGCATGCGCGACCAGTTTGGTCAGGAATTTCTGCCCCAGATCCTCGAACCTGAACGGCTTGCCGAAGATCTGCGCGCGCTCGAACAACGGGCTGGCGGCGACGCTCTTGAACGACTGGACGAAACGACTGTCGAGTGGCGACTGAAGGAACTCCTCAATCGCCCAGGGGCCCGCTTCGTGCGCGATTCCGTTCCAGCCGCGCTCTTCCTCCCAGAAGCACAGCGCGGTGCGGAATACCGCGTCCCCCGCGAACTCGACCAGCCGCGACTCACCCTGACCATCGGCCAACGCGACGACGGTGTTGGTCGTGCCGAAATCGAGGCCGAGCGCGCTCGGGCGGGTGGCGCTGTCCACGCGCAATTCCTTTGCCGGTTCTGGTGACCACCGGCACGGCGCGCGGCGGGGCGGGGCCTATGGCAGGGCACGCGCCAGGCGGCAAGGGCGGGAAGCGGCAAGGGGATCCGGCGCCGGTGGCAGCCCCGCCGCCGGCGCCGGGTTCACGGTCAGCCCCGACGGGCGCCCGCTTCACGAATGTCTTCGATCATCGAAATGGCCGCGCGCGTGACCACGTCCGAGATCGACTGACCCTTGCCGGGCGATGCCTTGGACGGGCAGCCCGAAACCCCGGTTCCGGCGGTCAGCTGGTGCATCGTGCGATGATGCGCCGCACGGCCCGCGTTGAGCAGGTCCGCCGCAGCCCAGTGGAAGCCGTGGACCGGCAGCTGATCGACCGCCACATCGATCTCGACCAGTTCCGGCGCGATCATCTGCACCAATGAGGTCTCGAACTCGCATGCATGGCCGACGCCACCGAACTCGGTCTCCTGGATCTTCGCCAGTTCTTCGGCGGCGATGCGCCACCAGGTCAGCATGAACAGCTCGACCTCGGGGTGATCGTTGCCGAAGGATTCGAGCACGACCTGACCGATGGCGAGGTTACCGCCATGGCTGTTGAAGATCACGATGTTGCGGAACCCATGCGCCGCGACCGCGCTCAGCAGATCTGTGATATAGGCCAGGAACGTCTCGTGCCGTACCGTCAGCGTACCCGCGAACATCATGTGATGCCGCGAACAGCAGACGGAGATCTGCGGCAGGATCAGCACCTTGTCGCCCAGCTCCGCATCGATCCGGTCGGTGAAGTGCCGGCCGATCAGTGCGTCGGTGACGAGCGGCAAATGCGGGCCATGCTGCTCGATCGCGCCGATGTTGAGCACCACCGGCGTATTGCGGTCGAGCGCATCCAGCTTGGGGCTGGTGAGCTGTTCCCACTTCATGGCAGCGCCGCCCACATCTCGATCTCGACCTGGAATTCGTCGAGCAGCGCACAGCCGATCGCGGTCCGCGCCGGGAACGGCTGGGGCATCATCTCGCGATAGACGGTGTTGAAGCGCGGCCAGTCGGCCAGGTCGGTCAGATAGACATTGACCTTGAACACGTTTGAGAAGTCCGCACCCGCGGCGGCGAGTTGCTTGGCGCAATTCTCCAGCGTGACGCGTGCCTGTTCCTCGATCGTGTCGCCGATCACTTCGCCGGCCAGATTGAGCGGCGCCTGTCCTGAGATCAGGACAAGATCGGCGTCGCGGCTGATCTTGAGGACGGGGGAATACGGACCCGCGGTGACATGCTGTTCCGACGGGATCGGGATGATGCTGCTCATGCGTAAACCTCGTGACGGACGCCGTAGCGTTCCAATGCTGCTGGATCGAGCGAGACGCCCAGGCCCGGTCCTTCCGGCACGAAGGCGTAGGGCGGCTCGAAGCGAAGTGGCGTTCCGAGCAGGTCGTGCTCGCGGATCAGCCGCCCGAAGATGTCGCTCGACCAGACGCAGCTCTTCGCCGCGATCGATTGGTGGAGATACATCGCCTCCAGGATGCCGAGATCGACTTCGGACCCGTGGAAGCAATAGAGGTTGGCGGCTTCCGCAATCGCGTTGAGCTGCGCGAACTTGGCGAGGCCGGCGTTGAAGTTGAAGCCGTCGGCCGCGCGCTGCTGAATCAGCGCGATGATGTCGTGAACGCGCTGGCCCTGATAGATATAGGGCAGGGCGATGTGCTGCGTGATCGGGATCGATGAGAAGCGGCACAGATCGGCGTAGTCGGGGATCATCCATTTCGGGATCGGATCCTCGAGCAGCTGGACGTTGCCGACCTGCTCCAGGCCGCGGATGCGCAGCTTGGCCGACGCCATATTCTCCCAGCGCTGGTTAGGGTCGAACACCACCTTCATGCCGGGCGCGTGCGACGCGATCTGCTCGCAGATGCCGACGACATCGTCCTCCAGATCGGCCTTCAGCTTGATGCCCTGATAGCCCTGTTCCTGATAGGCGCGGACCCAGGGGCCGACCTCGTCGAGTGTGCGGTGGCTTGACCAGGCGTGGCAGAGCACGCGGTCGCGAACCGGTCCGCCGAGCAGACGGTGAAGCGGAACGCCCAGTGTCTTCGCCCAGCCGTCCCAAATCGCCAGCTCGAACCCGTCGAACTCGCGCACCAGCGGCAGCGGCAGATCCTGCAGGGTCAGGTTCGCGATGTTGACGCCGAGCAGGCCCTGACTGATCGCTTCGATCCGCGACCATTCGTGGTCGCGATAGAATTCGCCGAGCGCGACCACGCCGTTGGCCAGCGTCATCCGCACGACCAACTTGGGCAGCGCGTCGAACTGGACACTCCACGCCGCCTTGCCCGCGACGGGGAGCATATGCAGCGGCTTGGCCAGCGTTTCGGAATTGATGATCCCCGGCTTGGCGGGAACCACCACCTCGTTGAACTCGAACTTGACGATGACCGGATCGTCGCCGGTGCCTGCACGCATGCCTTCACATCTCCCGAATTGCCGCGCGCATGACTGGCCGCGCGGTTTTTGGTCACGCAAACAGCATAACCAATTTATACCAATGTGCTAGCAAAATGCGGATTTCATGCTTAGAATGCTGCGCAGAACGCCCGATCCGGTGTCGTTTCGTGCCCGATGTCGAGCAGTTCGCGCACGAAAGGTATTAGATTGGATATGTTACGTATAAGGAGAGGTGAGTCATGGCGGCATGGGTTGGCGCGCGGAGCATTCTTGCAGGGGCCGTCGCGGCGATCGCGCTGACCGCGCCGGCATATGCGCAACAGGCACTGCCGCTGCTGCCCCAGCCACTCGAAGTATCGACCGCCGGCAAGGGGTTCCGTGTCGCGGACGGTCTCGCGATCCAGACGCCTTCGGGCGATGCCGGGGCAGAGAAGGCTGCGGTGTGGCTGCGGGACGGGCTGGCGCTTCCGGCCAGGGCGAAGGCCGGCGCGCCGACGGTCCTGTTCCAGCGTGTCGCGGGGCTGCCGAGCGAAGGCTATCGCCTGACCACCTCGCCGACCGGTGCACTCATCAGCGCCAGCGACGATGCCGGCTTCTTCCATGGCGCAGTCACGCTGTGGCAGCTGGCGACGGCGCCCGGCGGCCAGGTTCCGGCGATTACGGTTTCGGATGCGCCGCGCTTCAAGTGGCGCGGCTTCATGCTCGACAGCGCGCGGCACTTCCAGTCGCCCGAATTCGTCAAGAAGCTGATCGACGCGATGGCCGCGCACAAGCTCAACACGCTGCACTGGCATCTGGTCGACGATCAGGGCTGGCGGATCGAGATCGACAAATACCCCAAGCTGACCGAGGTCGGCGCCTGGCGCATTCCGGCGAGTGCGCCCGGCGCGCCGCCGCTGCCGCGCACCGGCGGCTTCTACACCAAGGCGCAGATCCGCGACATCGTCGCCTATGCCGCTGCGCGTAACATCACGGTGGTGCCCGAGATCGAGATGCCCGGCCATGTGCTGTCGGTAATCCGTGCCTATCCGGAACTGGGCAATAGCGGCCCTGTTCCGGACGGCATCCATTCCGACTGGGGTGTCTATACCTGGCTGTTCAATATCGAAGAGCCGACCTTCACCTTTCTCGACGATATCTTTGCCGAAGTGACCGAGCTGTTCCCGTCCGCCTACATCCATGTCGGCGGGGACGAGGTGGTCGCGACCGAGTGGGAACGGTCCCCGGCGGTGCAGAAGCGGATGCGCGAGCTGGGTCTTGCCGATGCGCATGCGGTGCAATCCTGGTTCATGAAGCGGGTCGAGAAGCTGCTTACTGCGCGCGGCCGCAAGCTCATCGGCTGGGACGAGATCATCGATGGTGGGCTCGCGCCCAACGCGACGGTGATGTCGTGGCGCGGGATCAAGGGGGCGGTGCTTGCCGCGCAGGCCGGGCATGACACGGTGCTGGCACCGTCGCCCGATCTCTATTTCGATCACGTTCAGGGCAGCACCGCGGCGGAAGGGCCGGGGCGCGGCAAGCCCAACACGCTCGAGGATATCTACAAGTTCGATCCGCTGCCCCCGTCGCTGACCGCCGATCAGCAGCGGCACATCCTCGGCATCCAGCCGACCATGTTCAGCGAGCATATTCGCGGCGACGAGCGCGCGGCGTACATGATCTTCCCGCGCCTTTCGGCGCTCGCCGAGGTCGCCTGGCTGGGCAAAGGGCGCGACTTCGACGGCTTCGTCGACCGGCTGATCCCGCAGATCGATCGCGTCAAGGCGATGGGGCTGAAGCCCGCCGAAAGCGCGTTCATTCCCTCTGCGCGCGTCCGCTCGGTCGCCGCGAAGAGCGCGACGGTCGAGCTGGCGACTCAGGTCAGGTCGGAGATCCGCTACACGACCGACGGCAGCACGCCGGGCGCGAAATCGCGCCTCTATGCCGGCCCGGTGGAGGTGGCATTCCCCACCCGGCTGCGGGCTGTGGCGTTCCGTGGCGGCAAGCAGCTGCCCGGTGCGGTGGACAGGCGCTATGACCGCGCCACGGTGCTGCGCCGCGACGACCGCGAACTCAAGGCGTGCAGCGCTTCGCACTCGCTCGCGCTTATCGACGACGCGCCCGCCGAGGGGCCGCGTGCCGACTTCCTCGTCAACATTCTCGAGCCTTGCTGGACCTATGAAGCCGCCCCGATGGATGCGGTGACCGCAGTCGAGGTCGAGGTCGGGCAGGTGCCCTACAATTTCCAGCTCAACAACGGCCGTCCCATCGCGCCGCGCGGCAAGCCCTCGACGCCTGCGGGCGAGCTCGAGATCCGGGCGGGCTGCAAAGGCGAGCGGATCGGCTGGATCTCGCTCGCACAGGCGACGAGTCCGGCGCTCACCCGCCTGACGGTACCGGTGACGCCGCAAAAGGGCGCGCAGGACCTGTGCATGACCTTCACCGGCAACGGCAACAACCCGCTCTGGACGATCAAGTCGGTCCAGCTGCGTGAGAAGACCGCACGATGAGCCGGGAGGTCTTCCTTGTCCTGCTCGGCCTCGCCT
>CAYOXO010000119.1:0-7599 GCA_964407945.1 uncultured Stakelama sp.
AACTGCTGGCCGAGCATCATCGCGCCTTGGCGCTGCTGAGCCATGGACCCGACATTGGCGCGGCCGGTCACAGCGGCGCGCGAGAGCTGGGTTTCGAGGATATCGACGCGACCGGCGAGCGCGGCCGCTGCTTCGCGCGCGTCGCGCAGCTCGCTTTCGAGGCCCGCGGCCGCGGCCATCGCCTGACGAAGCTCGGCTTCCAATGCCGAACTGGCGGCGGCCGTGGCCCGCTCGGTCGCACCCAGCTCGGCCGTGGCGGCATCGAGCCGATCGACACTCTGCGCCAGATCGTTGACGGCCTTCTGCCCGCCCGACGTGTTGCCGTCGATAACTAGGGAGGTGCGGAGCGTCACCGGTTCACCCCTGCACGCCGTTCAGGGCGTCGCGGGCCGCGGTCTCCATCGTGCGAAGCCCGCCCCATTGGGCGGGCGTCAGACTGATAGCGGCCCTGTTCAGGCCGATTTCCACCGACGAATAGTTGAGGCCGAGCCAGTAGGTGGCACCGCTCGCGAGCGGCACCACCTGCCACTGCGAAGCGACCGAGAGGAAGGCGATGACGATGTCCCAATTCTCGCGCCACACCCCGAACCCCTGATCCTTCGCTTGTGCTCCCCTCAGCCGATCGGCGAGGCCGGGAATGCCGAACTGGTCGGCATCGCTCGCTGCCTGCCCGAGATCGGCGGTGCCGCCCGTGGCCCAGACGCGGGCGGCATCCTTCAGTTTCCCGCCGCTGCCCTTCCGATCGCTTCGAAGTATCCGCGGATGATCGCGAACCGCGCCCAAGGGAGGGCGTAGAGTTTGTCGCGGAGCGCGTCGGAGTAGGGCAACGGCTCGCCGTCAGCGCCAACGACATCATCGACACTGCGCACCACGCGATCGAAAAGCTTCTTCGAGTCTTCCGGCGTGTCGAGGTTGAGCGCCTGGTACTCCTGCGCCGGGATCAGACCGTAGGTCACCTTGAAGGGCTGATCGTCATACCCGCCATCAATCGGAACGCGGGCCTTGACGGTGTGAGTGAAGGTCGGATTGTCGTCGATCTTGAACATGCGTGTCTCCTTTCGGCCGAGCGTCAGCTCAGCGTGATTTTCCACTGGTCATCGCCAGCGTCGGGCATGGGGGTGAAGTTGAGCGGCCATTCGAGGACGCCCTGCTGGTTCTCGAAACCGGTCGCGCGGTTCTGGGTCGCCTTCGGGACATCGATCCGCACGCGCCGCCCGGCGACGGTCCCGTGTGCAACCACGATCGGGAACCGCGCCTTCGGCGTCGCCGAGGCGCGCGCATATGGGTTGTAGGTGCCCAGCGGCACCGCCTCGACGGTGGCGGCGATCGTCTCGTTGCGATCCACGATGATGATCGCCTCACGGCCGACCAGCATGCGCGCCTGCACATCGTTGGCGAAGTCCAGCGTGAAGCTGCGCATCACGAACGGGATCGCGTCGATGGTGAAGGTCGGGGTGTTCGCCTTGGTCGCCACCTGCGGATCGACGAAGTTCGACAGATCGACGCCGGTGGGCTTCGCCTGAGTGCCGGGCAGCGTCCACAGGCCCGTCCACGTTCCGCGGATCGCCGGGATACCGTTGGCGCTGACAGTGAGCTGTCCCGTGCCGCGGGCACCGAGGAACAGGTAGCGCGACGCCGCCGCGTCGGGGCCGATGTAGAACTCCAGCGCGACCGATTCATGATCGTCGGTGACAGGCGTATACTCGACCTTGCCCGTGCCATCGCCCGGCACGGTGTCCGGCGTCACCACCTCGGCAATCCCCATTGCGCGGATCAGCGCCGACCATCCCGGTGCGACGCCCGTCTCGCCCGAACCGACCAGCTCGAACGTACCGGTGAGAACCGAACGCAGCCCGGCCGTAAGAGCCTCCTGAGCACCCAGATAGGGCAGTTCAAGATTGCGGCTGACATCCTCGCCTTCCATCGGCTGGAGCTGCACATCGGTCAGCAGCACCGCGTTCGCCGCCACCAGCACCGGGTTGACCGCATAGGCCGCCTCAGGCTTGGCGAGGATCAGCTTGGACTTCCATTTGATCGGTTCGGCCACTTACGCCTCCTGCTCGGTGTCGCCCGTCTTCGTCGGGTCGGTCTTGGGTTCGGGGGGATCGAGCACGCCGCCGCCGCTGCCCTCAGGCACCTCTTCGGCTTCGCTCAGCGCCTCTTCGATCACGCGGGTGAGACCGCCTGTGACTGGGTCGCGGAGGTAGCTGCCGCCGCCGCGGGGGCGCTCAAGCGCCGCCCCCGGCGCCTTCCTCTTCGGTTTGCTCATGTGTTGACCCTCAGTTGATCGTCGAGAATGAAATCGAGCTGGTAGGTGACCGCACCACCGGCGAGGCTCACCAGCTCGCCGCGGGCGAGCCGGAACACACCGATCGCGGCGTCGGGCGACCAGCCCACGATCGCGCGGATCACAGCCTCGATCAGCGCGATCAGTCCGTCCGCGATCTTGGCGCCCAGCGGATCGCTGGCCGATCGCATCACCAGCACCACCCCGAGGAAGCGGTCCAAGCTCTGACGAAAGATGCCGGTTGCGGCATCGGCCGAGCCTCCCCGAAGCCCCAGCGGGAGCAGAAACGCCGCCGGCGTCATCACCCCGAGCTGGTTGCGCTTCATCAGCTCGGAGAGCTGGAGCGCCGTACCGATCCGCCCGGCCAGCGCGGGCACCGCTGCCGACAGGCGCGCCTCCACAGTGACCGTGTCCATCAGATGAAGCCCTTGAGCGATTCCGCGGTCAGCGGGCGTTCGCGGTCGGTCACCACCACGCCGCTCGCGCCCGAGCTGGCTGGCTCGATGCCCTCAACCGGAAGGCGACGCGCGCCCGAAGCGATCTGGGCCAACGCCTTCAGCGCGGCCTCGTAATCCTCCTTGATCTTCGGCTCCGGCGAAAACGGGTGGAGCTTGTAGATCGCGATGGTCAGCGCGAGATCGACCAGCAGCGGCGGCACCTCGGTAAGCGGCAAACGGTAGCGGCCCGCGAGAAAGCTATCGATCTCGGCATCGGTGTTGCCCAGCTCCTGGGCGACAATTGCCGTGCCGATCTCGCCGGTCGCGATCTCGGCGCGATCGGTGAGCTGCACGAGCAATTGCTTGCCGAACCGCGTCTCAAGCTGCTGGAGGGTCGCGTAGGTCACGCCGCGTCGCTTCCGTCCAGATTGGCCGGGATCGCCGCGTCCAGCTCGCGAAAGCCGGTGGTGAACGCAGCGTCCGCGGCATCGAGGCGCGCATCGTCGAACCGCGCCGGGCTGACCGTATCGCGCATGGCAACGATATCGCGGTGGAGCTGCGCCTCCACGCCGCTGAACCCGTCGCGCAGATCGGCGGCGTGTTCAGCGGTCAAGCCCTGACCGGCCTGATCAAAGATCGGGGCGAACCCATCAGCCATTGCCGTTCTCAATTGTTACGAGGGCCAGTGCCAGCGTCGGATCCGCGAGGATCGCGGACAACTCGTCGTCGGCCAGATCGCCGACGCGGATCGTTGCGGGCTTCTGGTTGAAGTACCGGCCCGCGCGCCAACGGCCCTTTTGCGGGCCGGACACCACGAGCAGATCGTTATCGTCGAGCACACGCCCGCCATCCGCATGCCAGACACGCGAGGTCGGCACGGGCGCGGCAGCGACCACCGCTTCCCCTGCGATTGCGGCCGCGAGCGCGGCCGAGGCCGAGCCTGCGGACGCGACAACAGCCGGAGCTGCGGCATTCGCGAGTTCCGCAGCAGATTGGGCAGGTGTCATGCCCTCCGCCGCGGCCGCGAACGCGCCGACTGAGGCCGAGCCTGCCGACGCGACAGCAGCAGAGGCCGGGACACGCTCGCTCTCCAAGGCGGCGCCAGTCTCGACGGGCGGCGTCTCGACGGGCGGCGTCTCGACCGCAGCCGGGTCGGCTGCGGTCTCGGCGACGGCCGGGGCGGCTTTCGCCGCCCGCGGCTTCTTCGCCTGTCGATCGCCGCGGCCGGTTACGCGAGCCACGGGCACACCAGCAGCTCGGCGGTGCCCTTCCACTCATTGCTCTCGCCGCCCGCGGCGTTCTCGCTGTTGAGCAGCTTGAGGCCGGCGCTTTCGTAGGCGGGCGGGACAACGAGCAGGTTGGGCTTAAGGCCAAGCGGGCGGCCATAGTCGCCCTTCATACCCATCAAAGCCGCGCGAGCGGTGGCGTAGTTTGCCGGGTTCAGCGGCTGCTTCGATCCCCATGCGAACTGCCAGAAGCCGAAACCGACATTCGCTCGGGCATCGACGCCGTAAACGAACTCGTTGTTGTCGAACACGTTGTCGTCGGTCTCGCGATCTTTCGCGACAAGGCGGAAGTCCTTCCGCTTCTGAAGAATGATCGGCTTGAGCACCTTGCTCACGTCGATCAGGAACCACGGGGTTCCGGCGCCGCCGTCGGTGTTCGCGACAGTGATCGTGTCGCCGTCCTCGTCGAGCACGGGATGATCGGTGTCGAAGTAGTTCTGGCCGTCATAGCAGGGGGTGGTGAAACCCTGTTTGAGCATTGCGAACGCCAGCTCGTCCCAGAAAGTCGCCGAGTCCTGGCCCATCTGCTCGAACATGGGGGCGTAGAGGCCGATGTTGTCGGTCTCGATATCGTCGCGATCGACGGCGATCGTCGACTCCCACGGCTTCTCTTTGATCGAATAGTCGTGCTCGGCGATGTTCTGGACCGCGCGCGAGCCGATCCACTCCCGGACCCGCGGGAACTTGCCCAGCCAACCATAGTCCTGCTTCTTCGTCGAAGAGGTGACGGTGGTGGTGATGCGGGCGTACTGGCTAGTGGCTACGCCAGCCTGTCCGGCCTTGAAGGCGGTGCTGAACCCGGTGCGGACCGCAGCGAGGTTCGCGGCATTGATGATCATGGTCGGATACCCCCTTAGAATTCAACCCAGACGCCATTGGCGTCCACGCCGCGGCACGTGCCGGCGACGGGTCTGGCGTTGGCGTTGCTGGTTTTCGCGACGGTCTGGTCATCGACCACGTAGACCGGCTTGCCATAGTCGGCCCATGTGACCGCATCGGCCGCGGCGCTGTTGTTGAAGCGGAAAATGCCGCGCCGAACCTTGACGGTATCGGCTCCGTCCGCGCCCGCGTTGACCTTGCGCTCATCGGCGCGACCGATCGCGATCAGGGTGGCGGTGGCAGCGCCCGGCACCGCAAAGCCCGTCGCGGTTACACAGACAAGCGATCCGGCGAAGATGGTGGTGGCGCCCTTCATGGGCGGCTGGACGATATCACCCTCGGTACGAGGCGTGTTCCGGTCTTTGTCGAGAGCGGCCATGTTACAGCGCCTCCTTCTGCGTCGCCTGATCGGCGAGCGTCTGCTTGTAGGAATCCGGGTCGAGGCCCATCAGCGCGATCACGCTGCGATCGGCGTCGCTCAGCTCGCCCGGTTCGCCCGCCTTGGGCGGCTCGCCGACAAGGCGGGTGCCGTGAAGCACCGGCATCGCGTTGACGATTTCCTCGGTGCCCGCCGCGTCCTTCATGTGCATGGCGATGTAGCGGTCACGCAGCGGCTTGATGCCGACGCGGCCAGCACCGATCGCGGCATCAACGAACGCGGTTGCGGCTGTCTTGGCGCCGTCATCGCGAAGCGCGTTGAGCTGCCCGGTAACGCTCGCCAGCTCCGACTGGAGCGCAACGATCGCCTCGCCGCCGCCCTTGCTGGCGGCCAGCGACTGAACGCCCGACAGGACCGCGGCCGCGTCGGCATTCTCGGCGAGGCCCGCTGCCTTGGCGATAGGCGCGAGGGCCGACTGCAGCGCCACCTGCGCCGCGCCACTGTCGCCGCCCTTCCACTTTTCGAGCGCGGCGGCGATTTCTTCGTCGCTCGCTCCGCTGTCGAGCTTCAGCAGCCCGAGCAGCATCTCTTTCCAGTTCATCGTGTCGTCTCCCGTGTGAAGCTCGCTGTGCAGCGCCGCCATGCCGATCAGGTTCGGCGTGTTGGTCAGGCTGGCGCGCAGGATGTGCGTGATCGTCCCGTCTTCGCGGTGCAGGATCACCGGCGAGACGCCGCGATATTGCTTGTCCGCGACGATCCGGCGCCCTTCGCCGGTCCACTCGACGCGGCCCCAGATACCGTCCTCACGCGACTGCATCTCGACGATCCAGCCGCGCGCAGGCGCCGAGGCGCCGTTGGGCGCGGCGAGATCGGTCGAGTGGTTCTCGTCGAGTACGAGCTTGGCACCGACCGGAAGCGAAGCGCTCAGCAGCGCCGCTGCGTCGGGGATGCGATAAGGCCCGCGGCCGTCAGCCGAGCGCGCCTCGCGGGCAGGCAGGAGCTGAATCCACTCGGGTACGTTGTCGCCTTCGAAGGCGATCGCGACTGCGGAGCAAAGGGTTGGCGAAGGCCGGGTCATGAAGACCGTGATGCCCGCGGCTACCCGGTCAAAACATGCCCATGCCTATAGGCGGGAGGCGCCCGAAGTGAATCGGCGCAGCGGCACGTTGCCACCGGCACCGCTGGAAATCAAACGGGCTTCACTGATCGAAGGCGCCGCCGACATGCTCGTCGGCGAGATCGACGATGTTGCGCTCGTCCGTGTCGGAAAGGCCGAGCCACACCCGCGCCGGGATGTTGCCCCATGGGATCGGGCGACCGTGGCGATCGGCCCCAAATGCGCCCTTCGCCGCGCCCTCCTGCATCACGCCGGAATATGCGAGGTTCGACCCGAACTCCACGTCCGACCGGCTCGCATAATAGTGCAGTTCGGTACCAAGCCGTCTGCTCGGGCCAATCAACGGCTTGCTTCGGTCGCCGTCACCCAGCCGCCGATATCGCTCTAGGGTGACAAGGCTCTTGTCCGCCCATGTCGTGCCGTCCGGTGCTTCGCTGCGCAGAAACCGCTGGCGGTGGCTATCGACCAGATATTCGCCGATGTCCTGATACATCGGTTCCGGGTTCGCCAAACGCTCTTGCGCCTCGCGAAGCTGGGCGGTGAGCACCGGGCCGTTGAACACGATCCGCAACATGGCTATTTTCTCCCTAGCCTGACCGCATCCATCTGCGGGCCGATAACCCGAAACGTCGCGAGCGTTGTGAGGGGGCGGTCAGGTCCGCCGTCCGGTTCGCACGAAGAAATTCAGCAGCGTGAAGGTCCGGCGCCGCTTCCACATCTCCCAACGCGTCACCAGTTCCTCGCCGCCGATCTCGGCCGCGATCTCGAATACGGGCAGATTGCGCCCGGCCGATTGCCCGACATAACGCGGCGTCCCGTTCAGCAGCTCGGGCAACTGGGCGAAGTCGGCCGGCGCGATCGCCCGCTGCCCGCGCCGTCGCTCGACATCCTCACCGCCATGCTCGCGCCGGACATGGGCGACCTCATCCGGCGACAGCGAGAAATCGAACAGCGACACGTCGAGATCACGCGCCGCGGCAATCGCGGCGGCCTGATCGCTCGTGACCTGGCCAAGCGTCCGGCCGGGCTGCGGCACCGCATCGCGCCACACAGCTTGCGCGTAGCGACGCGCATCGTCGGCAACCGATGGCAAGGCGCGATAGGCGCGGGCCAACGGATCGCGCTGCGCTTCGGGCAACTCATCCATGAACGCCTTTGCGATGCGATAGTCCCAGCTCCGCACCTTCTCGGCGATTGCCCGCACGATCGGCGCG
>CAYOXO010000119.1:7699-13527 GCA_964407945.1 uncultured Stakelama sp.
CTCAGGCACTTTCGTCTTCTACGTCTGCCATCCCGGCCACGCGCGCGGCGACAAGGCCGACCGCCAACTTCTCAGCCAGCTTGGAGGCGTCGAGGTTCGGGTAGGCGCTGGTGAGCATCAGCTTCAGCTCGTCGAGGCTGGAAGCGCGCTCGAGCATCGTTTCGATCTGCCCGATCAGCTCCTCCATTTCGGGCGCGCCCTCGGCCGTCAGGCGATCGGCGATCGCGTCACCCGGAAACGGCGCGTTCGCGGGCTGGCGCGACTGAAGCGCGATCTTCGAAGGCGGGGCCTGATTGAGCGACGGCGCGACCAGCAGCTCAGAGCGCTCGCCCGGTTCGGTCAGACCGAGTTTGTCGCGGATTTCGCTTTGCTCGACGCGCAAGCCCAAGGGCACGAGATCGGCGAGTGCCGAGGACAGCCCAGCAATGTCCTCGCGCTTGGGACGGCGGATGCGGATGCGCGGGTATCGCGGCTGCGGCCCATGCTCCAGGTCGATCCATGGGCGCACGAGATCGCGGTTGAGGCACGCCGCGACCGCCTTGCAATCCGCAGTCTCGATATCGCCCTGCACCTCGCGATGCTCTTGGCTGACCGCATGCCCGCCCGAGATCGCGTCGGTGGTGGTGGTCTGGCCGAGCACCGCCTTCGACGTTTGCTGATCGAGCCAGTTGGCGCGCTTCTCGTAGAGATCGCTGCCTTGCCCGACATTCTTCGACTCGATGAACTCAAGCTCCATCTCGGCCGGGATGATCGCCGCGCAATCTCCTGCTATGTTCGCCACGGCACGAAACAGGGTCGCCCTGTCATCGGCGGATGCGCCCGCGTGGAACTTGCCCACCCGAACCGGCTGGCCGAAGGTCTGGGTGAAGATCGCCCAATCGCGCTGCGTGAACGCCTTGAACATCCAGTTCCATGCCGCGATCCGGGCGATGCCCGACCGCACCGGCAAGCCGCTCTTGGCCTTGATCGAAAGCTGAATGAACTTGAACGGCTCCAGCGGCTCATCAGGCCCCGTGCCGCTCACGCCCCCGCGCAACAGCGGGGTCCGGCCATCCCTGCGGTCGAAGGTGAACCAACGCGGATCGCGCCACTCCAGCCGGTCCGGCCGCCACTGGCCCTCGCTCGTGTCCCAGATGATCTCGGTGAACGAGAGGCCTTTGCCGACCGCATCAAGGATATCGAACATCTCATCGGCAAGTTCGTCGCGGGCGATCCACTCGCGAACCATGTCGGCGAGCGCCACGTCGAAGGCGTCATCGCTCGCCGCCTCGACCGTCACGTCGATCTGGGCGACCGAGCGCTTACGCGTGCCGAGCACAGCCGCGTAATGGGAATCGCGTTCCTCGATCTGCTCAGCCAGTTCGAAGTAGCGAAGCGGGTCGCCCTGATCGGCCTCGCGCAGAAGGTTGGCGAGGCGCACAGGGTTGAGACCGTCGGCAGGATAGCCCGCGATCGGGCTGCGCACGCTCCCGATCGTCGGCGCCGCGATCTCGCCGGTCAGCCGGCTCTTGTTGACGCTCTGGCCGGTCGCATTGCGCAGGCCGGTCAGCGAGTATGTGACGATCGGCTTCATGCCGGTTGTTCCTTGCAAGGCGAATGATCGATTGAGAGGGCTAAGAGGGCGCTTAGAGGGCAGGTCAGCACGTTTCGGGCAAAATCCCCCCACTTCGCGGGAGAGGCCCTTTCTGGGGCCTCTGAGCGGCCCGCCAGTTGAAGCCGCCCGTTCATAGGACACCCCCGCTCATTCGCGAGCCGAGCGGCTGTCGCCACCACGCCCGTTCGCCATCCTCGGCGTTGGGATCGTCGAAGCGCTGGCGATCGCTCGGCGCGGTCACAGGCTGGTAGCCATAGGCCACTGGGTTCTGGCGCGACGCGAACCACGCCAGCATGCCGCCGATCGCTGTATCGCCGTGACGGTCGAGGCCGTCACCGCCCTTGAACCGGAAGTCGTCGGGAACCTTGATGATGCCGCCGACATACTGGAGCGCTTGGTGATCGAGCACCACGTCGGCGTCCGCCGCAATGACAACCGTCTTTTCCCCGAACGCGGTGACGTAGGGCACCGCGTTCGCGCGATACCATTCCTGACTGAGCTTCACCTGACTGACCCGCGCCCCAAAGCCGGGGCGGAAGCCGGTGCTTGTCGCGTACCCGATCGCGCAGACCTCGGCGAGATAAGCGCCGTTGCCGGTGGCGTCGAAGGCGGCATGACCGAACCGCGGCAAGCGCCGCATGATGTAAAAGGCTACATCGCGCTGGGTCTCGAAGGGTACGTTGCGCAGCTCCAGCACTAGTTTCTGGCGCCGAACTAGATCTTGCCCGGTTTCGGTGATGACCGGTCCGGATGCGTCGCCCGATCGCGCAAAGTCCCAGCCGAGATCGTGCCGACGATCGCCGTCGAGCTTGTCGAGCACAGGCTTGATCTCGCGCGCGAGGAACGCGTCTGTCACCGCCTTGCGCGCTTCGGGCGACAGCTCGGCGAACTCGCTCTCCAGCGTCCAGCGGATCACCGGCACGTCCGGGCTTGTCACGGACTCGATCACAACCTGCGATAGCGCCGCGCCCTCGGCATCGGCGGGGATCGCGTCCAGCTCTTGCCGCATCTGCGCGGTGCGAAGGCCGTAGCTCTTACGGATGCGGGCTTCCCACTCCCGCTCGCCCTCGGGCGTGTATTCCGTGCCGCGCATCAGACAGACGCGGCGGTACAGCCCGTTATCGACTGCCTTCTGGAACGGGATGAAGTGAAGCGAGAAATTGACCTTTCCGGCCTTCGCTTCCTTGATCAGCTCGTTGAACGGGTTGAGCTTGCCGTTGTGCGTGGAGATCACGCGGATTTTGCCGCCCCAGATCAGCAGCGCGTTTACGGCGTCGAGCACGCCGCGGACATCCTTGTGGAACGCCGCTTCGTCGATGACGACGACGCCCTGAAGGCCGCGGATATTCTCCGGCCTGGACGAAAGCGCCTCGACCCGGAAGCCCGACGCAAAGGTGACCCGATAGGCCGAGATGAAGCGCGAGGTGCCGTCCTCGCGTTCGTCCTCGAACAGGAACTCTTCGACCTCGCCCAGCTCTTTGGCGACCACCTTCGCGAAGTGGGCGACATAGCCGATGAACTCGCGGCCTTTGTCCTTTGTGTCGCCGATGTAGAAGACGTTGTCGCCACCGGCCGAGCGCGCGGCCGAAGCGATCAGGGTATCGTCCAGTGCCTCGGCGTAAGTGATGCCGGTGCGGCGTCCCTTCTCCCCCAGCTTGAGCGGGGACTGATCCTCAACCCACTCCTTCTGGTGGAGCATGAGGATGCCGGGCGCCAACGGATCGTGATCGGCCGGCAGCTCCGCGCCGCGCAGCAGCTCGGGGGGAAGTCGGCCGGGATCGCGCGCGAGGATCGGCGGGACCGTCGCGATCGACAGCGCCGCGATCGCGCTAGTCGCAGCGCCTGCCAGCTTCTTGATCCCCGGCGGCATCATCAGACGCGCAGCCCCAGCACATCGCGGCGGATTTGCGCGACGCGATCTTCGCTAAGCCCGGCCTCTCTGCCGACGCTCTCGACCTTCTCCGCCGCCGCTTCGAGCTGCGCGTTAGTCCGCGCCTCGATCTTGGCCCGCAGGTCGGCCGACGACTTCTGCGCAGCGACCGCCGAGTTGAGCGCACGACCGAGGGCCATGAGCGCCTTGGGGTCGTTGTCGCCCTCAAGCCGCTCGTAGACCGCGGCCTTGATCGATTCGGCGACGGCGATCGTCACATTGTCGGCGCCGTCCACGCCCAGATCGCGCACGATCTCGCCAGTGATCGCCCGCACCTCATTCAGGCGGCGAAACTGGATGGCCTTCCGGACCGACCAGCGGTTGAATGCGGACTTGCTGACACCTGCGATGCCGCGATCGGCTAGCCGCGAGTTGAACTCAGCAAGGATCGCCGTTTGCGGCATCGCTCGCTCGCGCAGAGCGTCGAGCGCCCAGACGATATCCGGCTCGGCTTCCTCTGGCAGCAAGTCTATCGACGACAGGCGCCCGCGGCCCTCGCGGCGATCATCGGCGGCGGAATCCACCACGGTTCAATCCGGGTCCGAAGGGCGAGCGACGCCGACGATCACCGCACGGCGCTCGACGTGCTTGCGGCCGAGACTGGTCAAGGTCGCGATCATTACGCTTCCCATCTCGGAAACCTTGACCGCGCCCAAATCCTTCAACGCGAGCAACTGAGTGCGTACCCAATCAATGTCCCGACGCATGGCGAACGCGTCCAGCGTGTACATCAGGGCCTTGTCGTGAAGTCGGCCATCAACCTGATCGGCCAGTTCCTTCAGCATGCACAGGCGTGCGTCCGCGAGAACTCGATCTTCGTAGTTCACGATTTCACTCCCAAGAGGTGATCCTCGATCCGGCGAACCGTGCGGGCGACGCTCCCAAGCTCCACCTCGGAAGCCTTCTGCGTGCCGACGATTTCGGAGACTTGGAGACGCAGGGCGGTGATATCGTCCTTCTTCGGAAGGTGGGTCAGCTCCGCTTCGACCTTGCCGATCCGCTCCTTGAGATCATCGACCCTCGTCTCGATTTCCTCGACCTTCTTGTCGCTGGCGTCGTTGTTCTTCGACCACCACGTCCAGACGATGTTGGCGACGCTGAACACCAGCGAGATCACCGCCACGATCGCCATGACCAAGTTCAAGCTCACAACCGTTTCCCCCGTGCGTTTTCGATGATGGCCTGGCACCCGACGCACCGGATCGCGGCGGGCTGTGCCGCACGGCGCGCCGCGCCAATCGGCTTACCGCAATCGGTGCATTCGTCGTTGGCGGGCGTGCCAGTCAGCATGCTCACCAGCGGCCCTTTCGCGTCCACCACGGGCCGCGCGGAAAGAACTGCTCGTACGTCAGCTCGATCGAGGCGATCAGCAGCACGATCGGCCAGCCGAGCACAACGGCCGCGGCAAGCCAGCGATCCTCCGGGTCCAGCCAGCGCCACGGCACGAGCAGTGCGAGTGCTCCGGAACCGCCGCCCCAGAACAGCGCGCCGACGATGATCAGCGGCCACATCAGCGGGCACGCCGATGCTGGCGACGAACGCGCCGGGATATGTGGAGGCGATTAGACCGGCGCTGCGGCTTGGCCTGCGCGCCACGGCTACGATAACGGCGGCGAACCATCGGCACCGCGGCCTTTCGCCGTCGCACGCGTGAAGCTTCGACCTCGCGGCTGATCACCGGCGCGATCGCCTGACTGCCGAACGGCATTCCCACTATCGCCGCGCCCGCGAACGCGGCGAGGAAGGCGCGCTGGTAAGGGCGCAGCATCAGTGCTCACCCCGCACGCGCGCCGACCAGTCCTCGGCATAGACAACCGCCGAGCTGCACGCCTGCCACGCGCCGCGGCCCTCGACGATGAACAGCGCCGTCTCGCGCTCGCGCTCGATCACGCGATCGAGCAGCACGGCGAATCGGCCATCGGGCAGGATGATGCGCTCCAGCGGCTTGAGCGTCGGCGGCGCCGGGAAGTAGCGCGGGCATGCCGCCAGCGGCGCCGGATCGGGCGTCACGGCGACGGCGCGGGCAGCCTGATCAGCGCAGCCGGTCAAACAGAGAGTCGAGAGGGCTAGTGCCATTGGCGGCCGCATCGTCCACTTCCTTTTCCAGTTGATCTTGCTCGTTGGCGAAGGCGCGATCGCGCGCGTCCTTCGCCGCCCCGGCGCCGCGGTCGGCGGCGATGGTCGAGTTGAGCGTCTCGATCGTCGCCTTGCTGCGGTCTGCGGCGATCACCGTGTCGTCGTGGTCATCCAGCCACAGCGCCCACGCGCCCCATGCAATCAGCGCGAGGATCACGAGCACGATCG
>CAYOXO010000120.1:0-13411 GCA_964407945.1 uncultured Stakelama sp.
AGCGTCGGGGCGGTATCGTCGGTCACGCCGCCGCTGACGACGCTACCGAATATCGCACCGACATTGTCGGTAACATCGCCGATCGCCGGAATTGCAGGGGCACTGACGTCGATGGTGACGACGTAGGCGGCCGACTGAGCGCTGGCATTGCCCGCGGCATCGGTCGCCGAGATGGTGAAGCTGTGCCCCCCCGCGCCCAGCGCCGCCGCCGGCGTAAAGCTCCATGCACCCGCGCCGTCCGCCGCTGCCGTCCCGATCGCGCTACCATTGTCGTAGACAGTGATTGTCGCATTGGCCTCGGCACCCGTGCCCGATAGCGTCGGGGTCGTATCATCGGTCGCGCCGCCATTCAGCACCGTGCCCAGAATCGGCCCGACACTGTCGACGACATCGCCGATCACCGGCACCTGTGGCGACAATACATCAATGGTGATCGCATAGGCGGCCGACTGAGCGCTGGCATTACCCGCGGCATCGGTCGCCGTGATGGTGAGGCTGTGCGCCCCCGCACCCAGCGGTGCACTTGGTGTGAAGCTCCACGCTCCGGCAGCATTCGCCGTTGCCGTCCCGATCGCGGTGCCATTGTCATAGATCGTGATCGTGGCATTCGCCTCGGCACCCGTACCCGACAGCGTCGGGGTCGCATCGTCGGTCACGCCGCCGTTGCCGACGCTGCCGAGGATCGCACCGACATTATCGGTAACATCGCCGATGGTCGGCGCGGCGGGCGACGAAGTGTCGATGGTGATCGTATAGGCGGCCGATTGTGCGCTGCTATTGCCTGTGGCGTCGGTCGCCGAGATGGTGAAGCTGTGCGCCCCTGTGCCCAGCGCCGCCGCCGGCGTGAAGCTCCAGGCCCCGACACCGTTAGCGGTTGTCGTCCCGATCGCAGTGCCATTGTCGTAGATGGTGATCGTGGCATTCGCCTCGGCACCCGTACCCGACAGCGTCGGGGTGGTATCATCGGTGAAACCGCCGTTGCTCACGCTGCCCAGGATAGCGCCGACATTGTCGGCGATATCGCCGATCGTCGGAACCGCCGGTGCCAGGGAATCGATCACTCTGCTGGCGGGAGGCGAGACATTGCCAACGGCATCGGCCGCTGTGGCGATCACCGTCGTGCCATTCGGAATCGGACTGGCCGGCGTATAGCTCCAGTTGCCGGAGCCGTTCGCGGTGACGGTGGCATCAACGTCGCCATCACCGTCGAGATCGAGCCTGACGGTCGCGCCTGCCTCGGCCGTGCCGGTCAACAGGTCTCCACGGCTGGGGTTGATCGTCGGGGCAGGTGGCGCAAGGCTATCGACCACCGTGCTGGCCGGAGGCGAGACATTGCCGACGGCATCAGCTGCCGTTGCCGTCACCGTCGTGCCGTTGGCAACGGGTGTCGTGGGCGTATAGCTCCAGTTTCCTGCCCCGTTTGCCGTCACCGTGGCATCGACATTGCCGTCATTGTTGAGATCCAGGCGAACCGTCGCACCGGCCTCCGCCGTGCCGCTGATCACAGTTCCGTTGGTTGGATTGATGACGGGCGCGGCTGGTGCCGCAGCATCGACGACGACGGTCGTTGGTGGCGAGACATTGCCGGCGGCATCTGCTGCCGTCACCCGCACCGTCACACCATTTGCAAGCGCGGTGGTCGGTGTGAAGGTCCAATTCCCCGACGCGTTAGCTGTCGTCGTCCCGTCGATACTTCCGTCGCCATTCACGTCGATGCGAATGGTAGCGCCAGCCTCGGCCGTGCCCGTCAGTATCCGGCCATTGGTCGGCGCAACGGTCGGCGCACCCGGGGGCGTCGTGTCGGTCGGAGGGGTGTTGGGGTTGGAGTTTCCTCCGCCGCCACCGCCACCAGCAGCGGCCGCCACGCCTCCGCCGACAAGTAACGCACCCAACCCGGCAAGCATGGTACCGCTCATGCCACCCGCTGCAGTACCGGATGAGAGAGATTCGAACGAATAGGCAAGCGCCTCCACACCGCTGTCGGTCGGAAGATGACAAGAACTTTCGCTCAATACCGCGCGCCATTGCCCACCCTCTCCGGGTTCAGCAAAGACCAGATCGGGAATCGACTCGGAAGGACAGCTAAAATAGCCGTCGAGTCGCACCGTCGTACCATCAGCAAAGCGCAGGACCAGATCGTCACCATCCCGTGACATTTCGGCGAGCTCATTGCGCGCGGCGGAAACCTTTACACTCGCGGCATTTTCTATGGGTATTGTCGCATTCTTCTGCTGCACTACGCGAGCCTCTGTGGCTCCAGCTTTGCGAGGCGTGATTTCGATACGCTTTTCCATATCAAATCCCCTATGTGCTGCAGATTTATCAAATCAGCTCTTCAAGATATCTCCGAATTTTCCAATGACATCAATGTAAATTCACCCATAATGGATATAAACATCCTTAACTTTATCTTACACTCAGAGATAGTTAACCTTGCATCAACCTGTTCAAAATACCGAAAATTGATCATCCTGGCCAAAATCTGGGTATTCACCTAAGAAATCCGGGCATGAATTGGCGGCTTACGGTCCGGTTTTAACATTTCCGGATCAGGACTTATTGTCGCAGCGAGAGATCCACCGTTGTGGTCTCGCTACTGCCGGCCGTGCGCCGCCAAGTGGTGGAATGGCTCCGGGCCATGCTGCCGAATTCGTGAGCCAGACCGTGGGTGCCAGCACTGACAGCTGCATGAGCTGAGCTCACCACCCTATGGGCATTCGAGTTCGCTGGGCATCATCGCTGGCGCCAGACCATTCAGCGATCCGGCGCCCGGCCTATATGGGCGACCAGCTACGGGCATGTTGCGCCCCGCAGCTCAAGAGCTTCCGGAGACCAACCCGATGAAGCTGAACGATCGAAATGAAGACGCGGAATCGACGCCAACATCTCGGAGCGCTCCAGAGCATCTCGTCCCCGAGGTGGAGGAGCATGCGCGGTGCGTGTTGCTCACACCGCGACCGTGCAACGCGCCCACGGTGCTAAACCCGAATTCGAAGTCCCCCTGCCCCGTCATTTGCCTCAACCATCTGACCAGATCACAGATCGGCCGCGACAAAGAAGCCCCATTCGATCCAGCGCGCGCGGTCGCCCTGTGCACCGCGCCACATCCGGTCTACCTCTGCGGGAGCAAGCGTGTAGCGCGCCGCGACGGTCGCGAGCGCCGCCTCGACGCCGCTTCCGGCCAGCATCGCGGCGAAGAAACAATGCTGCGCTTCGCTCAGCGGCACGGTGCGCGTGACGTAATCGCTGCGAACCAGGGCGATGTGGCAGGGCGCGGGCATAGGCAATGACGGCGCCTCGCCGCGGCGCACGGCGTGGTAATAGCCGGCGACCGAGAAGCCATAGCTACCCAATGCAAAGGCGGGCTGAAGGCGCAGGGCACCGTCTGCGGTATCGGGTGTCGCGAACGGCCGCCCCTCATTGCCCTCGGCATCGAACATCGTGAACGCCAGATATTCGAAGCGGGCGAGATCGATCATGAAATCGACCCAGGCCTCATGCGCCCACTGATCGGGTCGGTTCGCTTCCATCCAGCCTGGAAAGCGCCGGCCAAGATCATAGAGCGTATGCCGCTCGGGCGGGCAGTCGCGGATATAATCGGCGACGAAATCGTCGAACAGCGCCCGCCCCAGCGCATGGCATAGCGCCGGAAACTGCTCGCGCATGCACGCGGCGATGCGCAGGAAATAGCCGCGCCGATAGACCGCCAATCCGGCCCCGGCGCCCAGCCTTCCGCCGGCCATAAACAGCGCCTGGGCCGCGACGGGATCAGCATGGGGATCGATCAATGCCGCATGCATCCGGTGTTGCGCGCCCGCCAGCGTGGTCACGCAGCATCCTCCATCACGCTGTCCATCGCGCGGGGGACAAGGAACCCGATCGGGTTGGATACGCCCTCGTCGTCCGTTGCCCGCGCATGGTCGCCAGACGGCGCAGTGCCGCCCGCCATGTAGCGCTCCGCCTTGCACAGCTCGGCGAGGCAGCCGTCGAAGTCCGGAATATGGTCGTCCCACTCGAGCAGGGTTGAGGCCCCGCCGGTCCGCGCCCAGGCGAT
This sequence comes from uncultured Stakelama sp., assembly GCA_964407945.1. Classification (GTDB taxonomy): domain Bacteria; phylum Pseudomonadota; class Alphaproteobacteria; order Sphingomonadales; family Sphingomonadaceae; genus Sphingomonas. The sequence goes on from CAYOXO010000120.1 coordinate 4,055, forward strand.
GCGGAATAGCTCCCAAACCTCCGGGCGCACCGGGCGGTCATGGGTATCGATCAAGTGCGTGCCGAAATCCTGATGGCCGGCCAGGTGCATCTGCACGACGCGGTCACACGGAAAGGCGTCGAGATAGGCGACCGGATCAGTGCCGGCGTTGAAGCAGCTGACATAGACGTTGTTGACGTCGAGCAGCAGCCCGCAGCCGGTTTGATCGGCCAGTGCGCGCAGGAACGCCGGCTCATCCATCGTCGACTGGGCGAAGCGGACATAGGAACTTGGGTTCTCGAGGATCAGCGGGCGCTCCAGAATGTCCTGAACCTGGCGTACCCGTGCCGCGACATGGTTCAGGCTTTCCGCGGTCAACGGCATCGGCAGCAGGTCGTGCGAGTTATGCCCATTCACGCCGGTCCAGCAGAGATGATCGCTGACCCAGGCCGGGTGAACCTCATCCGCCAACCGCTTGAGCGAGGCGAGATAGGCCCTGTCGAGTGGATCGGTGCTGCCGATCGACAACGAGACGCCGTGCAGGACGATCGGATAGCGTTCGGCGACCGCACGGATGATCGCGCGCGGTCGCCCGCCCGAGTCCATGAAATTCTCGGAAATCGCCTCGAACCACAGGTCCTGGCGCTCGCCCGAGAGGATCGCATCGAAATGGACGTTGCGCAGGCCCAGCCCCAGTCCCAGCCGGGGCAAGCCCGCTAGCGCATCCTCAGCTGCAGCCACCGGCGCCGCTCATCCCGCTCGATCCGCAGGCGGTCATGTTGCCGCGCTCATCGTTGTCGGCCGAGATCCACAGATAGGTCGGCCCGGTCGCCGCGAACGCCGCCGGCGCGCCGCCGAGCGTCGCGGGAAGAGGCTGGCCGGAAGGAACCTTCTGCAGCGCCTGCGCCGCCAGCAGCTCCAGCCGCGTCACCTCCCAATTCGCCTCGAACACCGCGCGTGCGCGCAGCCAGACGCTCTGTCCCTGGTTCGGCCCGTTGGTGCTGAAGCGCTCGGCATTGATCGGCGTGGCGCACGATCCCTGCGAGCGGCATTCATTGGCGCCGGGATTGTTCATCTCCTCGCCCGTGCCGTAGAGGCCGCAACCCCCCTGCCCCTTGCACTCGTTCTGGACGTGGCAGGTGTGATCGGTGCCGGTCGAGCAATAGCCCTGCCCGGCACAGGCATTGGGCGCGCGGCCCGGCGCGCCGAACATGCCGAAGCGGTCCGATCCCGCACAGGCGTTCAGTCCCATACAGGCGTGGAGCGGCAGGCCCTCGGGCTGCGGGCCGATCACGCCGGGTCCCGGGAAGGCGGGCTCGGCGGCATAGGGATAGGGGGTCGGCACGGGAACGCCCGGTGCAGGGGCCGGCGACGGAGTCGGAGTGGAGCAGGATGCCATGAGTCTTTTCCTATCGCGTGGGCGTCAGCGTTGCTGGGCGGCGGTCCAATAGGGACCGACATCGGGCAGGTGCATGGGCACGTTGTTGGTGCCGGTCTTCGTGATCGCGACACCGACATAGTAGATGACGTTTTTGAGCACGCCGATCAGATCGCTGTCAGCCTTCTCGATCTGCACCGCCTTGGCGGTGGTGCCGCCGGGCGCGAACAGCGCCTGGACATGCTCGACCACCTCGTCGGCGTTGAGCTGCGCGATCAGCGCGTTGGCCGATGCGATCGCCTTGTTGCCGAAATCGGTCAGCCCCTGGAACGACACCGCGCGATCGCCCAGCGACACATTCTCGAAGGTCGGCCCCATCATCGTGCCGGCATAGGCGCCGCTCGGGATCGGAATCTGACGGATCGTGCGGATATATTTGTCGAGCACCCAGATCATCGACCGGTGCAGCCCCTCGTTGAAGAAGACCTTCTGCTTCTCGGGCGGAACCAGATAGACCGTCTCGGTCATCACCAGCATGTACTGGAAGCACGCGCTGCAGAAATTCGCGATATCGACATAATATTCGGGATAGCTCGCCGCGAGCGGGCTGTCGGGCATGTTCACCAGCACGCCGGCGTCGAGGAGCGCCTGGCCGTCGGTGGCGGGCTGGATCACGTCGGTCGGCGCGGGCGGCTGGAGCGGGCGCACTTCGGTGGTGCCGGCATAGTCGGCGAACTGCGCCTGGAGCGTCAGGAACTTCACATAGTGCGATTCCTCGTCCTTCGACGGATCGTCATAGGGGCTGGGGCCGACATCCGGCACCGGCACGCCCTCGCCCTGGTCGCAGATCGTGTCGATCGCGGTCGCGGCATCCTGGATCGATCGGATCGCGACCAGCTGGCTCTGGCCGGCATGGCTGTCGGCATAGTCGGGATAGACCGCCGCCGCCGCCGCGCCCTGTACCGGATCGGCCCAGCTGACGGTCGCCGGCGGCGCCGGCTTCCACGGATCGAACCCGGCGTTGGGATAGACGGTGTCGACGTTGTTCGGGGAGTAGTTGTACGGCTGGATCGCGTTGTCGACCGACCCGCGCTGAAAGTCCGAATCGTCCAGAAACTGCGTGCTGAGCAGGCAGCGGATATACGAATAGAATTGGCCGATCGTATCCCAATTGCTGTCCTGCGGCGGGGCGTTCCACTGCTCGGGATATTCGATCTGGAGGAAGTGCCACAGCTGCTCGAAGCTCAGCTTGCCGAGCGGGATCAGCACCGCGGTCTTACCGTCCGGTCCTGCCGGCCCCTGCGGATTGTGATAGGGCAGCCCGGTCGGATAGGCGCCCGGCGCCTTGCCATAGAGCTGGGGCATCACGCCCATCGACCACAGGATGTTCGACGAGAGCGACATGTGGAGCATTTCCTCCACCGCCACGCTCATGATCACGCCGCCCGCCTTGTTGGCGAAGAGCTGGGCATCGCTGATCGTCTCGCCGCTCTCATTGTTTCGGACGAGCGAGTAATAGGTGTAGAGATAGATCGGGATCGTCGCGAGTTCGATCTCGACCGCGGTCTGAAGATCGGCCTTCAAACGGGTGAGTACCTGGTCTCGAGTCCATGTGGCGTTGAGCGTGGCGACAAACGCCTGTTCGGCTGGTGTGAGCGGCGTGACTGGATCAGGCATGTCCATAGGAGCCCCCTCAGGTCCGGATAATGCTGGAACCGGGGAATGACTAATACTGATGCAAACCCCGTTACGCTGCACGCATATGAGCGATCTTCATCGACGACAATAGGAAATACTATTCATCGACGATTTATATTGTGAATAGATTGCTCGCGACAAAAGTGCTTGCCACATCAACCATTATAAAATTAGGTCATTACGGATCAATATTGTCGCAACCGGAGATTCCCGCAGGAAACTGCGGTAGAACACCTGTACGCGTTGACAATATAGACTAGCCGCACGGGAATTCGTCAAGCCACCAGCGGACCAGCGAGTCCGGGCAGCGCACCCCGGGAACGCAGGCAACAGCGGCGGCCCCAAAGGGCGGATATCGCGGCAGCCGGGCCATTGGGCTCGACCCGACGCACCGCAAGCGCCCGCCCCAGCTCAGCGATTCGACGCGCCACATTCTTGTTTATGCCCGATTAAAGTTACCGACCCCACACGGGAAGCCCATCACCATACACACAGCAATCCACTCAATATAATCTGCACGTTCTCACACGATTCATTCTTGATAATGCACGAATTAGCATGCTAAGCGCCGCTGCGTGACCAACGACATCCCCCACGCCCGTCGCGACGCGATCGCGGCCCGTCTCGCCAATGGCCAATCCGTCAACGCGGGTGCGCTCGCCAGCGAGTTCGACATCTCCGAAGACGCGATCCGGCGCGATCTACGCGCACTCGCAGCCGCAGGACTATGTCGGCGCGTCTATGGCGGGGCCCTGCCGCTCAGCCCCGGCACAACGCCTGTATCGCATCGTTTCGGCGCCGATGTGGACCGCAAACGTGCGCTGGCTCGGGCAGCGATGCCGATGGTCGAACCCGGCAGCTTCATTTTCCTGGATAATGGCAGCACCGGCCTGATCGTTGCGGAAGAGCTTCCCAGAGACGCTGACCTGATCGTCGCCACCAGTTCCATCGAGATCGCGGCCGCGCTGGTCGCCCGCGGAGACATTCATATCCACATGGTGGGTGGCGCGATCGACAGCGTGATCGGCGGCTCGATCGACGGCACCGCACTTGAAGCGATCGCCCGATTGAACATCGACCTGTGTTTTCTCGGAGCGTGTACAGTGTCGGCCGAGGGCGGTGTCAGCGCGCTTGACGGTGCGGATGCCACATTCAAGCGGGCGCTGGCCGCCCGGAGCCGAACCACCCTTGTCCTCGGGGCGAACGAGAAAATCGGTGAGCAGGCACCACATCGGATCGTCGACCTGAACGCGATCGATTGGGTCATCATCGAACATGATGCGTCGGACGCCGCTGCCGACACGCTGCGCTCGGCGGGCGCTAATATTCTGCGGGCCGCGCCGAGCGCCGACCAGTAACCCTGACAGATTGGACGTTCGGTGACACAACAAGAAGCCGGCTCGCGGCTGGCAACCCGCATCGCATTTTTCGTAGCCGGCTTCGGCCTTGCCTGCTGGGCGCCGCTCGTGCCGCTCGCGAAGGCGCGGCTGGAAATCGACGAGGGCTCGCTGGGGCTCCTGCTCCTGTGTCTCGGCGCCGGTTCGGTTCTGACGATGCAACTCACCGGCGCATTCATATCGAAGCTTGGCGCGCGTCCGATCATTGTCGTCGGCGGTTTGGGACAGGCGATCCTGCTACCCTTCCTGGCCCTGGCGCCGACCGTTCCGGCGATGGCGATCGTGCTGCTTCTCTTCGGCGGGTTTCTCGGCCTGATCGATGTCAGCATGAACGTCCATGCGGTCGAGGTTGAGAAGCGTGGCACGAAACCGCTCATGTCCGGTTTCCACGGACTGTTCAGTGTCGGCGGCTTTGTCGGCGCGTTGCTGCTGACAGCCGCTCTTTCCGCGCAGGTTTCGCCGGTGACGGGCACGATCGCGGCGGCGGTGCTGATGATCGGGGCGATCCTGTTCGCGGCGCCACGACTCATCGATACCCCGCAGGCCGAAGAAGCACCGCTGCTGGTCGTGCCGCGCGGTATCGTTGCGTTGCTCGCGCTGCTCGCGGCCATTACCTTTCTTACCGAGGGGGCGATGCTCGACTGGGGTGCGCTTCTCCTGACCGGCAACGGCCTGTTGCCGACCGCTCAGGCCGGGATCGGCTACAGCGTTTTCGCCATCGCGATGACGATGGGGCGGCTGACCGGCGATGCCGTGGTCGCACGGCTTGGTGACCGGCACACGATGTTCTGGGGCGGCCTGCTCGCCATTGTCGGCTATATCGTTCTGCTCACGGCCCCCTTCGCTTCCATCGCCATGCTCGGCTTCCTGCTGATCGGCCTGGGCGCCTCCAACACGGTCCCGGTGCTGTTTCGCCAGGCCGGCACCCAGACCGTAATGCCCGCGGGCCTTGCCATCGCAGCCGTCACGACGGTCGGCTATGCAGGTGTGCTGGCGGGCCCGGCGGGGGTCGGCTTTGCGGCACAGGCGATCGGCCTGCCCGGCGCCTTCTGGGTGCTGACCATCATGCTGGCGCTCGTTCCCATATGCGCCGCAGCCGCGACGCGGCGCGACCATGCCGGCATGGCCAATTCCTCCCCCACCAGCTGAGTTTCAACGATGGTCGATCGCATCACCTTGTCCGCAGAGGCACTATTGTTCGATATGGACGGCACGCTCGTGGATTCCACTGCCGTATCCGAACGCATCTGGCGCGCATGGTCGACCGAACAGGGCGTCGATGTCGAGGCCGTTCTGGCATATTCGCAAGGCCGGCGAACGCTGGATACCACGCGGCGCTTTGCCGTCAGCGAGGAAATAGCCCTCGCCGCGGCTGCGCAGATCGAGGCGCTCGAGATCGCAGCGGACGACGGCACGATCGCCATCGAAGGTGCGAAGGCATTGCTCGACCGCCTACCGGCTCATCGCTGGGCGGTGGTCACCTCGGCCGGCCGCGGCCTTGCCTCCCGCCGCCTAACCGCAGCCGGTCTTCCGATCCCGGAGATCCTGATCACAGCCGGCGACGTCGCGACCGGGAAACCCGATCCCGAAGGATACCTGCTGGCTGCGAAGCGGCTTGGCGTCGCACCGGAAAATTGCATCGTCTTCGAGGATACCTTCGCGGGGCATGAAGCAGCCCGGCGCGCAGGGATGCGATCGATCAATCGGCATGCCGCTCCCCATGGCCACGACAGACCATTGCTGACGCTGCTCAACTATGTCGCCGTCGATCTGGACGTCAGCGGCGCCTCACTTGACCTGACGCTGTCCGACAGGTTGCAAGCCGCGGCTCAATAGCGCCCCGAAAGCAGCGCACCCGCACCAGGAATACGCGTCGAAAGATTCAGCCGCGCAAGCATCTGATGCGCGGTGCAGATCGCGGCCGACACGACTGGCAGGCCAATCGCGTCTTCGATCTTCTGGATCGAAGGAAGCGACGGCATCTGCACGCACGCCGACAGAACGAGCGCATCGATGCCGGTGAGGTCCAGCTTCTTGTAGTGCTGAAGCAGATTCGCGGGATCCTGCGCCGCCACCTCAAGATTATCCGGGATTTCCAGCGCGAGCCAGTCGGCAACCGCAATCCCTTCATCTTCGATATAGGACACGACCATCTGCGTGAGCGGTTTCATATAGGGCGCGACGAGCGCAATGCGCTTGGCACCCAATGTGTTCAGCCCCTCGATCAGCGCCCCCGCGCTCGTCACGACCGGTGCTGGATGGCCATTCTCGACCGTCCGCTGATGCAGGCGAGCCTCGGAAATGCGATGATAGCCCTGCCCCATACTCATGATCGCGACGAGGCACGCATAGCCGAGCACGTCCACCGAAGCGTCGGAAAGCTCCAGCGCGCAGCGATCGGAATCGGCATCCATCGCCGCGAGTTCCTCCTTCGTCACCTTCTTCATGCGCATGCGCGACGAGTGAAAGGTGAAGCGTTCGGGTGAGATCGCCTCACGCGCGCGCAGCAACGCCGGAATCTCGGTTTCCATCGTGACGTTCGAACTGGGCACGATCTGCCCGATACGGATGGGTCGTGTCATTGCGTGCGCCCTCAGACCGCGACGATCGGGTTGCGGAGCGTGCCGATGCCCTTGACGGTGCATTCGACGACATCGCCCGGCCACATGAACTCTTGCGGCGTTCGTCCCGCGCCGACACCCGCCGGCGTGCCCGTCGCGATGATATCGCCGGGCTCGAGCGTCATCACGCTGGAAATATCGGCGATCAGCTGATTGACGTTGAACAGCATGAAGCGGGTGTTGCTGTTCTGCTTCTCGACGCCATTCACATGGGTCAGGATGTCGAGATCATGCGGATCTCCGATCTCGTCGGCGGTGACGATGCATGGCCCCATCGGCGCGAAGCTGTCCTGTCCCTTCGACACGATCCACTGTCCGGCCCGGCGGCAATCGCGCGCCGATACGTCGTTGATGACGGTGTAGCCGAACACATGGTTGAGCGCATCCGCCTGGGTGACGTGACGCGCCGTGCTGCCGATGATCACCGCCAGTTCGGTTTCCCAGTCGAGCTGCTGCGTCACCTTCGCATTGTGGCGGATCGGGTCGTTCCACGCGACCACAGCGGTCGGCGGTTTCGAGAAGATCACGGGCTGCTGCGGCAATTCGTTCGACGTGTCGAGCGACCGCGCGGACTCGGCGACATGCTCGGTGTAGTTGAGCCCGATGCCGAAGATGTTCTTGCGCGGCCGCGGGATCGGCGCGAGCAAAGAAACATTGCCCTCGGGAAGCGATGTGCCGATCAGGTCGGCGGAGGTCGCCGTCGCGACAGCCTCCTGCAGGAAGCGCAGCGCGATTGGGCCAAGGTCGATGAAATCGAGCATCGTCGACGGCAGGTCATGCCCGATCGCGTCGCCGAAATATTCGACATCGATCACGAGCCCGTCATGAAGAAGGCCTAGCCGCGGCTCAGTCTCCACCGTGCGATAAGTCACGAAACGCATAATCTATCCTGTCTGCAAATCAGGCGGGCTGATGGCCGCCATTGTCGGAATAGGCTTCCTCGATCCGGACGCCGAGCGCCTCCATCACGGGGAAGTCGTTGAACGAAAAGAGAAAGGCTTCCTCGGAATCATCGAGATTGACATGCTCGTGCCACACCCAGGCGGGCACGCAGAAAATGTCATGCATACCCCAGTCGAAGCGCTCCCCGCCGATAATCGAGTACCCACGCCCAGCGGCGACATTATAGACGACATTCCCGGTGTGCCGATGCGCCTTCCCGCGAAAACCGGGCTTCAACATCTGCATATGCGCGCCCATCGTCTGAAGCGCCCACCCGCCCGTAAGCGGATTCGAGTAGCGAACCATATGACCGTCGAACGGCGTCCCCTCGGATACTCTCGAGAGATTCCACAGCGCGTCGCGCGTTGCTTCCCAGCGATAGACCATCACCGGCGAATAGGGCTTGTCCCACGCCGGCACGCCTTCGGGCCGCAGCGCCGCTCCGCCATAGCTCAGCGGCAGGTCGTCCACAGGGAATGCCGCGGTCTGCGCCGGCCGGTCATAGACCGCGTAGAAGTTGGTCTCCATGCAGTTCATCAGCGGGATATCGAGCCCGTCCTGCCAGATCGACACGTCCCCGCCGGCATCGACGCCATGGTCGTGCCAGGCACCGTTCGGGGTCAGCACATAATCATTGGCCCCGAGCGTGATGTGATGCCCGTCGACGACGGTATAGGCGCCCTTCCCCTCCATGATGAAGCGGTGCGCCGATGCGGTATGCTTGTGCGCGGGGGTGACCTCGCCGGGACGCATCGCCTGCATCCCGCTGAACAGCCAGCCGCACACCGCGACATTCTCACGCCCCGCATCGCTGTCGTTGAGCAACGTCACGACGCGGCGCCCCGCCTCCTCGGGCTTCACCAGATCGAGCGCGCGCAGGCACATGTCGCGCATGTCGGCATAGCGCCACAGCGTCGGACGATAGCGCGTCTCGGGCTCCCACGGCTCGATCGCATTGGCGCGCTTCCAGAAGGCGCCGGCATTGCGCCCGGCAAGCTCATCGTAAAAGGCTTCGAGTTCGGGCGTATCGGTGACGCGCGCTCGCCCGAGCACATCGTCGCGCGGGTCGATGATCGAACGATTGCCTGTCATGACGATGCCTCCTCGTCGGGATCGATGGGCTGCGGCGCGTCGACGAACAGAGCCGATGCGCGGGGAGTCCGGTCGACCGTCAGGTTGAAGATATCGAACCGGTTATAGCCGCCGATGATGTCGTGCATCAGCTTGGGCCGGATGCATTCGCCCAGGTCGATATCGGCGTAGACGATACCCTCTTCATCGATCAGCGCGTCACCCACGAGATTGCCGTGCGGGTCGATCACGCCCGAAAAGGCGCTGTTCG
>CAYOXO010000121.1:0-13306 GCA_964407945.1 uncultured Stakelama sp.
CGGGATTGCCGCGCGCATTCGTGACTCGATCGAACCGCCCGCGGCTAGCGGGCGGGTCGAGCGAACGCGGATCGAACAAATCTATCCGCGCATCCGCTGCCGGGCGCTGTTCGGTCGGGAGATCAGCCTGGAAGGACGCTACAGCCCCTATCTCATGCCCTTCCTCGACCATCAGGTGGTGGCACAGGCGATGACGATCCCGCTCGGTCTCAAACATGCCGGCCGGTTCGAGGCGGCACTGCTCAACGCGATCGATCCGCAGCTCGCCGCCCAGCCTTCGGCCTATGGCCATGACTTCACCGCCGGTCCGGACCGCAAGCACCGCTTCACCGAATGGTCGACGCGGATCCGCCCGGTCTGGGTGCGCCAGCATACCTATGCGCTGCGCCGCCGGATGGGGCCGATGGGCGACGAGCATGGCGGGCTGTTGTCGCCGGGCTATATGCACCGTGTGATCGATCCGGAATTCCCGGCGATGCGCCGCTTCTTCCGGATGGACGCGGTCACCGACAGCGGCCTGTGGCGCCGTATCGCCAACCTCGAATATCTCGCGGCCGAGCTGGGGTCGAAGCTGGTCTAGGCCAGGCTCTTCCCGAACAACGCCAGCAGTCGGCCCCACGCCTTCTCCGCCTGGACTTGATTGTACACCGGGCTGTCGGGCGGGCACCAGCCGTGCAGGGTGCCGGCATAGACCTCGATCTCTGCGGACAGCTTCGCCGCGGCGAACGCCGTGCGCAGCGTTTCCTTTTCCTGCGGAAAACGCTTGTCGTCATTCTCGGCGACGGCGATCAGGAAATCCGCCTTCATCTTCGGGATCAGCAGGTGCGGGCTGTCCGGCTTGTCGGTCGCAAGGCCTCCGCCATGAAACGAGGCCGCCGCGCGGATGCGGCCGGGTAGCGCCGCGGCGGTCTGCATGATGATCGGGCCGCCCATGCAATAGCCGGTCGTCCCCGCGCCGCGCTTCGGATCGACTTCGGGCTGCTTGTCGAGAAAGGCGAGGAATGCGCCGGCGTCGCGCGCGATTGCGTCGGCGGTCAGCCCCTGTCGCCACGACATCACCTTCGCCCGTACGGGCGGCTGATCCCAGGACTCCCCCTCCTTGAAGATCGGCAGGCCGCTGGTGCGGTAGAATTGATTGACCGTCAGCACCGCATAGCCCGATTGCGCCAGCCGCTCGCCCATCTTGCGGAATGCGGGGCGCAGGCCGAACACGTCGGGCCACACCAGCACCGCCGGATGCCGCCCCTTGGCGGGCGCGGTGAAATAGGCCTGCGCTACCCCGTCCGGCGTCTTGATGGTGATGTCGCGATGCTTCAGCGTCTGGGCATTGGCGGGTGCGGGAAGCAGCGCCGCCAGCGCCGCCGCGCCGCTCATCCCTGCAAACTCACGGCGAGACACCTTGCCGAAAGCGCGCTCATTGTCGGCGTCGGTCAGATCGTCACACATCGCGCTGCTCTCCCTGAATCGGCTCGACACCCATCCTAGGCCGCGTTCGCCGCTGCGCAAAATGCGGTTCGACAAACGTCAGGCGCGTTCAGGGCGCGCGATACCACCAGACGCCGTCGCGTTCCTCACGCACCGCCCGTCCCTCGACCTCCAGCCGCCGCAGATGCGCCAGCGTCTCGCCGGTCGCGAGGCCGATCATGCTGCCGTCGATCTTGCGTCGGAACATCCGCCCGAAACAGTCGACCGCCCGCCGCGGCTCGGTGAGGTGCGCTTCAAGGATGTCGAGCCGTTTCAGATGCTCGTCGCGCAGTGCCGCCAGCCGCGCATGCAGTCCGGTGAACGGCTCGCCATGGGCGGGCAGCACCAGCAGGTCGCCAGGCAGTCCCATCAGCTTGTCGATCGATGCCAGCCACTCGCCCAGCGGATCCCCCTCCGGCTCGGTCAGCCCGAGCGAGACGTTCGAGCTGATCCGCGGCAGCACCTGATCGCCCGCGATCAGCACGCCCTCGGCTTCGTTCCACAGGCACGCATGTTCGGGGCAATGGCCCGACGCGGTCACCACGCGCCAGTCCACACCGCCGATCGAGATCCGCTCGCCATCAGCGATGCGCCGATACGACAGCGGCAACGGCGCGACCATCTTGCTCATCCGCCCGAACCCGCCGGCCGAAGATTCGGCGATCTGCGCCTCGTCCCATCCCGCCGCGCGCCAGAAGGCGATCTGCTCGTCGGGCACGACGTCGCGCGCATCGGCAGTGAGCACCCGCAGGGTCAGCCACTCGCCGCGGGTCATCCACAGCCGCGTCTGGAACTTGCGGCACAGCCAGCCGGCGAGCCCGGCGTGGTCGGGATGGAAATGGGTGCAGATCACGCGCCCCACTGGTCGCTCCGCCAGCGGCTCCACTGCGAACAGCGCACGCCACGCCTCGACCGCTCCGGCGACATTCAGCCCGGTATCGACCGCCGTGGTGGTCTCGCCGTCATCGAGCAGCCAGCAATTGATGTGATTGAGCGGTCCCGGCACCGGCAGCCTGATCCAGCGCACGCCGCGCGCGACCTCGAGTCCCTCGCCAATCCCGGGCACACGCTCGCCGAACGGATAGGTCAGCCCGCGATGACTGGTTGCGACGAAGCTCTCGTCCTGGGTCAGCGAAACATCAGGCGAAATGACCGGGCGATCCATACCCGAAACATTGACGGCGCGGAACTCGCTTGTCGAGTCGCCGCGCCGTCACAATACCGGAAAATGGAAAAGCGGATCAGCTCTTGAAGAGGTTCTCCGCGGTCGGCTCCGCCTCGCCCGGCTCGCGCGAAGCGGCCTCGCGCTCGGCGCGCAGCTGCTCGAGCAGCGCTTCGCGGTCGCCCTCCAGGCGGGTATCGACCGGCGCCTCGATGCCCGCGGCCTTCGCCGCCTTGGCAACTGCCGAGTCCAGCTCGCGCTGGCTGGTCAGACCCAGCGTCACCGGATCCTTCGGCGTGATGTTGGCGATGTTCCAGTGGCTGCGATCGCGGATCGCCGCGATCGTGTTACGGGTGGTGCCGATCAACTTGCCGATCGCGCCGTCCGAAATCTCCGGGTGATTGCGGATGATCCAGGCGATGCCGTCGGGCTTGTCCTGGCGCTTCGACACCGGCGTGTAGCGCGGCCCCTTGGTGCGACGAACCTGCTCGGGGCCCTTGCTCATCTTCAGGCGATAGTCGGGATCGGCCTGGCCCTTGTCGATCTCTTCCATCGTCAGCTCGTGCGCGCGGACCGGATCGCGGCCGGTCAGCTTGGTCGCGGCGGTGTCGTCCGCGATCGCCTGCACTTCCAGGATGTGGAGGCCGCAAAAGTCGGCGATCTGCTCGAACGAGAGCGCGGTGTTGTCGACCAGCCAGGAGGCGGTCGCGTGCGGCATGAGCGGCTGGGCCACGTCAAAGTCTCCAGAAACAATAAGGGCCGCCCTCATCGGGCGGCCGTTCACGCTGCCTGATTTACGCGCATGGGATCGTCGAGGCAAGCACCTTGGGCATTTCGCCTCACCCGCAGGTTCGAAACTTGCCCCGGACGGCGCAGGGACATAGGTTTGAATGAGGGCGCCCCGCGGCTCCCCCGCCACATCAGAGAGGAATCCGCATGAAACGAGTCCTTCTTTCCCTCGCCGCAGTCTCGGCGCTCGGCCTTGCCGCGTGCAGCGACAAGGCGAAGAACGAAGCCGCCGAAGCCGCCAATGCGATCGGTGCCGACATGAACGCGACCGCATCCGAAGCAGAAGCCGACCTCAAGGCCGCCACCGAAGGCGCACTCGGCGATGCGCAGAACACCGCCGACAGCATCGGCAACACGATCCACGAAGGCGCCGACAAGGTCGGCAACGCCGTCGAGGCCGCACACGGCGAACTCAAGAAATAAGCCTGACGGGGCTGCCCTATAGCGGCCCCGCTTGCCCCTACCGTTCCGAGGTGTCGTGATGCGTGCCCTTTTGCTGCTTCCGCTTGCACTGCTCGCGGCGTGCAATTCGACCGACGACGCCACCGGCGTCACCGCCGATGAGGCCGCGCAGCTCAATGCCGCCGCCGACATGCTCGACATCAACGCAACCGAACCCAAGGCCATCCCCGCGGAGGAGAAATGACGATGCGGCGGCTCGGCGTCACCGATATCGAAACCCCGCCGATGGTATTCGGCGGCAATGTCTTCGGCTGGACCGCCGATCGCGATACCAGTTTCGCACTGCTCGACCGGTTCGCCGGCGCAGGCGGTACGCTGGTCGACACGGCGGACGTCTATTCGGCCTGGGTTTCCGGCAATAAGGGCGGCGAATCCGAAGCGCTGATCGGCGAGTGGATGCGCGCGCGCGGTAGACGCATCGGCGTCGCGACCAAGGTCGGCATGCTGCCCGGCGAGGGCGGCGAGAAGCTGGCGCCGGCACGCATCGCCGCCGCCTGCGACGCCTCGCTCAAGCGGCTCGGGGTCGAGACGATCGACCTCTATTATGCGCATCAGGATGACGAAAGCGTCCCGCAGGCGGATGTGCTGAGCGCGTTCCAGAAGCTGGTCGATGCGGGCAAGGTCCGCCACATCGCCGCATCCAACTTTTCCGCGGCGCGGCTCAAATCAGCGCTCGACATCGCCGCCCGCGACGGGTTGCCACATTATCGCGCGCTCCAGCCCGAATATAATCTGGTCAGCCGTCACCGTTATGAGAGTGAGCTTCAGGATCTGTGCGTCGCCCACAATATCGGGGTGCTTCCCTATTACGGGCTCGCCTCGGGCTTCCTGACCGGCAAGTATCGCAGCGAAGCCGACCTCGGAAAGAGCGTGCGCGGCGGCCGGATGACCGCCTTTCTCGAAGGCAAGGGCCGCCCCGTTCTTGAAGCGATGGACGCCATCGCTGCGGAGACCGGCGCCACCCTGTCCCAGATCGCGCTCGCCTGGCTTGCGGGCCAGCCGGGAATCACCGCGCCGATCGCCAGCGCCACCAGCATCGCGCAGCTCGACGAGCTGATCGCCGGCTGGGATCTCACGCTTTCACAGGATCAGTTGGACAGGCTTACCGCTGCAGGAGTGTAGAATGGACCATGTCGCCGCGTATCGGGACCAGGGCTATGCCATCGTCCGTGGCGTGTTTTCTCCCGACGAGATCGCAACGATCGGCGCTGCGGTCGATCGGATCCATGAAGAAGGCGTCGCGCATGGCCGCAGCTTCCGCCACGGCAACCTCTTCTACAATGTCGCGCCCGATGCCGACGGCACCCCGCTGGTTCGCATGGTGCAATGGCCGTCCTATCACAATGCGGTGCTCGACGCGGTCCGACTCGACCCGCGCTATCTCGATATCCTCCAGCCGCTGATCGGGCCGGATCTCAAGCAGATCATCAACCAGCTCCACTGGAAGGCGCCGGGATCGCTCGGCGATTTCGCCTGGCATCAGGATTCGCGCTTCCGCAAGCCCGACGCCGCCTATCGCAACCTCGGCACCGCCTATATCCAGACCGGCCTCGCGATCGATCCGCACACGCCCGAAAGTGGCGCGATGCGCTTCATCCCGCGCAGCCATGGCGCCGGTCCGCTTGAGCTCGACACCTCGACGGAAGTGCTCGGGACCGAGATGAGCGACGACGCGCTGATCGCCGCGGGAATCGATCCTGCAACCGTCGTCGATCTCGTCCTCGATCCGGGCGACGTCGCGATCTGGAACCCCTATCTGGTTCACGGATCGGGCCGAAACCGCGCCGATCACCAGCGCCGCCTCTACATCAACGGCTATGTCGCAGCGGCGGATTGCGACCGCGGCGAATGGGCGTTCCGGGATGGCCAGCCAGTGCCGCTAGGCCCCGAAGCCGCGATCGTCCATTACGAGGAACTGCGCGAAAATCCGCACCCTCATTATGTCTAGGCAAATACGAGCGGGGGCGGCTCAGGCCGCCAGCCGCACGCGTCCCCCACCGCGAGTCTTGGCGCCGTAGAGCGCCATATCGGCGCGCCGCAGCGCCGCATCGATCGCGTCGTTCTCGCCCATTGCCGCTGCACCGACACTCACCCCGATCCGCGCCGTCGCGCCATCGAGCACATAAGGCGCATCGGCAACCCGCTCGATGATCCGCGCGCCGAGCCGCTCGATCGCGCCCGGACTCAGCACCGGTGCCAGCAGCACGAACTCGTCGCCACCGAGCCGCGCAACATGGCCGTGCCGCCCCGCCAGCCGGACGAGCCGCTGCGCCACCTCACACAGCACCTGATCGCCCGCGTCATGTCCGTGGCGGTCATTGACCGGCTTGAACCCGTCGAGGTCGATATAGAAGAGCGTGCCGCCTATCCCGCTGCGTCCGGCAGCAGCGTGCATGAAACCCGAACGGTTGAGCACGCCCGTCAGCGGGTCGTGTGCCGCACGATGCGCATGGGCCGCTTCGGCCTCCATTGTCGCGATCATCATGCCGTTGAGCCGCTTCGCGGCCTGCGACATGCTGAACAGCGCCAGCGGCGCCTGGATTGTCGTGACCAGCAGCACCGGGTCAGGCGCCAGCGCCGCACTCACCGCCATCGGACCCAGCGTCGCGGCGCACACCAGCAGCACGAAGCGCGGCGCACCGAAATAGCGGATGCTCATGCCGCCCGCGATGCATGCGGTTGCGATGTTGACCACGATCGCCGCGGCATAATCGCCACTCAGCGTCGTGATCGCCGAGCCATAGCCCAGCGTCCCCGCCCAGAGCATGGTCATCAACAGATACAGGTCGGTGGCCGTGGCCGCACCGCGCTTGGCCGCCTGCCGGTCGCGGTTGAGCAGCACGATCCGGACCCCGATCGTCGCCAGTTCCAGCGCCAGCCAGATCGCGAACAATGGCGTCTGGTGGCGCCACCAGATCACCGCCGCGCAGATCAGGGTCGCGAGCGCTGCGGAATAGAAGATCGCCAGCGAGCTGTAGAGCGTGCTCACCTGCGCGACGTGAATCGCTCCGCTCACCGGGCGAAGCGTCCGGGTCAGCCATTGTGTCGCGCGCCAACGCGGCAGGCTGTACTTCAGGTCGCCGTCCAAACCGCCCTCCGGTGAATTCCGTTCCACCGCAGTAACGACACTGAGTTAACGTAGCGTTCGCCAGACCAGCCTAGCGTCAGGGGCATTGCTCCCGCCGCCTTGGCCCTTAAGATGGCCCGATGCGTTTCCGTCAGCTCGAAGTGTTCCACGCCGTCTATCTTCACGGCTCGATCAGCGCCGCGGCCCGCGCGCTCGGCGTCTCTCAGCCCTCGGTCTCGAAGACGCTCCATCATGCCGAGGACAGCCTCGGCATCCCCCTCTTCCAGCTCTCGCGTGGCCGCCTGATCCCGACGGACGAGGCGCATGCGCTGATGCGCGAGGCGGGCGATCTGTTCGAGCGGCTCGACACGCTCCAGCAGACCGCACGCAACCTCGCTCAGGCCGGGGGCGGGCATATCCGGCTCGGCATCGTTCCCAGCATCGCGCTCGATATCGTGCCGCAAGCGATGGCGCAGTTCCGCCGCGAATGGCCGCGTGTGACGTTCGAGGTGCATACCCACCACCATGACGATCTCGTCCGCTCGCTGATCGGGCGCGAGATCGACCTCGCCATCGCCTATACCCCGCCCCCGCACCCGCGCCTGACCCGGCAGGTGCTGGCCGAGGGCGAACTGGTGGTGATGTTCCCCGACGGGATGTTCGCGCCGACCGGCCCGCGCTTCCCGCTCGACCTGCTTGCCGACCGCGACGTGATCGGCGTCGCCGCGACCGGCCCGATCGGCGACGTGCTGACTCAGGCAGCGCGCGAGCGCGGCCTCGCCTTCCGTGAGACGGTGTCGGTACAGACCTTCTTCATCGCCGCGCGCCTTGCCCAGCTCGAAGGCGGGGTCACCGTCGTCGATGAGTTCACCGCCCGCGCCTGGGCCGCGCCGGGCTTCAAATGGCTGCCTACCGATCCGCCGCTGCGCTTCACCATTTCCTGGACCACGCTCGAGGAGCGCCAGCCTTCGCGCGTCGCGCGGCTGTTCCTCCGCACGCTTGAGACCACTCTCAACGACAGCCGCCTCCAGCCATAACCTGCGGCTATGATCTGCGGATCGATTCCGGACTTCGCAGAATTGGGGTCAGCGACCATCTTCTCGTCACGCAATCGCTGAACGGTTGTGCGGGGGAGTGTGTAGCCTGATCCGACCGACCGCCCTGAACCGGCGCATCCCATGAGCCACCGCGAGGAGATCATCGTCCTCGGCGCGGGCGTCGTCGGCATGGCCACTGCGCTGACGCTCGCCGACCGCGGGCATCGCGTGACGGTGGTCGATGCGGCGCGCGGGCCCGGTCTCGGCACCTCCTTCGCCAATGGCGCGCAATTGAGCTTCGCCTATACCGATTCGCTTGCCAGCCCGTCGGTACTGGGCCAGATTCCGCGCATCCTGCTCGGCCTTGATCCGGCGCTGCGCTTCCAGCTCCATCTCGACCCCGATTTCCTGCGCTGGACCCTTGCCTTCCTGCGCAACTGCAGCGCCGGCGCCTATCGCCGCAACACGCTGACCGGCCTCGCGCTCGCCGCCGAATCCCGCCGCGCGCTTCAGTCGCTCACCGAGCGCCACGCGCTCGACTATGGCTATAGCGTCCCCGGCAAGATCCACATCTACCGCTCCGCCGAATCCTTCGCGGGTGCCGAAAAGATGGTCGCGCTCAAACAGGCGGAGGGCATCACCCAGACGCTGCTCGATCCCGACGCCGCGGTCGCGCTCGAACCGATGCTGGCGCCCGTGCGCGGCGAGATCGCCGGCGCGCTCTACACTGCGGGCGAGGCGGTGGGCGATCCCCACCGCTTCTGCGTCACCGCGCATGAGGCGCTGATCCGCGCAGGTGGAAGCTCGATGTTCGACCTGCCGGTCGCGCGGATCGATGCCAATGGCGGGTTGCCCGCGATCGTCACCCGATGCGGCAGCCGCGTCCCTGCCGACCGTATCATCCTCACCGCGGGTCCCGGCGCGCCGCAGCTCGCGCGCAGCCTCGGTGTGCGGCTGCCGGTTCAGCCGATGAAGGGCTATTCGATCACTGCGCCCACCGGCGCCGCAGCGCCCGCTGCCAGCATCACCGACGTCGCCAACCGCGTCGTCTTCGCACGGCTCGGCAACCGGATGCGGATCGCGGGGCTTGCGGAGCTGGGCCGGCGCGACACAAGGGTCGAGCCGCGGCGGGTCCGCGCGCTGATCGACAGCGCCCGTGCCGCGCTGCCCCAGGCCGCGGATTACGATCATATCGAATCGAGCTGGGCAGGACTGCGGCCGATGACCCCCGATTCGCTGCCGGTCACCCGGCCCATCGCGCCGGGCGTGATCGCCAATACGGGGCATGGCGGGCTCGGCTGGACCTATGCGGCTGGCTCCGCAGAACGCGTCGCACAACTCATCGAGGGAAACCCATCGGGTTTCCTCCGTTCTCGTTGATGGCCTAGGCTTGCCTTGAGCCGTCCCGACTGACCGGAGCCGTGCGATGACGAAGACGACGCCCCCCGATCCGATCGCCCCAACCGCCCAGTTGCGCCCGTTCCGGCGCGCGATCGGCTGGTGGTTCGGTGTTGCGTTGTGGAAGCGCATCCTCGCAGCGCTGGTGCTCGGTGCCATTGTCGGCATCGCCTGGGGCCCGGGCGCTACCTCGATCACCTGGATCGGCGAGCTGTTCGTGCGCCTGATCCGCATGCTCGTCGTGCCCCTGGTCTTCCTCACCATCGCCGCGGGTGTCGCGGCGCTCGCCGATCCCAAGCGGCTGGGAAGCATCGGCGTGAAGACGCTCGCCATGTACGTCTTCACCACCACGCTCGCCGTTACCACCGGCCTCACCGTGGCGACGCTGATCGGCCCCGGCATCGGCGCCACCTTTGCCGACGCGGTGCCCAAGGCGATGGGCACCCCACCCGATACCGCGCGGATGTTCATGGAGATCATTCCCGACAATCCGGTCGGCGCGATGGCCGATGGCAAGACGCTGTCGGTGATCTTCTTCGCGATCCTCGTCGGCGCGGGCGTAATCGCCGCGGGCAAGGGTGCCGAGCCGGTCCGCGCCTTCCTCAACGGCGCGTCGGACGTGATGCTCAAGATCGTCGGCTTCGTGATGGAGACTGCGCCCTTCGGCGTGTTCGCGCTGATCGCCGTCGTCATGGGCACCAGCGGCCCGGCCAGCTTCCTCGCGATCCTCAAGCTCGCCATCTGCGTCGTGATCGGCTCGGCGGTCGTCACGCTGCTGATCCACGGCCTCATCGTCGTGCGGCTGATGGCATGGCTGTCGCCCTTGCCCTTCTTCCGCGGCATCGCCGATGCGATCATGGTCGGCTTCTCGACCTCGTCCAGCTCGGCAACCCTCCCGGTTGCGATCCGCGTCGCGCAGAACAATCTCGGCGTGTCCAAGCCGGTCGCCTCCACCGTGCTCCCGCTCGGCGCGACGATCGGCATGGACGGCGCGGCGATGTACGTCGCCATGCTCACCCTGTTCGCCGCACAGGCGTTCGGCGTACCGCTCGACTGGGCCGATTATCTGGTGATCGCAGCCACCACCACGATCGTCGCGATGGGCGTCGCGCCGGTACCGTCGGGCTCGCTGTTCGTCCTCGCTGCCGTGCTTCACGCCATCGGCATCACGCCCGAGCAGACCGCGCTTGTGGTCGGCTTCATCCTGCCCTTTGACCGCATCCTCGACATGACCCGCACGGTTCCCAACGTCACCTCCGATCTCGCCATCGCCACCGCGGTCGCGCGCTGGGAGGGGGAGATGGATGTGGACCGTTATTATTCCGCCAACGACGTTTGAGAGCCGCCTTCATCGCAATTTTCACTCACATCACGGTTGCCGCGCCCGCGGCAAAGCGCCATCGGATCGCAATCCGATGGGCGAGTCCGACCGTGCCGACCTTCCACCCCTTGCTCCGCCGCTTCGGCGAAAAGGCGATCCAACCATGACGATCCAGATCAAGCCCCTCCTCGCCACCCTCGCCTTGGCCGGCCTTGCCGCCTGCGCCCCGCGCGCGGCGCTGCCCCCTGCCGCCGCGCCGGCCCCGGTCGCCCCGGTCGCTGCCCCCGCCAAGGAGCGCCAGGCCTTCGTCGCCGCGGCGCATCCACTCGCGGTCGAAGCGGGGCTGGAAGTGCTGCGCAAGGGCGGCTCCGCAGTCGATGCCGCGGTCGCGGTTCAGGCGATGCTCAGCCTGGTCGAGCCGCAGAGCAGCGGGCTTGGCGGCGGCGCCTTCATGGTCCGCTACGATGCGAAGACCAAGGGGATCACCGTCTATAACGGCCGCGAGACCGCCCCCGCCGGCGCCACCCCCGACATGCTGCTCGGTCCCGACCGCCAGCCGCTCCCCTTCGGCACCGCAGTCGTCTCGGGCCGCGCCACCGGCGTTCCCGGCGTGGTCCGCATGCTCGCCCTCGCTCAGTCGCAGCACGGCAACCTCGCCTGGAAGGATCTGTTCGGCGACGTCATCCGCACCGCCGATCAGGGCTTCACTGTCACCGAACGCCTCGCCGACATGATCGCCAGCCGAGCCCCGCAAGCGCGCGGCGCCGACGCGGTCGCCTATTTCCGCAATGAGCGCGGCGAGCAGATCAAGACCGGCGACACCCTCAAGAACCCCGCCTATGCCGCCTTCGTCCGCCGCCTCGCCGCACAGGGTCCGGACGCGATGTACAAGGGCGAGACCGCCCGCCGCATCGTCGAACGCCTGCGTCAGGGCGAGCTCGCCAGCACCATGACCGAGGCGGATATCGCCGGCTACAAGCCCGAGGTGCGCGACGCGGTGTGCAATCCCTATCGCGTCTACATCCTCTGCGCCCCGCCCCCACCCTCGTCGGGCGTCGGCCTGCTCCAGCTGATGGCGATGATCGAGCGCACCGATATCGGCGCGCGTGGTCCCAATGATCCCGTCGCCTGGGTCAAGTACGCCGAGGCGAGCCGCATCATGTATGCCGACCGCGACGCCTATGTCGGCGATGTCGCGACCGTCCCGGTCAAGGGCATGCTCGACCCGGCCTATGTCGCCAGTCGCGCCGCGCTGATCGGCGATCGCGCAGGCCCGCCGCCGCAGCCCGGCACGCCTCCGGGCGCCGTCACTGCGCGCATCGACGCCACCAACGAAGTCGCCGGCACCTCGCACTTCATCGTCATCGATGGTGAAGGCAATGCCGTGTCGATGACCACCACGGTCGAAAGCCTGTTCGGCAGCGGCCGCATGGTCGACGGCTTCTTCCTCAACAACCAGATGACCGATTTCTCCTTCATCCCCGAAGGCCCCAACGCGATCGCCCCCGGCAAGCGCCCGCGCTCATCGATGGTGCCGACGATCATTCTCAACCCCGACCGCAGCCTCGCCGGCGCGATCGGCTCGCCCGGCGGCAACGCGATCCTCGCCTATGTCTCCAAGGCGCTGCTCGGCATCGTCGAGTGGAACATGCCGGTCGCCGACGCCATTGCCCTTCCCAACCTCGTCGCGCGCGGCTCGAGCTTCAACGGCGAGGCGGGCAAGTTCGCCCCCTCGATCCTCGCCGCCATGGCCGAGCGCGGCGTTGTCGTGCGCGGCGGCTCGGGCGAGAATTCCGGCCTGCACGGCGTGATGCTACGCAACGGCACGTTCGACGGTGGTGCCGACCCCCGCCGCGACGGCGTTGCCCGCTCGATCACCTTGCCGCCGCGAAAATAGCCCGGAACGCCCTTGCCCCGACTCCCCCCGATGCGCCAAAGCAGCCTGCAATGACTGCCCGCATCGATATGGGACTCGACAGCGGCGGCAACCCGGTTGCCGTCGATCTGGAAGAGCTGCTTGCGACCCGTCTGCTCGTCCAGGGCAATTCGGGCTCGGGAAAGTCGCATCTGCTGCGCCGCCTGCTCGAAGGCAGCGCGAACCATGTCCAGCAGGTGGTGATCGATCCCGAGGGCGACTTCGTCAGCCTCGCCGACGCCTTCGGCCATATCGCGGTCGATGCTGCCGAATACAGCCTGACCGAGCTCGCCCGCGTCGCGATCCGCGTCCGTGAACATCGCGCGTCGGTGGTTCTCAACCTCGAAGGGCTCGAGATCGACGGCCAGATGCGTGCCGCCGCCGCCTTCCTCGCCGCGCTGTTCGACGCCCCGCGCGAACATTGGTACCCGGTCCTCACCGTGGTCGACGAAGCGCAGCTCTTCGCCCCCGCGGCCGCGGGCGAGGTTTCGGAAGAAGCCCGCCGCACCTCGCTCGCCGCGATGACCAACCTCATGTGCCGCGGCCGCAAACGCGGCCTGGCCGGGGTCATCGCCACCCAGCGCCTCGCCAAGCTCGCCAAGAACGTCGCCGCCGAAGCCAGCAACTTCCTGATGGGTCGCACCTTCCTCGACATCGACATGGCCCGCGCCGCCGACCTGCTCGGCATGGA
>CAYOXO010000122.1:0-13223 GCA_964407945.1 uncultured Stakelama sp.
CGATCTATGACCGTCTGCCCAAGGGCCTTCCGCGCGTGATGCCCGTCGGCCGCCTCGATCTCGCGACCGAGGGCTTGTTGCTGATGACCACCGATGGCGAGCTCAAGCGTCAGCTCGAATTGCCTGCCACCGGCGTCGAGCGCAGCTACCGTGCCCGCGCCTATGGCGAGGTCAGCCAGGCTCAGCTCGAGGATCTGATGCTCGGCATCGAGATCGAGGGTGTGCGCTACGGCTCGATCAACGCCAATCTCGAGCGCCGCACCGGCGCCAATGTGTGGATCGAACTCACGCTGACCGAGGGCAAGAACCGCGAAGTCCGCCGCGTGCTCGAGCATCTCGGGCTCAAGGTCAGCCGCCTGATCCGCACCCGCTACGGCCCCTTCCACCTCGACGATATGCTCGCCGGCGACGTTGATGAGGTCCGTCAGCACGACCTGATCCTGTTCCGCAAGGCGCTGTCGGGCCCTGGCGGCGGCAAGGCCGCGTCGAACCTGCAATTGTCGAACAAGCCAAAGGCGGTGAAGAGCGAGGTCGAGCCTGCCGAAGCGGAACCGGCTGACGCCTCGCCACCAGCCAATCGCGCCGAACGCCGCAGGGCAGAGGCCCCGGATCGTTCGGCGGCGAGACCCGGCGCCGGGTCGCGTGGAGCGCCCCGCGCGGATGCGCGCTCAGCTGCCGGTGCGAAGCCCGGCAGTCGTGGTGCTGTCCGGCACGCGCGCGCCGACTCCGACGATCGCCCCTCGGAAGAGCGCGCAAGACCGGCGGCGCGGAAACCCACCGGACCGGAAAAGTTCGGCGTCGGCCAGCGCCGGCGGCAGCGCGTCGCGTCTGACAACGCCGCGCGACGCGACGCCGATCCGCGCGCGGCAGCGGCGGCCAAAGCGGGCAAGCCGAAACCCGCGCGTCCGCGCGTCGATGACGATGCCGGCCCGCTGCTCGACCGCCCCAAGCGCCGCTATCGCTCGGGCGATCGCCGCCCCCGGCCGCCGGCCAAGGGCGGCTCCCCCACGAAGCGAGGGCCACGTAAATGAGGATCATCGCCGGACAATGGCGCGGCCGCCCGCTCGCCGCGCCCAAGGGCGACGCCACGCGTCCCACCGCCGATCGCACGCGGGAGGCGCTGTTCTCGATGCTCGCCAGCCGCGTCGGCAGCTTCGAGGATCTCGCCGTCGCCGACTTCTTCGCCGGCTCGGGGGCATTGGGGTTCGAGGCGCTGTCGCGCGGCGCGGCCTCGTGCCTGTTCGTCGAACAAGACCGCGCCGCACTCGATGCGCTGCGCGCCAATGCGGAGAAGCTGGGGGTTCGCGCCGATATCCGTGCGACCTCGGTCCTCGCGCTCGGTCCGGCACCAAAGCCGATGGACGTGATCCTGATGGATCCGCCCTATGGCACCGGCGCCGGATCGGTCGCGCTCGACAAACTCGCCCGCCTCGGCTGGACCGGTCCGGCCACCTGGGTCAGCATCGAAACGGCAAAGGCGGAGACGATCGAAGTCGCAGGCTTCGAAATCGATGCCGAGCGGGTTCACGGCAAGGCTAAGCTGACCATCCTGCGCGCGGTCTGATCCGCGTCGCGGAACCCGTCCGGCTCCTCCGCGGTTCTGCAGGGAACCAGCGACGGGAGCCGGACATGCGATACACGCCCCTTGCGATCTGCGCAGCTGCTATGGTCTTCGCCGTCCCCGCACCGATCCAGGCACAATGGCTCGGTCCGACCCTCGACGCGCAGCGCTGGGACAATCTGCGCAAGCATCAGCAGCGCCAGCGGCAACGCGCTCAACAGAAACGCCAGGCAGATCGCCCCGCCGGCCGGGTGACCCAGGCCGAGCGTCAGGTGGCATGGTCACGCAACAAGGCCGAATATCGCCGCCGCATGCTGCGTGACGGCCCTGCCAGCGCCGACCGCTGGCTCGACAGCCTCGTCAGGCAGCGCCACGCCGGTCGTTGAGCAGCAGCAACGCCGCTAGGCTCAGCACCGCCGCCCCGCTCAGATACCAGCCCACTGGCGCCAGCCCGCCCTTCATCGCCAGCGCCTGCGCGAGCACCGGGGTCAACCCGCCGCCGATCACGCCGGCGATGTTGAAGGTCATCGACGCGCCGGTGTAGCGCACGCGCGGTGGGAACAGGTCGGTCAACCACGCGCTCAGCGGACCATAGACGAAGCCCATCGCGAACAGCAGCAGCGACAGGAACACGAACACGCCCATCAGGCCGCCGGCCATCAGCGGCGCGATCGCAAACCCGCTCGCCGCGACCATGACGCATCCGCCCGCCAGCACGCGCCGCGGGTCGTATCTTGCGTCGGCCAGCCACGCGGCAAGGTAGATGCCTGCCGCCATGAACAGGATCGCCACCAACTGTACGCTCAGGAAATCCTCCAGCGCATAGCCCAGCGACTTGGTCCCCCAGCCCAGCAGGAATGCGGTCGCGATATAGTAGGTCGCGAAGCACGCCACCGCGCCGATCGTCCCGCCCAGCAGCGCGCCGCCGTGCCGCGTCACCACCTCGCCCAGCGGTACCTTGGGCGGTGGCGCCTCGGCCAGGCTCGCCTTGAACTCGGGCGTCTCGCCCAGCTTCAGCCGTACCCACAGCCCCACGGCCACCAGCGCCGCCGAAAGCAGGAACGGAATGCGCCAGCCCCAGTCGGCGAACTGCTCCGGCGTCATGACCATGCACAGGATCAGGAACAGCCCGTTGGCGGCGATGAACCCTGCCGGCGCGCCCATCTGCGGCGCGCTGCCGAACCGCGCCCGCCAGCCCGGCGGAGCATTCTCCACCGCCAGCAGCGCCGCGCCACCCCATTCGCCGCCGAGACCGAAGCCCTGGCCGAAACGCAGGACGCACAGGGCAAAGGGCGCGACCCATCCGGCCATCTCATAGGTCGGCAGGAACGCGACCAACGTCGTCGAAACGCCCATCGTCAGCAGCGATGCGACCAGCGTGGTCTTGCGCCCGATCCGGTCGCCATAATGGCCGAACACCGCGGCCCCCACCGGCCGCGCAAAGAACGCCACCGCCAGCGTCGCGAACGCCGCCATCTGCGTCACGCCGGGGTCGCCCTTGGGGAAGAATATCTGTCCGAAGACCAGGCTTGCGGCGGTCGCGTAGATATAGAAATCGTAGAACTCGATTCCCGTCCCCACAAAGCTCGCCCATAGCGCGCGGCGTTGCCGTGCCCGGTCAGCGTCCATCCATCACTCCTCCATCGTGCGGCGTCTGCGCGCCGTCACTTCTTCTCGTCGATACAGGTCGTGCGCGTCACCTGCACCACCTTGCCATTGTCATCCTTGATCTCGTTGCGGCCCGCCACACACGGCTTCTCGTCCGGCTGGCCGTCAAACCCGCCCGAACGCCAGCCGACATACAGCGCCACCCCGGCCAGCGCCGCGATCAGCAACAGACGCCGCGCATTGAAGCGGCCCTTGATCTTTTCCCACATGCCGCCCTCCTGCCCCAAGCTGCGGCGGCGCGCAATCCAACTTGCCCCGACTCGCCGCGTTCCCTACCTGTTCACCGATGTCCGTACCTGTAGCCTCCCCCGACGATCCCCCCTATCTGCGCGGCCTCAACGCGCCGCAGCGCGAAGCCGTGCTCACGCTCGACGGCCCCGTCCTCGTCCTTGCCGGTGCCGGCACGGGCAAGACCGCCGCGCTCACCGCGCGCCTCGCCCATCTCCTCTGGACTCGCCGCGCCTATCCGTCGGAGATCCTCAGCGTCACCTTCACCAACAAGGCCGCGCGCGAGATGCGCGAGCGCGTCCGCGGCCTCGTCGGCGACGCGGTCGAAGGGATGCCCTGGCTCGGCACCTTCCACGCGATCGGCGCCAAGATGCTGCGCCGCCATGCCGAGCTGGTCGGACTGCAGAACAACTTCACCATCCTCGACACCGACGATCAGCTGCGCCTGATCAAACAGCTCATCACCGCCAACGATCTGGACGAGAAACGCTGGCCCGCACGCCAGCTTGCCGGCCTGATCGACGGGTGGAAGAACAAGGGCCTGACGCCCAAGGACCTCGACGCCGGCGAGTCCGAGCAGTTCGCCAACGGTCGCGGCCAGTCGCTCTACGCGCAGTATCAGGACCGGCTGCGCACGCTCAGCGCCTGCGACTTCGGCGACCTGCTGCTGCACATGCTGACGATCCTCAAGACCAACCGCGACGTGCTCCAGCAATACCAGCAGCGCTTCCGCTACATCATGGTCGACGAGTATCAGGACACCAACAGCGTCCAGTATCTCTGGCTCCGCCTGCTCGCGCAGGAACGCAAGAACATCTGCTGCGTCGGCGACGACGATCAGTCGATCTATTCGTGGCGCGGCGCTCAGGTCGAGAATATCCTGAAGTTCGAGAAGGATTTTCCCGGCGCCAAGGTGATCCGCCTCGAACAGAATTACCGCTCCACCCCCCACATCCTCGCCGCCGCCTCGGGCGTCATCGCCAACAACGGCGGCCGCCTCGGCAAGGAATTGTGGACCGAGAAGGACGCGGGCGAGAAGGTCCGCGTCGTCGGCGTGTGGGACGGCCCTGAAGAGGCCCGCCGCGTCGGTGAGGAGATCGAGGGCGCCCAGCGCCGCGACGGAAAGAGCCTCGACGAATTCGCCATCCTCGTCCGCGCCCAGCACCAGACGCGCGAATTCGAGGACCGCTTCATCGCCACCGGCCTGCCCTATCGCATCGTCGGCGGCTTCCGCTTCTACGAGCGGGCCGAGATCCGCGACGCGCTCGCCTATCTCCGCATCGTCCACCAGGGCGCCGATGACCTCGCCTTCGAACGCATCGTCAACGTCCCCAAGCGCGGCCTCGGCGACAAGGCGATCGCCAAGATCCACCAGCTCGCCCGCGCCGAGGGCATTCCCCTGCTCCTCGCCGCCGCGCGCATCCTCGACACCGACGAGCTGACGCCCCAGGCCCGCCGCGCGCTCGGCAATTTCGTCGGCGACGTCGCCCGCTGGCGCGACATGTACGCCAGCTCCGCCCCCGAAGAGGGCGCCGTGATCGACGCGGCGGACACCCGCATCGGTGGTCTCCCCCATACCGAGCTCGCCCAGATCATCCTCGACGAAAGCGGCTACACTGCGATGTGGCAGGCGGACCGCACTGCCGAAGCCGCCGGCCGGCTCGAGAACCTCTCCGAACTCGTCCGCGCGATGGAGGAATACGAAACCCTCGGCGCCTTCCTCGAGCATGTCAGCCTCGTCATGGACAATGACGCGTCCGCCGACGAGCCCAAGGTCACGATCATGACCATCCACGCCGCCAAGGGGCTTGAGTTCGACACCGTGTTCCTCGCGGGGTGGGAGGAAGGCATCTTCCCGTCGCAGCGCGCGCTCGACGAAGGCGGCCTCGCCTCATTGGAGGAGGAACGCCGCCTCGCCTATGTCGCGATCACCCGCGCCCGCCGCCTCGCCACCATCCTCCACGCCGCCAACCGCCGCATCTACGGCCAGTGGACCAGCAGCATTCCCAGCCGCTTCGTCGGCGAACTGCCCAAGGACCATGTCGAGGAGGAATCGACCATGTCCGGCGGCGCCAGCCTGTGGCGCGCCAACTGGAGCGAGCATAGCGACCCCTTCGCCCATGTCGGCCGCGGCACCGGCCGAGGCCCCGGCTGGCAACGCGCCGCCGCCCCCAGCTCCACCTTCACCACCGCCCCCAAGCGCGTCGTCGAAAGCCGCGCCAGCGCCGTCAGCCTCGGCAACAAGGGCCGCGACGACCTGTCGCTCGGCATGCGCGTCTTCCACCAGAAGTTCGGCTACGGCGAAATCGTCGAGATCGAAGGCAACAAGCTCGAGATCGAGTTCGAACAGGCCGGGCGGAAGCGGGTGATGGATAGTTTTGTGTCGGTGGGATAACTATTTATTCTTTTTCAATTGTTTATAGGCCCGCTGCAAGTCCAACGAAAACGGCTTGATCGCATCTTCTGCGTCAGACCAGCTCCAAGGCACCCGAAAACATTTTTGCTTCACGTCCGATTGAAGGACGGCCTCAATGCGAGGCCACCAAAAGAACAAGTGAGCGATCTGCATGTGCTTTTTTGCACGGGCCCAGCGTTGATCCAGAAGAACTAGCTTGAGACCGGTTTCGTTTATAGCGACCACCTCATGCGGTCTGGTCGTCATGGCTCCATCAGCGCCGAGAACTGCGAAACCATCGGCGTCCGCAAATTTCTTCACCCATATCACATCATCGATGGATCGAGCTTGATGATCGTCGACGGTATCCAAGATAAAGCTACGCGAAACTAAGTGCTTTCGAAGCAGCTCCGAAAGCACGGGAGAAACATTCTCATCCGCGCAAATTCTCAGTGGAGTGGACGGAGCTCGAACCGGATCGCCTCCTCTACCTCTGCCGGTTCAATCTCGAACCACTCGGCAACCGCATCATTCTCATGCTCATTGGCGAGCCAACTATCAAATATAGCTCGTGTAGGTACACGTCTTGCTGAAATTACCGGCTTACCAAAAGCATAAACGGGCGCAACCATCACGTTTGGAGCTTCTGCTGGAGCAGGCCGCCAGAGACGCGCAAGCCCGTCAACATCAAACTCCAAATCTCGCGCGAATGACCGTTCGATCACATCATAGATTGCGACCTGCTTCGTCATCAAATTGAGTAATACGTGATCACCAGTCTCCCGAGCGGTATCGAGGAATATCTGACGGCGATCCGTTTGGAATTTTACGCTGCTGGTGGCGAATGGATGCGAGCAGTTAAGTTCCTCGCGCGCATTTTTTGCAGCAACCCGAAGAGATTGCAGACTTATCTGGATACGGCGAAAATGCAGAACAAACCGCAACTCTACCAAGTCCAAAAAGCTGACTTCGTTATGGGTACCGATCCGTTGGTAGTCCCTCACGACAACGGGTGCGGCTTTACCCGCTGGCGGCGCCAGCCAGCGAGCAATCTTATTCCCGTTTTCCATGCCCAACAGCCGCGCGGCTTCGCGGACGGTGTAGAAGCCGCCATTCACGTCAACAGAGGAGATTGAACGATGAATCGACATGGCATGCGGTGAATGATGAGTTAGCATCACTAGGTCAACAAAATGTGATGTTACGGCTAGGACAGAAGATGGGCACAAAGTGCCGGTCGATGTGTTTCACTCACATGCTAACCTTCACCCCCCTCTCTCCCCGCGCCATCGCCATCGTCGCGTCCGGCCATTTCACCGCCGCCGACGTCGCGCCCGCGCTCGCCCGGATCGAAACCCTCCTCGACACCACGCCGCAGCTCGACATCCTCGCCGATGTCCGCGGTTCGCCCTCGGTCGCGCTGTCCGCGGTCGCCGAGGAGCTGAAGCACCTTCCCGTCATCATCCGCCTGATCCGCGCGATCGATCGCGTCGCGATCGTGGCCGATGCGGAGTGGGTGCGCACCGCCAGCCGGATCGAAAGCGCGCTGATCCCCGGCCTCCATTACGACGTCTACGAGCGCAAGGACGAGGCCCATGCCCGCGCCTGGCTGCTGCGCGAAACCGATCAGCCGCGCCCGGCCTGAACCGCGGCAGAAACCACTTTCCTACAGGCGCCGTCCGGGCATATCGAAAGGGTCCCCTGACCGACGGGACCCGACATGCGCCACATCGCAGCCCCCAACACCCCACCTGTCAACTTCGCGGCGCATGACCGGCGCGTCGGCGTCCGGAAGCGGCGCGCACCTGTCGCCAAACCGGCGCGTCGGTGGCGCGTACCCGGCGCGCCGCTGGCGCCTATGTGGCGCGCAGGCGGCGCGTTATCGGCGCAAAACCGCGACCTCCCCCAGAGGCGCGCCGAAAAAACACGGCCTTTCGTGTCAACTACGTCAACCGCGTGTCATCCGGCGGCGACCGGTTTACAGCCCCGCCGCCGCCTCGATGATCGGCACGAACTTCTCGGCGGTCAGGCTCGCCCCGCCGACCAGCGCGCCGTCCACGTCCGGGCAGCCCAGCAGCGATGCGGCGTTGGCGCCGTTGACCGATCCGCCATACAGCACCCGCATCGCCGCCGCGGTCTCTGCGCCCAGCAGCTCGGCCAGCTTCGCGCGCACCGCCCCGTGCATCGCCGCGACATCGGCCTCGGTCGGGGTCCGTCCGGTGCCGATCGCCCAGACCGGCTCGTACGCGATCGACAGCCAGTCCGCCGCCGCGCCCTCGGGCATCGATCCGGCGAGCTGCGCGGTCACCACCGCCTCGGCCTGCCCCGCGTCGCGCTGTGCCAGCGTCTCGCCGACGCACAGGATCGCCTTCAGGCCATGGCGGTGCGCCGCCTCGGCCTTGCCCTTGACGTCGGCATCGGTCTCGCCCTGGTCGGCGCGCCGCTCGCTATGGCCGACGATGGTTAGCGCCGCGCCCGCGCCCAGCAGCATCGGGGCAGAGATGCAGCCGGTATGCGCGCCCTGGTCCGCCGCGTGGCAATCCTGCCCGCCGATCGGCATCGTCGCGGCGACCGTCACTGCCGGCGCGATCAAGGTTGCCGGCACGCACAGCGCCACATCGACGCCCGGCGTCACCGCCGCGGCCTGCGCGATCGCCTCGATCTCGGGCAGCGCCGCGATCAGGCCGTGCATCTTCCAGTTCCCCGCCACCAGCTTGCGCCGCATCCCGTGCTCCTCGATTTTCCGTTATTGTCCGATTTCGGACAGGCCCGTACGCGTACTCCCTTGTGCACTCAAGCTTGATGGCGGCGCATCACCCCCCTAAAGCACCCTTCAACCTCTCCCATCGAACGGGTATCCATGCTCACCTTTCTCCGCCGCGCCCTCTTCTCGACCGTCGGCAAGATCATCGCCCTGCTGCTGCTCGTCGTGATCGCCGTCGCCTTCGCGCTGGGCGACATCACCAACCTCGGCGGTGGTGGCGGCCGCCCGTCGGGTGCGCTGGTTCAGGTCGGCAATCGCAAGGTGACTGAGCGCGAGTTGCAGGACCGACTCAAGGACGCGCTGGACCGCGCCCGTCAGGAGCAGCCGGCGCTCGACATGACCCAGTTCGTGGCGATGGGCGGCTTCGATCAGGTGCTCGACGATATCGTCAACCGCATGGTGCTCGAGGAATATGGCAGCGAGCACGGCATGGAGGTGTCGAAGGCGGCGATCGATGGTGAGATCGCCGGCGCCCCCACCTTTGCCGATCCGGTGACGGGCAAGTTCAGCCAGCGCGCATTCGACCAGTTCCTGCAGCAGCAGCGGCTGACCGCGGATCAGGTTCGCGCCGATATCCGCCAGGGCACGCTCGCGCGCTGGGTCGCCGGCCCGACCGTCGGCGTGACGCGCGGCGCGACCTATGTCTCGAATCAGCTCGCCCTGCCCTATGCCTCGCAGCTGCTTGAGCGCCGCAAGGGTTCGGTGGGCTATATCCCGGTTACCGCCATCGCTGCGGGCGCCCCGCCCACCGATGCCGAGCTGACCGCCTTCTACAACCGCAACCGCGCCCGCTACACGCTGCCCGAACGCCGCGTGATCCGCTATGCGGTGGTCCGTCCCGATCAGTTCGTTGAGAGCGCCAAGGCGACCGAGGCGGAAATCGCCGCCGCCTACAAGCAGGATGCCGCGAAATACGCTGCCAGCACCAAGCGTACGCTGGCGCAGGTGATCGTCGCGGATCAGAACGCCGCCAATGCGCTCGCCTCGAAGGTCAAGGGTGGCGAGGCGATCGCCGCTGCGGCGCAGGGCGCGGGCCTCCAGCCTTCGACCATCGCCGATGCGCAGAAGGAAAGCTTCGCCCGCGCCAGCAGCCCGCAGATCGCCGATGCCGCCTTTGCCGCGGCGCAGGGCGGCGTGGTCGGCCCGCTGCGCTCGCCGCTCGGCTGGCACATCGTCCGCGTCGAGAAGATCGAGCAGATTCCGGCCAAGACCCTCGATCAGGTCCGCGCCGAGATCGCCACCGCAGTCACCCAGCGCAAGGAAGTCGAAGCGCTGTCCAATCTGCGCAACCAGATCGACACCGCGATCGTCGGCAACGCCACGTTCGACGAAGCGGTCGCCGACGCCAAGCTCAAGGCCGAGGTCAGCCAGCCGGTGTTCGGCGACGGCCGTACGCAGGAGGCCGCCGAGGCGACGACCCCGACCCAGCCCGATCCGGTGATGGCACAGATCGCCCAGGCCGCCTTCGCGATGGAGGTCAATGACGACGCGCAGCTGATCCCGCTCGGTCAGGACGGCAGCTTTGCGCTGATCAAGCCCGATCGCGTCATTGCCGCCGCGCCGCGTCCGCTTGCCGATATCCGTGAGGCTGTCTCCGCCGGGTTCATCCGCGACCGTCAGCTTCAGGCCGCACGCAAGGCTGCGATTGCAGTCCTCGCCGACATCAACAAGGGCACGCCGATCGCCGATGCGATCAAGAAGACCGGCCTCCCGGTGCCCGCGCCTCAGCCGCTCGATGCGGTGCGTGGTCAGCTTGCCCAGTCCGGGATGCAGGTGCCGCCGCCGGTGCGCCTGATGTTCACCATCGCCGCCAAGAAGGCCAAGATGACTGAAGCGCCCAATGGCGGCGGCTATTGGGTGGTCTGGCTCGACGAGATCCAGCCCGGCGACGCCAGCAGCAACAAGGAACTGGTTGCGCAGACCCGCAACGGCCTGACCCAGGTCGTCGGCGCCGAGTATCTTGAGCAGTTCGTCGCTGCCGCCCGCAAGTCGGTCGGCGTGAAGCGCGACGACGCGGCGATCGCCAAGCTCAAGGCGCAGCTCGGCGGCCAGGGCGGCAACTGATTGCCATGGGGTCGGGAGTAGAGGGCCTAGAGGCCGCACGCACGGCGTTTGGCGAAGGGCGGCCCGCGCTGGTCTGGCGGCGGCAGCTGGCGGATACGGACACGCCGGTCGCCGCGGCGCTCAAGCTGATCGAGCCGGGTCGTGGAGATTTCCTGCTGGAATCGGTCGAGGGCGGCGAAGTCCGCGGCCGCCACAGCCTGATCGGCCTCGCCCCGGACCTCGTCTTCCGCGCCCATGGTCAACAGGCGGAAATCAACCCGCACTGGCTCACCGATCGCGCCGCCTTCGCCCCAGCCGGTCAGCCGACGCTCGAGGCGTTCCGCGCACTCGTCCAGAGCTGTCGCATGGACGTCCCGGCGGAGCTGCCCCGCGCACTCGCCTGTCTCGTCGGCTATTTCGGCTACGAGACGATCGGGCTGGTCGAGAAGCTCCCCCGCGCCGCCAGCGATCCGCTGGGCCTGCCCGACATGATTTTCGTGCGGCCGACGGTGATCCTGATCTTCGATCGGCTCGCGGACTCGCTGTTCCTCGTTGCCCCGGTCTGGCCCGATGCGGATCGCGACCCGGAGGCACAGCTCTCCGCCGCCGCCGACCGGATCGACGCGACCGCAGCGCGCCTCGCTTCGGCCCCGCTCCCGCCCAAGGTCGCGGCCGACGCCGCCGATGTCGTGGCGCAGCCGACACTGGCCGAGGGCGACTATGCCGCGATGGTCAGGCGCGCGAAGGACTACATCACAGCGGGCGACATCTTCCAGGTGGTGCTCGCCCAGCGCTTCACCGCGCCTTTCGCGCTGCCCCCGATCGAACTGTATCGCGCGCTGCGCCGGGTGAACCCCTCACCCTTCCTCTATTTCCTCGACCTCCCCGGCTTTGCCCTCACCGGTTCGAGCCCCGAAATCCTGGTCCGCGTCCGCGATGACGAGGTTACCATCCGTCCGATCGCCGGCACGCGTCCGCGTGGAAAGTCGCGCGAGGAAGATGAGGCCAATCGCACCAGCCTGCTCGCCGACCCCAAGGAGCGCGCCGAGCATCTGATGTTGCTCGACCTCGGCCGCAACGACACCGGCCGCGTGGCCGAAGCCGGGACGGTCAAGGTCACCGACAGCTACACCGTCGAATTCTACAGCCACGTCATGCACATCGTGTCCAACGTGGTCGGCAAGCTGCGCCCCGACGCCGACGCGCTCGACGCGCTGTTCGCGGGCTTTCCCGCCGGCACCGTCAGTGGTGCGCCCAAGGTGCGTGCGTGCGAGATCATCGCCGAACTCGAGCAGGAACAGCGCGGCCCTTACGCCGGCGGCGTCGGCTATTTCTCACCCGATGGCTCGATGGACAGCTGCATCGTCCTGCGCACCGCGATCGTGAAGGACGGTACGATGCACGTCACTGCGGGCGCGGGGATCGTCGCAGACAGCGACGCCGCCTATGAGCAGCGCGAATGCGAAGCGAAGGCCGGCGCCCTGTTCGCCGCCGCACGCGAGGCCATCGCGCGCGCGTCAGAGCCCGGCTTCGGCCAATAAGGTCTATTTTTCCCCGCCGGGGATCGCCGCTTCCTCGGCCTTTTTTGCGGTCCGCTCGGCTCGCCATTGCTGCAGCATCTGCATCGTACAACCGCTGTGACCAAAACTGCCGATCGGTGAACAGCTGCCCGGCAGCGTCACGCGATTCACTTCATCGACCAGTTCGGCGCGGCGGGTCCAGCTCGTGCCTCCCGGGCTGGGTTCGCTTTTCCGCAGCGATTTTGGAATGCGATAGGGCGATTCCCCGACCTTGGAGCAGATGACGACCTCGTCCTCACTCTCGGCCTTGGGGCATTGGTCTTCGCCATAGAGCAGCACGCTGCGCACGCGCTGCGGCGGCGCGTTGTCATCCTCGGCCTCCTGCGCGAGCACCGGGGTCGCGGCAATCGCCGCCAGCATCAGCAATCGGATCACTACGCACCTTCCTTCACCCGCCGGCTTCCGGCCGTGCTGATATAGGTATCGCCCGCGGCCGCATTAAGGCGGGCTGAACCAATCCGGCCCCTCAATTTGCGTTTACCCCGCAGGGGTGAATTTTGCCCTTGCCTTCATTTACCCGCCAAGGGTAATGCGCTCCCATCATGACGACTCTAGCTGGTTCAAAGATCCGCCGCTTCCGCGAGGAACGCTCCCTCTCCCGCGCCGCGTTCGGCGCGTGGTTCGACACGCCCGGCTCCACCGTTCAGGGCTGGGAGGAAGATGGCAAGCGCGCGTCTCCGGCCGTGCTCAATCAGATCGCCGCCAACGGCATCGCGCATCATCAGGACTGGTACGTCCATGTCCGCAACCTGGAGCAGGCCATGGGATGGACCCCCGACAGCTGGAAATCGGCCGAAGCACGCCAGCTTCCAATTTACCCCGACACTGCCGCGCTCGATGCCGCAACGACGCAACTTTCGAGCTTCCCGCCGCTCGTCTTCGCGGGCGAAGCGCGCGCCCTTACCCAGGAACTGGCCAAGGTTGCACGCGGCGAGGCGTTTCTCTTGCAGGATGTCGTCCCCCTCGTGGGGAAACCAGACCAAT
>CAYOXO010000123.1:0-13159 GCA_964407945.1 uncultured Stakelama sp.
CATGCCTCAGGGCCGGTCTAGCGCGTCTCGAACGCACCCAGGATCGGACAACCATGCCCCTCCCCCGCCGCACAGCGCTCCGCCAGTCCTTCCAGCGCCGCACGCGCGGCGGTCAGCTTCGCCACCTGTACGTCGATCGCTGCGATCCTCGCCCGCGCCAGCTCGCGCGCGCGCGCCCGGTCCTCGCCTGCGTCCAGCGCCAGCAACTCGCCGATCTCCGCCAGCGTGAATCCCGCGTCCTGCGCCGAACGGATGAAGCGCAGCCGCCGCGCATCCTGCGCGTCATAGCGCCGCACACCCCCGGCGCGCGCTGGTTCGGCAAGCAGGCCGCGCCGCTGGTAATAGCGCACCGTTTCCACCCCCACGCCCCCTGCCTTTGCCAGCGTACCTATCATCATGTCAGACACCCCTTGACTCCGTACTATAGTACGGAGCCTATCTAGGCGGGGTTCGTAGAGTCGCAAGGAGCCCTTTCATGTCATCCCGTCCCATCGCCAACCTGTATCGCATGGTGATGCCTGGCCATACCTGCCCCTATGGCCTCAAGGCGAAGTCGCTGCTCGAACGCCGGGGCTATGGTGTCCACGACCATTGGCTGCGCACGCGTGAGGAGACCGACGCGTTCAAGGCCGAGCATGGCGTCGAGACCACACCTCAGACCTTCATCGGCGGCAAGCGCATCGGCGGCTATGACGATCTGCGCCGCTTCTTCGGCCTGAAAGTGCCGGTCAAGGGTGCGACCAGCTATACTCCCGTCATCGCCCTGTTCGCGATGACCGCGCTGATGGCGCTCGCCGCCAGCAACGCCGCGTTCGGATCGCCTTTCACGGTCCAGGCGGGCGAATGGTTCATCGGCTTCAGCATGATCGTGCTCGCGCTGCTCAAGCTGCGCGATATCGAGAATTTCTCGACCATGTTCCTCAACTACGACCTGCTCGCCAAGCGCTGGGTGCCCTATGGCTATATCTACCCCTTTGCCGAAGGCGCGGCCGGCGTGCTGATGGTCGCCAACGCATTTCACTGGCTCTCCATCCCGATCGCGCTGTTCATCGGCGGCATCGGCGCGGCATCGGTGTTCAAGGCGGTCTATATCGAGAAGCGCGAGCTCAAATGCGCGTGCATGGGCGGCGACAGCAACGTGCCGCTCGGCTTCGTCTCGCTGACCGAGAATCTGATGATGATCGCGATGGCGGTGTGGATGCTGGTGGGCGCGCTCAGCCCCGCGCATCCAGTTCACTGACCCGCTTCTTCGGCGCCTGCGCGCGATAGCTTTCCTCGATCCAGTCCTTGAGCTGAGCGAGATCGGGGATGGCATCGTCGCCGGGCGTGAAGGTTACCCAGCCGCTCTTGCCCAGCCCATAGGCGGTCGGGGCGGCATAGGGCAGCTCAAGCGCGACCTCGCTGGTGTAGCGCAGCTTCGCCGACATCTGGAACGCGTCGTCGGTCGACAGATAGGCAAAGGTCTTGTCGTTGACCGCCAGGTCCGCATGGCCCGGCCATGGCGATTTGAGATGTGCACCGGGCAGGGTCAGCCCCCATTCGCGCAGCGCCTCGATCGTCTCGCTTCCCTTGCTCATGGATCGCAGAATAGCTGCTGCGTCAGCCTTGCGCCATCCGACGCTTTGCTTCGACGATGCCCGCCGCCAGGATATCGGCGCCGTCGGCGACAGGGACATCGGGTCGCATTGTCCAGCGCGGTCGATCCTGTACGTCATAGACCGGCTCCGCCGAATATTGCAGATCGATCCCGCTGCGGTCGAGCCGAAGCTGAAACACCGCCGCGCCCAGCCCCATCATCGGCGCGCCGACGATCCTCGCCCGGCCGAGGCCGCGCATTCCCATCGGGAAGCCTTCGGCCATGCTGGCGCTCCAGTGATCGCACAGCACGATCACCGGTCTGGTCCAGGTGAACGGCCCACGCGGCTCGACATACTCGGTCCAGCGCTGGCTCAGGCCGGTACCTGCACGCCGCCGCATATAGGCATAGGGCGCCCGCTCCATGATGAAGCGGCCCATGATCGGCCGCGCGACCGCAGTGTCCCCGCCGCCATTGCCGCGCACATCGATCAGCAGCGCCGGGGCGTCGCGAAACTCCTTCAGCGCCGCGTCGAACGCCGCGACCACCGCATCGTCGGCAAAGCTGCGGATCGCGATCAGGCCGATCCCGTCCGCCAGACGTCGATGCGTGACATTGGGCAGGTCAGCCCGCTGCTTGAGCGGCAGCACGACGTCCCGCACGGGCGCATCGCCGGACCGGACCGCAAAGCGGCGCGGCATCCCCCGCCTCCCCGCGGCGACGCTACCGATGACAAAGGCATCGGCCGCCGGATCGGACCGCTTGAGGCACCGCAGCGCGGCGGCCTGGATCGCCGTCTCGACCGGCACGCCGTCGATCGCGGTCAGCACGTCACCGATGACGATCCCCGCATCCGCAGCCGCCGAATCCGCCTGCACGGCAGTCACGCCGATCCCACCCGACGCCCGCGCGACCATGAGGTCGAACGGCGGCGTCCGCGCAATCCCGTCGGGGCCGTTGCGTACCGTCGTGTGCGGGTCATAGAGTTCCGCGAGCGCGCGCTTCAACACATGCGCGAGCGAGTCTCGCGATGTCGCCGCGATCGCCTGCGGGCGATAGACGCTGCGCACCTTCGCCCAATCGGTCGCCTTCTCGCCGAAGAAACAATAGCGCTCGGCCAGCGTGCGCCACATCTCGTCGAAATCCTGCGCATGGCTGATGTCGCGATCGGGCTCGCGCGCCCACAGCGGTGCCGCGACGCAGGCGAGTCCACCGCCCAACACCCCTCGGCGCGCGATCACGCCTCGCGGCTCGGCAGCGTCAGTACGAAGCGCGCGCCCTCGTCGGGGGCACTGTCGATCAGGATATCCCCGCCCATCGCCCGCGCCAGCCGGCGCGCAATATAAAGGCCCAGCCCGCTGCCGCCCGGCTCGCCGGGATCAACCCGGCCGAACTTCTCGAAGATCTTCGCCTGATCCTCGACCGCAATGCCCTTGCCCTGATCGGCGACGATCACGCAGCCCAGCGCGCCCTCGCGCTCGATCTGGACCCAGACCGACCCGCCCGGCGGCGAATAGCGCACCGCATTGCCGATCAGATTGACCATGATCTGAAGCACGCGACGAAACTCGCCCGTCACCGGCATCTCGGCATCGGCGCGGGGCTTCTCGATCCGGACATCGGCCTCGCTCGCACGCACCGCCAGCAGCCCCGCCGCGCGGCGGGCGATATCGGCCAGGTCGATCGGCTCGATCTCGACGGTGAAGTCGTCACGCTCGATCGCGCTCAGATCGGCCAGATCCTCGACCAGCGACAACAGATGCCGTCCCGCATTGGAGATGTCGGTCGCATAATCCGCATAGTCGTCGCGCAACGGCCCATCGACCCGCGCGCTGATGCTGTCGGCATTGGCGATGATCCGCGATAGCGGCGCGCGCAGCGCCCGTTCCAGTCGCTGGCCGAATTCGGCGGTGAACTCCGGGTCCGCCGCGACCTGCGCTGCAGCAGCCTCCTCGACCGGATCGACCATCATCGCCGCGCCGCTGAACCCGGCAAACCGTCCCAGCGCATCGATCCGCGGGCTCGCCGAAATACGGACGCGTTGCCCGGTACCGCGCAGTTCTGCGACCTGTCCCTCGAACCGCGTCTGCTCGGCAGCGGCGGTCAGGATCGGCAGCGCGCCCTCGTCATCGGCCTCAAGCGCGAACAGCAGGGTCAGCGGCTGCCCCAGCATCGCCGCAGCATCGAAGCCATGTTCGATCCCCGCCTCGGCGGCCAGGTGCGTGATCCGCATCGCCGCGTCGGTCTCCCACACCCAATCGGCCTCGGCGTGAAGGAAATCATTCTCGCGCAGCGCGTCGCCCTCGGGCGCTTGCCATGCCGCGCGCGGACGCCAGCCGCTCACCTCAAGCCGAACACCCTCACGGTCGGGCTCGGCGCGCACCCACAGGTCGAGATCGTCTTCGCCATCCGCAGCAACCACCCCACGCGACACCGCAATTCCCAGCCGCTGCGCCAGCCGCACGATCGACGCGATCGGCGGCACCGCCAGCGGCGCCCCCACCTTGCCTCCGGCACGCGCGTTGAGGTCGGCCAGCCGCGCCTCGGCATGAACCAGCCGCCCGTCGGGGCCGATCCGTCCCATCGATATCGGCAGATTGGGTTCCATCGCGTTCATCGCGCCGCCCCTCTCAGCGCCAGCAACGCGGCGCGATAATCGGCCGGCAGGCTCAGCGACGCGATCGCTTCGCGGGCATCCTCCACGCCGATCGCCATAATCGCGTCGAGCTGGTCGGCGAATGCCTCGACATTGCGGCGCGGGTCGGCCTCGCTCAGCGCCACGCCGAGCCGCGCCACCGCCGCCCGGTCGAAATCGAGCGCCCGCAGTGCCACCCACAGCCGGCCGCTCGCGGCATCGAAGGTCATCGCCCGCGCGCCATCGAAATCGATTCGCAGCGCATGCGCCAGCAGCGCCGCGAACAGCGCCACGCGCCGGTCGCCCAGCGATTCGGCCAGCAATTCGGGAAGTTCGCCGGGCCGCGCATCGATCGCCGCGGCCAGCCGCATTGCCGCTGCCTCAAGCCGATCGCCCTCGTCATGCGCGGCAAGGCTGCGCAATGCGGATTCGGCCAGCGCGCGGTCGAGCGTTGGCGCAGTCCCCGTCACCCCGTTCCGCAGCGCCGCTGTGACCTGCCAGACCAGCCGATGATGCAATTCCGACGGCAGGTCGGTCTGCGCCAGCGGCCCATTCTCGGGCACGCTGCGCCGGCGGCTTTCGCTCACCAATACCGCCGCCGCACCCTGTGCGAGCAGCCGGTCGGGATGCTGCGCCAGCCGGTTGAGCAGGCTGGCGCGCTCGGGTTCATCCTGTGCCTGCGCCGCCATCCCGTCCGCCAGCAGATCCTGGCGCACGCGTGCGATCAACTCGCCCATCAGCGCCGGATCGCGCAGCAGCCCCGACGCATGGAGCGTATCGGCAATGCCGCCTTGCGCTGCCAGCATATCGGCCAGAGCCCCCTCGCCCTGCGCGCGCAGCAGCCGCACGGCGTGGCCGCTCACTTCGGCTTCGATCGTCGCGACCAGCGCGCGCAACAGCCGCGCCAGGGCGTCGCGCGTCCGCTCGTCGAGCCGGTCGTCATCGGAGAGCGCGAAGTCCGCAATCGACGCAGTCAACGCACGATGCGCGGCGCCATCCGCTGCCGCGGTACGCGCGAGCAACACCTGTGCACCGTCATGGGCACCCTTACGCATGTCGCCAATCGGCTTGGACATGGCCCGATCTTAGAGGAACTGCGGTTAAGACAGAGCTAAGGCTTTTCGCGCCGACTCTCAACCGCTGCAGCAAGCGTCACGAACGCATAGACCGTAACCAGCGCCAGTCCCCAGCTTGCCCGGTCCGCGATCGCAAAGGGGGCAACCAGCAACAGATATCCCGCCGGGCTGCCCCACCAGCGCTTGACCCGTGCCTGTGTCCGCTCGCCGATCAGCGCCGCGGCGATGCCGGCCAGTGCAAGGATCGGCCCGTCGAGCGTCGCATCCACGCGCATTTCGTTGAAACCCAGCGCCAGGATCACCACCGCGGCAATCACACCGATCAGATGTTCCTGCGTCGCGGCGCGCTTCTCCTCGCCGCGAAGCGCCGACAGCGCCGCCCCGGTCGCCAGCGCTGCCACGCCCGGCAACGCCACCGCGGCACCCCATGGCCAGCCAAGGCCGACCAGCGCCGCTGCGCCGGCGCCCAGCACCAGGCCGCCTGCCGTCAGTACCCATCCGGGCACCGCCTTCTCGACCACCTTGGGCAGCACCAGGCGCGCAACCCGCGTAAAGACGTGGCGGTCGGCCCAACTCGTCCGCCGCTCGGTCAGCGCCGCGAGGACGGCGTTGCTGCGCGAGGCGAGCGCCCCGCCGTCGCGCTCGACACCGTGGCCCGATCGCACCGCGCTCGACGGCAGCACCACCTGCTCGGCACCGGCCTGCACGATCGCGCGCAGGAGCGTGGACTGGAAATCATAGTCGGGCGGGAATGCGGCGATGTCGGCGATGCGCTGCGCCGGAATGCGCGCGACACCCGCCCAGCAATTCTGCGCATCGACCCGCTCCAGCGACGCCGCCGGCTCCTGAGTTACCAGGATCGCGTCCTTGCCCTCATTCGCCATCTTCTCGACGACATCGTCGGTGGTGACCAGGCCGTCGGCGAGGACCACGACGCTCGCCAGCGGGTGCGCCTTGGTCGATGCCTCGGCGGCGGAGCGCACGATATCGACCGGAACCCCGCGCTTCGCCGCGCGGCTGACGGCGCCGAGCAGTGCCGGGGTCACCCGCGTCACAGCGACCAATATCTGTCCCGCCCCGGCGCCGACGAGCAGCCGCGCCTGATACTCGAGCAGGGTCATACCCCCGAACGGCAGCGTCGCCGCCAGCGTCCCGGGCTTGTCGCCTGCGTCCTCGGTCGCGAAAATGAGCCCCGCTAACATCATGCCTGCGGTTAGGGCAAAGTCAGTAACGAAGGAAGGGCCGCCGCACCGCTTCCCATGCCGATTCGTCCGCACGCGTCGCCGAGTCGAGGTCGCCAGGCGCTGCGCCCGCGTCATCGACCCATGCGCGCAGCCCCGGCCCGCCATTGATCACGTCGATCGCGAGCTTGTCGAATTCATATTCGTACGGGAAGTCGCGCCACAGCGCATAGTCCGGGTAGAGCGACCGGATCGCCTTGAACCCCAGCGCCTGCAGCCGCCAGGGCCGGAACGCGTCGTGGTCGTATCCGGCGCCCTCGGCATGGATGAACACGCCGCTGCACAGCGCGCCGACATGCTTGTGAAAGGTCGGCTGGAACCAGAAGTCACGCAACGTGCATCCTGCCAGCCATTCGGGCGCGATCCGCCGCATCTCGGCGATCACTGCCTTGGCGTCGATATCCGGCGCGCCGAACAATTCCAGCGCACGCGTCGTGCCGCGCCCTTCCGACAGTGTCGTCCCCTCCAGCATCACCGTACCGGCATAGGCGCGCGCCATGTTGACGTTGGCGGCGTTGGGGCTGGGGTTGATCCACACCCGCTCGGGCGGCCAGCCAAAGCCCGGCGCTGCGTCAGGCGCCCAGCCCTGCATCTCGATCACACGATAGGGCAGACCGAGCTTGAAGTGGTCGATGAACCACGCGCCCATCTCGCCCAAGGTCATGCCGTGCCGCATCGGCATCGGCCCCGCCCCGACGAAGCTTTCCCAGCCGGGCAGCAGGGTCAGCCCCTCGATCGGCCGCCCCGCCGGGTTCGGCCGGTCGAGTACCCACACTTCCTTGCCATGCTCCGCCGCAGCTTCCAGCATGTAGAGCAGCGTCGTCACATAGGTGTAGATGCGGCAGCCCAGGTCCTGC
The DNA here is from genome assembly GCA_964407945.1 of uncultured Stakelama sp. GTDB lineage: Bacteria > Pseudomonadota > Alphaproteobacteria > Sphingomonadales > Sphingomonadaceae > Sphingomonas. The sequence continues at coordinate 7,386 of CAYOXO010000123.1, forward strand.
AGGTCGATCAGGACGATGTCGAACGTGTGCATCGACTGGCCGGTCGGCCGCCGCACTTCGCCATAGAGACTGAACACCGGCATCCCGTAGGTGGGATCGGTATAATCCGGCGACTCCATCATATTGTCCTGCAGGTCGCCGCGCACGCCATGCTGCGGGCCGAACACCGCCGAGACATTCACCCCCGCCGCGACCAGCGCGTCGAGGCTGTGGGTCAGGTCCGCCGTCACCGATGCGGGGTGCGCGAGCAGCGCGACGCGGCGGCCCTTGAGCTGGTCGAGAAGCGCGGGGTCGGCGAGCAGCCGGTCGATACCGAAGTTCATGCGCCGTCAGGTGCCGCGAGTTCGAGCGCAAAGCAATCGGGATGATGGAAATCAGGTTTCCCGGCCGGGTGACGCAGGGCCCAATAGGATTTGGTGCCATCGACTTCTTCGATCACCGCGGAAAGGCCGACCGCCACACGCCCGGCCGGAATCGCCGCAAGATCGATCTCCGCTTCCAGCACGAAGCTCTCGCCTTGCCGCTCCAGCTCGATGGCTGGTTCGATCAGCAGCTCAAGGTTGCGCATCCCCGCACGATAACCGTCGAACGCGTAGGCCGCCCATTGACCCGAGGGCGACAGGTTGAACTCGACATAGCCGTCACCGCCGCCCGGCTTCAGGAACAGCTCGCAACAGGTTCGCTGCCACAGCCCGTCCGTACGGGCCGGCGATGCCGGATCCGGCACGGCCAACCCTTCGCCCGGCGCAATGTAGAAGGTCAGCAGCACCCGCTCGGCGTCGGTCATCGACATTTCGACATCGACGGACCTTACGGTTCCGGGTGGCGTGTCCGGATGCGGAGCGAGCGAAAGCGCATGGGCGAGTGGAAACATGATACAGGCCTAGCATCGCCCGTCCCCGCCATGGAATCGCTTTCCCGCCCCCCCGGATTCAACTCGGCTCGGTGACGATGCAATTCGCCGTGCGCCCTGCTTCCGCTCGCCCGTCACGCCAACCCATGGCGCGCCGCGCCCAACCCTGCTAACCGCGCCGCACCATGACCGAATATAAGTCCGATCTGCTTCGCCTGCTCGACCAGCGTGGATACATCCACCAGGTCACCGACGCCGCCGCGCTCGATGCGCTGGCCAGCAAGGAGATCGTGCCCGGCTATATCGGCTTCGATCCGACCGCACCGTCGCTCCATGTCGGCAGCCTCGTCCAGATCATGCTGCTGCGCCGCATGCAGCAGAGCGGGCACAAGCCGATCGTCCTGATTGGCGGCGGCACGGGCAAGATCGGCGACCCGAGCTTCAAGGACGAAGCGCGCAAGCTGATGACCGACGAGATCATCCAGGCCAATGTCGCGTCGATCAAGACGGTGTTCGAGAAGTTCCTGACCTTTGGCGACGGCCCGACCGACGCGGTGATGGTCGACAATGCCGACTGGCTCGACAAGCTCGAATATATCCCGTTCCTGCGCGACATCGGCCGGCATTTCTCGGTCAACCGCATGCTCAGCTTCGACAGCGTCAAGCTGCGGCTCGACCGCGAACAGTCGCTCTCGTTTCTCGAGTTCAACTACATGATCCTCCAGGGATACGACTTCCTGGAGCTGTCGCGCCGCGCCGCATGCCGCCTGCAGATGGGCGGCTCCGATCAGTGGGGCAACATCGTCAACGGCATCGAGCTGTCGCGCCGCGTCGACGGGACCGAGGTTTATGGCGTCACCACCCCGCTCATCACCACCGCCGATGGCGGCAAGATGGGCAAGACCATGTCGGGCGCGGTGTGGCTGAACGAGGATCAGCTCCCGGCGTTCGATTACTGGCAGTTCTGGCGCAACACCGACGACCGCGATGTCGGCCGCTTCCTGCGCCTGTTCACCGACCTTCCGCTCGACGAGATCGCCCACCTCGAAGCGCTCGAGGGCGCCGAGATCAACGAGGCAAAGAAGATCCTGGCCACCGAAGCGACCGCCATGTGCCGCGGTCGCGAGGCAGCGGAGGCCGCCGCCGAAACCGCCCGCAAGACGTTCGAGGAAGGCACGTCGGGCGATGACCTCCCGACGCTGGCGGTGCCGGCGGAAGGCATGGGCATCGTCCAGGCCAATACCGCGATCGGCTTCGCCGCCTCCAACAAGGAGGTGAAGCGCAAGATCGAGGAAGGCGCAATCCGCCTGAACGGCGAAAAGGTCTCCAGCCTCGATGTGATTGTCAAGCCGGGCGACAAGATCAGCTACGGCCAGAAGAAGCACGGGCTGATCGTTCAGGCCTGATAGGGTTTCGCTAACCACGACGATTGCCGGGACGTTTACACCCGCCGCCTAGCCTTGGTTTCCAGGGCATTGGGGGAACTCGCGGGCATGGACGCGTGACGTATCAATTCTCATCCAGCGCGGCCGCTGCGACAGCGGATGACCGTCGCCTGGTCGAGCGCGACGAGGTCCACTACCGCGCTCGCGCCTTTGGTCCCGACGCGCAGCCGGTGACATTGCTGATCGTCAACATCTCGCCCCACGGCCTGATGGCCCGCTGCGAAAAGCCCTTTGCCGAAGGCGACCGGATGCGGGTGACGCTGCCCGCGGTCGGCGTGGTCGCCGCCGAAATCCGCTGGTCGCTCGGCGGCCGCCTTGGCGCCAGCTTCGACACCGCGATCGATCTCGCCACCTATTATGAACTGATCGCCCAGCTGATGAAGAAGTGACCTAGCCCTTTCGGACGAGCACGACTCCGACGAGCACCAGCAACACGCCAAAGGCCTTCATCGGCGTCACCGGATTCTGCGCAAGGCGGATCAGCCCGAAATGGTCGATCACCAGCGCCGCCGCCAGCTGAGCGGCGATCGCGATGGTCAGCATCGAGGCGAGCCCCAGCCGCGGCGCGGCATAGGCGGAGGTCGAGACGAAGATCACACCATAGATGCCCCCGGTCCATGCCCACCACGGCACCTCCTTGAGCGTGGCGGGAGAGGTGCGATCGAGCGTCGCCCAGATACCGAGCAGGATCACGGTGCCGACCCCGAACGAGATCAGCGCCGCCAGGATCACCGATCCGCTGCGCGCCAGCGTGCCGTTGACCGGCGGCTGCATCGCTACGCCGATGCCCGCGAGGATCGTCATCAGGATGGGGAAGATCGCGGACATCTGCGCAGCAGATAGGTCGTGACGCAACCGGTTCAACCCACGCTGCGCCACTTCCCCCGATCAGGCCGAAGGCCGCTCCACGATCGCAGCCACGACCCGCCTCACGACCGGCAACACCATCAGCAGCACCGGAAAGGCGATCACCCAGGACAGGGCCCAAGCCCCCATCCAGGCGCGGAGAAAGCCTTCGGAGAAGCCCAGGCTCCGCGCGGTGGCGATCTCCGAAACGACAAAGGTCATCATGATCGAAAGGATGAACGCCGAAACCAGCCCCGCATGACGTGCGGGGAGACGGCGAGGACGAAAATTGCTTGGCATGGTTTTCTCATAGTCAGGGCATCGGCCAGCATCCCGGGAAGGGCCCCGTTTCCCGGCCGATCACCGGGTTGGATGCGTTGCCTGACGTGAGACGCTTACGACCTTCGCGATGAAGGCGGGCCGCCTCTGTCACAAATGCGACCGATTCGCAACAGACTTCAACCCGCGCGCAGCAATCCCACCGCAGCATCGCGCTCGAACAGGTACAGCGCCACCCGCGCGGCCTGCCCGCGCTCCCCGTCGAGCCCGCCATCGCGATCGACCAGCAGCCGCGCATCGGCATTGGCCGCGCCGATCAGCTCGGCGAATTTCTCGGGCGGGGCCAGCCGAAAGGTCTGCTCGCCCGACTGGCGCGTGCCCAGCATCTCGCCCGCGCCGCGCAGGCGCAGATCCTCCTCGGCGATGCGGAACCCGTCATTGGTCTCGCGCATCAGCGCCAGCCGCGCCCGCGCCGTCTCGCTCAGCGTCCCGCCGCGCAGCAGCACACACACCGACCGCCCCCCGCCGCGCCCGACGCGCCCGCGCAGCTGGTGGAGCTGCGCCAGGCCGAAGCGGTCGGCATGCTCGATCACGATCAGCGTGGCGTTCGGCACGTCCACCCCCACCTCGATCACCGTCGTCGCGACCAGCACGCCCAGCTCGCCGCTGGCAAAACGCGCCATCACCGCGTCCTTTTCCGGCCCCTTCATCCGGCCGTGGACCAGCCCGATCCGATCGCCGAAGCGCGACCGCAGCGCTTCGGCCCGCTCCTCGGCGGCGGCAAGGTCGATCTTCTCGCTCTCCTCGACCAGCGGGCACACCCAATAGGCCTGCCCGCCGCTCGACAGATGCCGCGCCAGCCCGTTGACGATCTCCTCCAGCCGCTCCTCGCTGATCACGCTGGTCTCGATCGGCTGGCGGCCGGGCGGCATCTCGTCGAGCTTGCTCACGTCCATCTCGCCATGCGTAGCGAGCTGCAGCGTGCGCGGGATCGGCGTCGCGGTCATCACCAACAGATGCGGCGCGGTCTTGGCCTTGGCCTGAAGCATCATCCGCTCGGCCACGCCAAAGCGATGCTGCTCGTCGACCACGACCAGCCCCAGGTCGCGATACTCGACCCCCTGCTGGAAAATCGCGTGCGTGCCGATCAGGATATCGATCGACCCGTCATGCAGTCCCATCAAGGTCGCTTCCCGCGCTCGCCCCTTGTCGCGACCGGTGAGGATCGCGATGCGGACGTCGAGGCCGGAGAACAGCCGTTGCAGCGTCTCGAAATGCTGGCGCGCGAGGATTTCGGTCGGCGCCAGCATCGCCCCCTGCGCGCCCGCCTCGACCGCGATCAGCAGCGCCATTGCCGCCACCAACGTCTTGCCCGCGCCGACATCGCCCTGCAGCAGCCGCAGCATCGGGCGGTTCTGCGCCATGTCGCCCTCGATCTCGCGGATCGTCCGCGACTGCGCACCGGTCGGGGTATAAGGCAGCCGCAGTTGATCCCTTAGCCGCCCGTCGCCCGCCAGCGGTCGCCCCTTCTTCGCCCGCGCCGCGCCGCGCACCAGCATCAGCGCCAACTGGTTGGCAAACACCTCGTCATAGGCCAGCCGGTCGCGCGCCTTCACGTCCGCCGGATCGGCATGGATTCGCGCCAGCGCCTCGCGCCACGCCGGCCAGCTATTGCGCTCCTTCAGGCTCGGCTCGATCCATTCGGGCAATTCCGGCGCGCGCTCGATCGCCTGCGCCGCCAGCGCCGCCAGCCGCTTCGACGTCATGCCCTCCGACAGCGGATAGATCGCCTCGCGTCCTGCCGGCTCGGCGGCTTCGGGCGCGACCACTTCGGGGTGAACGATCTGGAGTTCCTGCCCGTATTGGTCGAGCTTGCCCGATACCCAACGCGGCTCGTTCAGCGGCAGCTGCTTCTTCGCCCAGCCCGAATTGCCGCCGAAGAACACCAGGGTCACATGGTTTCCCTTGGCATCGAGCGCCTCCACCCGCGACGGCGCCCGCGCGCTGCCGCCCATGCGGTAGTTCACCGGGGTCAGCGTGATCGCGATGATCTTCCCGACATCCGCCGCATCCAGTTCCTCGCGCGGCAGCCGGTCGATCCAGCCGCTTGGCAGATGGAACGCCACATCCACCGCCCGCGCGAGGCCTAGCCGCTCCAGCGGCTTGGCAAGTTGCGGCCCCACGCCCTTGAGCGCAGTGACTTCGGCGAAGAGCGGGTTGAGGATGTCGGGACGCATGTCTATCTGCGCTTAGCGTGTTTCAGCTTGCGCTGAAATGCGGTGCCAGCCCGCTCCCCCCCCCGGCCACCCCTAAACTACCCGGGCGTGGGTGGCCGGGTGGGGGAGCGGGCT
>CAYOXO010000124.1:0-13062 GCA_964407945.1 uncultured Stakelama sp.
CCTGAACGGCACCGGCGCGATCAGCATCGCATCGTCGATCACCAAGACCACCGGCAACAATGTGGTGTTCGTCGACAATCACGAGACGGGCAACGTCAGCTTCTCGGGTGCGATCAGCGCCACCGGCGGCTTCAACAACGGCATCGTCGTCCAAAACGTCAATTCGGGCACGGTCAGCTTCACCGGCAACACCACGCTGTCCACCGGTGCGAACACCGCGGTGAACCTGCTGAACAACACGGGTGGCACGATCAGCTTCCCGAACGGTGGCCTGGTGATCACCACCAACAGTGGCACCGGATTCAGCGCCACCGGCGGCGGCACCGTCACTACGTCGAGCAGCGGCAACAGGATCACCTCGACCACGGGCACCGCCCTCAACATCGTGAACACCACGATCGGCGCCGCGGGCCTGCGGTTCCAGAGCATCTCGTCGAACGGCGCGTCGAGCGGCATCATCCTCAACAACACCGGCACGTCGGGCGGCATCAACGTCACCGGCACCGGCGCGGCGGGCTCGGGCGGCACGATCCAGAACTCGAGCGGCGACGGCATCAGCCTGACCAGCACCGAGAATGTCCGGCTGGCCTATATGAACGTCACCAACAATCTGGGTGACGGCATCGGCGGCTCGAACATCAACGGCTTCCTGATCGACAACATGCTGATCAGCGGCAATGGCAATGATGCCGGCACCGATGAATCGGGCATCAACATCACCGAACTGACCGGCACCGCCTCGGGCGGCGCGCGGCCGACCGGCATCTTCAACTCGACGATCCAGAACAACAACGAGTTCGAGGTACAGATCACCAACTCGACCGGCACGCTGACCAACTTCCAGGTGGTCAACTCGACCTTCGCGTCGAACGGCGTCGGCATCAACGGCAACGGCACCAGCCCGCACGGCAACATCTTCAACTTCCTCGGAACTGGCACGTCGGCGATGGGGGTCAGTGTCTCGGGCAGCAACTTCACCGGCAACTGGAACGCGGCCAGCCCGCCGGCCACGATCGTGGGCAGCGGCCTGTTCACCGACAGCACGGGCACCAGCATGACCGTTCAGGTCAGCGGCTCGTTCTTCACCAACACCAACAACGGCGTGAACGTATCAACCGGCCCGGGTTCGACGACGTTGACCTACAGCATCGATGGTAGCACGTTCACCGGAACTCGCTCGACGGCGATCAACGACTTCCAGAACGGCAACTCGCCATTCACGCGGACGGTCAATGGCCGAATCACCAACAACATCATCGGCAATAACGCCGTCACCAATTCGGGCTCGTACAATGGTGCCGGCATCAGCATCGGCAACGAAGGCGCGGTGAATGCCAGGTATCTGATCAGTGGAAACACCATCCAGCAGATTCAGACGTCGCAGGGCATCGTGCTCAATGTCGGCCTGGTCGGCCAGGCGACGGGCAATCTCACCACCAACGCTACCATCGCCAACAACATCATCCGCAACATCAACGGCAGTCGCGGACTTCTGATCAACAACAATCAGAACACGGGTGGCTTCCCGACGGTGAACGTCAGCGTCTCGGGCAATACCTTCTCGGGCATCGCCGGCCAAGCGGGCAACGGCCAGTATATGCGTTTCGCGGCAACCGGCGGTGGCACGATCAACATCACGCAGGGCCAGGCCTCGGCAAGCGCCATCGCCAGCGAACTCGACGACGCCAACGGCTTCAACGATCCGACCAAGATCAGCATCGGGACCGGTACGTTCAATTGGAACCAAGCGGCGCCGGCGCTGCCGCCTGCGGTCGTGCCGCTGCCTTGATTCGGTGCGGGAGCGCGGCGCCGGCGAAGCTGAGTGCCGGGCTCCCGCAAGGGCGATGTAGCGATCGACGCACCCCGTTGGCGGTCCGGCGATTTGCGGCCGGTGATGCGGGGATTTTCCGATGGTTGCCACGTTCACCGGAGCCGGAACGGGTTTCGAGCGGAGAGCGGGGAACGTCATCGGCGGAGGCGGGGAAGCGATCCTCTCGCGCGGAGGCTTGCTTCAGGAGCGCGCTCACCGTCGGAAGATTACGCAAATTATGTACTGTCGATTGAACCGGCCAAGGGCAACATTACTGCAATGCAAGCACCATCTCGACCATGGGGTGCCTAATCGTTAAGTCCAGATTGTTTATGAATTTCACCGCGACGAAGAAAATCTCGTTGCAGGGTGTAACACTAACCATATAGCATTCTTGCGATTCCGATTGGGCTCGGGGTTGAGGGGGCGTATGAGTGCTGTTCGTGGCGTACCACCCGCTGACGATGAGATCAGACCGGTCAGCTTTGCGACCTTGCGTGTGATTCCCGATGTCGCCGTAGGCCAGCGAGATTTGCCTCGCGCGCCGGGGCATTTGGGCCCATCGAGCGCGGATGACGAGCCTCGACTCGCGAGGGCGCGGAGCGGGGCTCTCGCCGGGCAAGAGGGTGTCCGCCACGCGGGTACCGGCCGTCTTCCTTGCGCTGTGGGTCACGACCCCTGGCATCGGTTCCATCGCCGACATCCGAACTGGCAGATGTAGCCTCCTCAGCCACCAGCTGAGCGCGATCGACGAAGCACGACAGGAGGCGGGAAAGAGGGATGGCGGACGAAGGGGTGCACAGCGAAGCCGCGACTGGCCACGCGAAAGGCGGTCCCGTTACGGTAAGCCAGGCCTTTGGCGAGATCGTTTGGCTGATTGGGCAATCCCCGCTCCACCGGAATTTGCACGTCGTGGATCTGGACTGGCTGGTGATGCCCGCGGTGCTGCACAAGCAATTTCATCTGTTTCGCGAAGGCACGCGTCCTGTCGGCGTGGCGCTCTGGGCGAAGGTGGATGCCGAGGGCGAGCGCAAGCTTGTCGAAGGGCTTCTGCAGGGAGGAAATCAGCTGTCCGAACCTGAATGGGCAGCCGGGGATCGGCTCTGGCTCGTCGATCTGATCGCCCCCTTCGCGACAACCGGGAACCGGCACCGAGAGGTCATGTTCGCCGATCTGCTTACCGGCAAGCTGAAGGGGCTGGCGTTCAGGACGATGCGTATAGATCCTGTGACGGGGCAGCGGAATATTGTCGACATTGCCGCGGATGCCGGTGAGGTGCTGGCGACCCAGGTTACGAAGGCTGTTACAAAGTAAATTCCAGTGACAGTATGGAATTTCTAGTTCCAGAGGATTGTTATTTGAATGTTCAATTGGGTAGGAACTACTCATGGGCATCTGGTCAGATGACTTGCAGATTGGCGATGGAGCAATGATGGAAACTGTGATTCTAGTCTTGCTGCAGGTTACTCCCCCAACTTCTTGCTCGACGCCCGCGTCGGAGCTCATTGAGTCATTGCGCAGCCCTAAGGAACTGCGACAGCTGGCACGGCGCGGCGACAAGAGCGCGCAACTTCAACTCGGTCTGCGAGCAGAAGCTTCTGGCAGAATGGCATTCGCGCGCAAGTTATACCACCGCGCTGCCAAATCATCGGAGATCCGGCGATATGTATATTCGTCGCCGGTGGCGGGGCAGCCGGGGCGTGTAATTCAAGTAGGCCAATCCAAAATGGTGCCTGGATTAAAGTTGGCTCAAGACCGTTTGAGATGCTTCCAGGTTAAAGGGTGAGAGTATGCGCAGCGCTTGGGCGATGAGGATCGCGCTTTTTCCGATTTTTTTTCTGACTTCGGCTGCGGAAAGTGGTGTCGGGGGCTCCGCGGCGGATTTGCGGGATTGTTCAGACTGCGTTCCAATGGTGCGCATCGCGCCAAAGGACGGCAAGGTTTACTATCTCGCAAAGTTTGAAACGACCTGGTCGGAATATGCGCGAGCAGTGCGAGAGGCGAACTGTGCCGCACCGCGGAATGATTTGAACCAACCGCGGTTGAGTCCGAGGGGTGCGCTTCTGGATGAGCATCCGGTCACCGGCATCACGGTCGATGAATTCGCATGCTATTTGGGCTGGCTGAGCAAGAAGAGCGGGCACCGTTATCGGCTGCCGACCCCGGAGGAGTGGCTGGCAGCTGCGCGCAGTGCGTCGGCGGCGCCACGAGCCTGGTCGGCTGAGGACCGGGTGCGTGCTGCTCAACAATCGCACCATGACCCGCGTGAAGCGGTAAACATGGGTATTGTGCGTCCGGTTGGGCTGGGCGAGCCGAGCGGAGACGGGCTCTTCGATCTGGAGGGCAATGCCGCCGAAGCAACAAGCGCGGTTCAAGCTGGAAGCTATCAAGCAATTTGCAAGAAATTCGGACGTGATTTCTGCAAGGGGGTCGGAGTCCTCGGATTGCAGGGTCAGGTTCCAAGCAATGACTGGAAATCCATACAGTATTTCTTGGCTGGTCAGCCGAGCAGATATTATGGTTTCCGGGTTGCTCGTGACTAATATTCTTATCTGACGGGGTGATAAATGGGCCAGGAAGGTATTAGCGTTCGAAATCGTGCTGATTTTGAATGGATCGACATTCCGCAAGAAGCAAGCAGCATGGCAAGCTGGATGGGCAGCGTGATGCAAGCTCTTCCGGTCGGCCCGCGTATCACCTTGATGAGAATCAAAGAGGAGAATGGTCAATTTAGCGACTATACCGCGCTCGGCTTGGAGGGTGATGTGTCGATTGGAAATCGGCTCAAATTCATCCAGAAGTTGATTGGTTACAACAACAGCAGTCTGAAGACGATATCGCGCTTTCTTCCCACGATGTCGGTTGGGGGCGCAATAAGCTCGTATGCTGGTGACATTAAGACCGCAGTCAAGTTGAAAATTGGCCTTCCTCCAGTCTTGGGCGACGCGCTCAAGATGTGGGAGGATTCTCTGCGGCTGAATGGCAAGGCCAAGGCTCGCCTCAGCCCAAGCGCCGATTTCGAAGTTCACGAATCGACCAAAGTCAGCGACCCAGTATCTCCGATAGACACCGTAACAAAATATAGTGTCGGCATCACGCTCGAGGTGAACGGCGGGCCAGTGGTGACGGGGAAGATGGAGCATAGCACCGCCATGCGGACGGTGGCTGCTATGATCGATGGGAAGATGCGCACCGTAGTAATCGAACGGAGAACTACGGCAATCAAGTCGGAAGTTCCACTTGGAGAAATTCTTGGAGTAAATGGCTCTCTTACTGATGATTCTTGGTATTTCTACGACTTTGGTAGTAGAAAACCGGTTAAGATGAGATACGACAAAGATCAGAAGAAGGTATTTGTTGGCGACCGCGATACGACGAACGATATTCTTGATCTCATAAATCCCGCGGAGGACCCGAATGCGGTTATTGATGAATTCGAAGAGATCGTCATTACCGCGAAGCCACTGGTCCCTAGGTACGATCTCACTGGAACGACCGCCGATGGTCGCCAACTGAATGCCTCGAAGGGGAAGTCAGTTACTCGCGACGCCGCGGGCAATCGTCTGACTTCCACAAGCGCACGCTCACTCGACGGGGTGTCTACCGTAGTTGAGGAGCGCACCGACGGAACGAGTACTGCCGTGTTGAGCCTTCCGGGAACGGGCGCGTCGGACGGTCGCAGTTTGGTTGTCGAGACTGCTGCCAACGGCGACATGCTTGCCAATGGCGTGGAGGTGGGCGGCGTCTTTGCGCGCGACCTCGAGCGATATGTAAAGCAAATCGTAGAGAGCGATGCGGATGTGGCTCCACCGATACTCCTCGTTGAAGACGGCGCTCTTACCTTCGTCGATCATCAGGGGGAGGCCCAGCGGAAGGTTCAATATGACCTCGGGCCCAATGGGATTCCCTATCGCAGGCGCGTTTCACAGGAAGGGGCCGACTATTGGGTGGAGGTCTCGCTTGATTCTCGCGGACGAGCGGTCGCGACCGACATCCATTTCTCGTCGAAGCCGTTCCCGGTCGAATTTTCCGACGCTGGAGGAATCATCGGCCAAACGATTGGAAGCTACCTTGCCAATGGCGATGTTCTGACGTCGATCGTTTATTCGTCCGTACTGCAAACTCTCGGCGACAATTTCGGCGACGCGTTGGATGGTATCGTTGGGGGGGAAAGCGTTTCGCATGCGCTGAATGATGCGTTTGGCACGCTGCCGAATGAGCTACTCAGCAATATCCGGGCTGCTGGAATCGGGGCGCTCAGCTCTTTCCTCGTGTCGGAGCTTGTCAACGTCATCGGTGCGGAAGGGCTTGCAGCCGAAGCGCTCAATAGTGTGGCCGGCCACGCCATCAACAATATCATTTCGAATGCCGCTCAGATTGCGCTGGGGCGTGACGTTTCGCTCTTCAGCGGCGTGACGGATCTTGCCCAGCTAGGAAAGCTGGCGGGAAGCTTCATCGGCAATCAACTCGCGTCTCTGATTGGTGACTGGGACGAAGTTGGCGAGCAGTTGGGATCCTCGATTGGGGGGTCAATCGGGGGCCTGGTCGGCACTGCCATTCCGATACCGGTGCTCGGCTCGATCATCGGTTCTTTCCTGGGCAATCTGCTCGGCGGGCTGATCGGTGGTCTTTTCACAGGAACTCCGAAATCGGGTGCCATTGTCGGTTTCGACGAGAGCGCCGGGGAGTTTGCCGTTGAGAGCGTCTGGAAGAAGAGCGGTGGCAAGAAGAGCGTCGCGAATGAACTGGGTAACGCTGCAGCGGATTCCCTGAACGGGATCATATCCTTCGTCGGCGGCGATCTGGTGAACTCGAGCGAGATCGAAGCCGGATCCTATGGGATGCGCGGGAAGCGCTATGTTTATTGGCTGGATGGAGCCGACAGCGACAATCGTATCAAATTTAGCTCTGCGGAGGATCTGATTGAATATGGCGTGATGCGTGCGGCCAGAGATTTTGACTTTGTTGGCGGAAACGCAATTGCCAAACGCGCATTCTACAACACCATTGCTATGGGGGTGGTGGAGTCGACTACGGTTGATACTGGAGTTGGCGGTGAGCTGTTCGAGAATCAGCTATACGATAAGCAGAATATAACAAATATCGATTTTGGTCTCGACCTTCTGCTGGCGAACTTCAAAGTTGCGGAGCGCTATAAGACCTATCGTGAGGCACCGGGCTTGATCAATGCCATGATTGCCGCGGAGCCTGATTCGGTATTTGCAGCAGACTGGATGCTGGCTCTTTCGCAAGCCATGGAACTCGGCTTGATGAAGCGGCACACGCGAGACTGGGACGGCGGATTTTCTTACCTGATCTCAAAGTCATCTGCTGACGCTCGCGACGTGGCCTTTAACTTTGATCTTCTAGCGAGCGGATTGGGTGAGCGGGTCTTCTATCTCGGCGCAAACTATTTCGGCGACACGATCGACACCGGGTCCAAAACCCTGATCAGGGGCGGCGACGGCGACGACAATCTTGGGCCACGTAGTGTTGCGCGGTCGGGGCCGGCCTTTGGCAGCATCGCGCATGTTGCCAATCAGTTCGAAGGTGGCTCCGGCGATGATCGCATATCTGCCGGTGACACCGGGGACGACCTGTTTGGCGGGGAAGGGAATGACCGGCTGGCGGGCGGTCTGCTGGATGACTGGCTCTCCGGCGGCGGTGGGGACGACGTGCTGGATGCGGGAGGCGGGAATGCGAATGTGCTTTCCGGAGGTGGCGGCAATGATATTCTCATCGGTGCGACCAGTATTGCGGGAAGTCTCTCGAGCGGATCTGATTGGCTTCTTGGCGATAACGGCAACGATCGACTGATCGGTCGCGGCGGCGATGACTATTTTGAAGGTGGCACCGAAAACGACGAGATCGACGGCGGGGATGGCTCCGATACGATCATCTATCATCGTGGCGACGGTGCTGACCTTGTCGGTGATACAGGGTCGGGCGCGAACGAGCGCGACGTCTTGTTGTTCGGCCGCACGATCAAATCGTCCGAGGTGCGCGTCATTGCCCGCTCGGCTGGCGAGCAATTGTCGTTCGTCCTCGGCAATATCGCCGACGGGAACCGCATCGACCTGCGCGGAGTGATCTTCGCCGAACGCCACGGCATCGAAGTGTTCAAGTTCGACGATGCGACCTGGTCGCGCGGCGACGTGACCAGCCGCGCGATCTTCTCGAAGACGGCGGGCACCGACGTGAACGGCACCGCGGCCAATGAGAGTCTGGGCGGGACCGAGCATGATGACCGCCTGACCGGCGGCGGCGGCAGCGACGTGCTGAAGGGCGGTTTCGGATCGGACCGCTATACGTTCCAGCTTGGCGACGGGACCGTCGAGATCGACGATGTCGGTTTCGCGGCAGATGTGGATGCGCTGGTCTTCGGCGCGGGCATCATGGCGAGCGACATCATCGTCGAGCACAGTGCCGAGGCGCCGCAAGACGTGGTGCTGCGCATTGCCGGCACCACCGACCGCGTCGTGCTTCGGCATCAGTCGCTGAGCGACGGCACGGGGTCGATCGAGGAAGTGCGCTTTGCCGACGGCACGTCCTTGACCCTGCGCGACCTGATGAACCGCTATCTCGCGCCGGCCTTTACCGGCGGCGCCGACACCAGGCTTGGGTTCGATGGTCCCGACAAGTTCGTCAGCGGCGATGGTGACGACGTGCTGCGCGGTGGCCGGGGCGACGACAGTCTCGAGGGGGAGTTCGGGGCCGACATCTATCGCTACAGCCTTGGCGACGGCAACGACCGGATTCGTGACGCAAGCCAGGCCTGGGGCGGCGCCGTAGCCTATAACAGGCTCGAGTTCGGTGCTGGCATTACCGCGGCGGACCTCGTCTTCACGCGCGATCCCAATGATGCGAAGAACTTGCGCATCACGTTCCGCACTGCGCCCGGCTCGCTGTTGCTGGACGACCAGTTCGGGGTAGATAGCTGGGCCGGTATCGCCGTACCAAGCGGAATCCACACGATCGGTTTTGCCGACGGGACCGAATGGGACCGCGCGACACTTGAGGCGGCGGTCGCCGCACAGAGTGTTTCGGCGCGCAACGATATCGTCGATGGCACCTATCTGCGCGATGTCATCAATGGCGGTGCCGGCGACGACCTCATCTTCACCGGCGACGGTGACGACGACATCACCGGAGGGCAGGGCAACGACAATCTCGAAGGTGGCTTCGGCGCTGACGTCTACCATTATGCGATCGGCGACGGGCATGACCGCATTCGCGACAGCAGCATGGGCGGCGGGGGCGCCGTCGCTTATAATAGCCTGGAGCTTGGTGCGGGCATCGCCGCCACCGACTTGATCCTGACCCGTGATCCCAACGATTTACGCAACTTGCGGATCACCTTCGCCAACTCGGCCGGCTCGATCACCATCGACGAGCAGTTCGGCGCAGACAGCTTCGCCTACAATGTCGTCCCCAGCGGCATCCACCTCATCCGCTTTGCCGACGGCAGCTCGTGGGATCGGGCCGCGATCGAGGCAGCGGTACAGGCGCAGGCCGTCTCGGCCGGCAAGGATCTGATCGAAGGCACCTATCACGCCGACGTGATCGACGGCGGAGCCGGCAACGACATCATCGTTGGCGGCGATGGCGACGACATCTTGTCGGGTGGAGCGGGGAACGACCGGCTCGACGGTGGGAACGGAGCCGATACCTATCGCTACGATCTTGGCGGGGGGGATGATGTCGTCGCCCAAGACGTCAGCGTCAGCGGATCGGGCGTGCACTGGAACACGCTCGAACTGGGCGCCGGAATCACCGCCGCCGACCTCATCCTGACACGTGGCGCCGATGACAGTCGCGACCTGTGGATTCACTTCGGCAACGCTGCGGGATCGATCCTCATCGAGGATCAATATGGCACCTCGTCCTTTGCCTACGACGTGCGGCAGAACGGGGTGAACAGCATCCGGTTCGCCGATGGTACGGTGTGGAGCCGGGAAACGCTTGAAGCCGCGGTGCTGGTGCAGGCTATTTCGTCGGGCGCGGACATTGTCCATGGCTCGTTCGCGGCGGATGTGATTGCCTCGGGTTCCGGCAATGACAGCGTCTTCGCTGGCGGGGGCAATGACACGCTGACCGGCGGGGCCGGAGATGACTTGCTTGATGGCGGCGGCGGCGCGGACACTTACGTCTATGCTCTCGGCGATGGCTTTGATCGCATCCGCGAGAGCCAGGACCAGAACCGCATCCGCTTCGGTGCCGGCATCACCGCCGCTGATCTTGTGTTCAGCCGGGTTCTCGGCAGCAACGATCTTCTGATCACGTTCGCCGGCGCGGCGGGCGGGATCGTGATCGAGCAACAGCTCTATTATCATGTCGTCACGACCATCGAATTTGCGGACGGCAGCACTCTCGACAGTTCCGTGTTCGAGTCGGCGAGCATGGCGCCCGTCCTTATCGACGGCACCTTGGCAAACGACACGCTTGTCGGGACTGGCGCCTCCGAATTGCTTCGGGGCGGTGATGGAAGCGACACTCTCACAGGCAGCGGCGGTGCAGACCGGCTGGAGGGCGGCGCCCTCAGCGATATCTATGTCTTCAATCTCGGCGACGGCCGCGACATCATCAGCGACGAGCAGGGCACCAATGTCATTCGCTTCGGCGCCGGGATCGATCCGCTGGCGCTGGTGGTCACCGCCGTGCGGCACGACGGACTCGATCGCGGCATCCTGATCGCCGTTTCCGGCACCGGCGACAGCATCTTCCTGGAAGGCGCCGCCGCCTTCGCCGATCCGCAGGCAGTGCGGATCGAATTTGCCAACGGCACGCTCTGGTCCGCTGCGGATCTCGTTACCCGCTTCGTTGCGCAGGCTGATGGTGACGAGATCCTGCGTGCGCGCTCGAACGATCCGGCGAACCTGGCTGGCGGATCGGGCGATGATCGCCTCTATGGTGGCTACGGCAACGACACGCTCTCCGGCGGGGCCGGCACCGATCGCATGGAAGGCTTCAATGGTGCCGACACCTATCTCTTCAATCTCGGTGATGGCCGCGATTCGATCTGGGATGCGAGTGGACAGGATATTGTGCGCTTTGGCGCTGGCATCGACCCTGCAGATCTGCTGCTTTCCCCTGCGCTTGAGGACGACATATTTGGTGTAGTGATCCGGTTCGCGAACAGCAGCGATCAGTTGTACATCGCTGGCCAGCACGCGAACGATTGGCGCATCGAGCGTTTTGAATTCGCCAACGGCACGGTCTGGACCGAAGCCGAATTCCGCGCCGCGTTCTACGCGCAGAATTCGACTGCCGGCGATGATCTACTGCGAGGCTCGCAGGCCGGGGACACCATCGCGGGCGGAGCGGGCGACGATCGCATCTATGGCGACTATGGCGACGATATACTCGCCGGCGGGACGGGTTCGGACAAGCTCGAAGGCGGCGCCGGCAACGACACCTATCTGTTCAACCGTGGCGACGGCATGGATAATCTGTGGGACTCGGGGGGCAGCGATACGGTGCGCTTCGGCGCCGGCATCAGTGTGGCCGACCTTGAGCTGTCCTATGGCCGTCAGGACGACGATTCCTATTCAGTGATCGTCTCGATTCGCGGGACACAGGACCGGCTCTACATCGCCTGGGCCCGGACGAACGATTCGCGGATCGAGCGCTTCGAGTTTGCCGATGGCACGGTGTGGACCGATGCGGATTTCCGTGCCGCGCTCTACGCGCAGAATGCCACGGCAGGCGACGACTGGCTCAATGGCTCTGACGCCAGCGACAACATCCGCGGCGGCGGCGGCGACGACAAGCTCTTCGGCGGCAATGGCGACGATACGCTGGCGGGCGAGGCGGGGTCGGACCGGCTCGAAGGCGGCTGGGGCAACGATATCTATGTGTTCGGGCGCGGCGACGGCCGCGACGCGATCTGGGATGCCGGCGGCACCGACACGATTCGCTTCGAAATCGGCGTTGTGTCGGGCGACATTCGCGTTTCACGCGGCCAGCAGGACGGCGATACCGGAGCGGTGGTGTTCACGATTAGCGGCACCGAAGACCAGCTCTACGTCGCGTGGCAGCAATCCGGCGATGCGCGCATTGAGAACTTCACCTTCACCGACGGTACGGTGTGGGATTGGAACACGGTGACAAGGCTGTTGGAGGGCACCGTGATCGGCGGCGTGCCCGTACCAGTCAGCATGGGCGATGATGTGGTGATCGGGACCAGCGGCGCAGACACGTTGCGTGGCATGAAAGGCGACGACGTGCTGCGCGGGGGTGCCGGTTCCGACATCTATCGCATCGCGCGTGGGGACGGGTCCGACGTGATCTACGATGCCGCAGATGCGGGGTCGATCGACCGGCTGGTGCTGGAAGGGATTCTGAGCAGCGATGTGACCGTGCTCACCTCCCCCACCGATGCCGATGACGTGGTACTCTATGTCGACGACAATACGATCATTTACCTCGATCAGCAGAAGGGCGGCAGTACAGCCGGCATCGACGAGATCGAGTTCGCGAATGGTGAGATCTGGTCGTGGTCGACGCTGAACGGGTTCGCGCAGGGCCGCGTAGGCTCGCAAAATGACGACACGCTGATTGGCAGCAACTTCGCCGATACGATCGAAGGCAAGCAGGGTAACGATCTACTCAGCGGACGCGGCGGTGGCGATATCTATGTCTACGCCCTCGGCGACGGCAACGATACCATCAGCGAGGGACCGGGTGGTACGAGCGGAGCCGATCAGGATGTGATCCGGCTGGGCGCCGGCCTCGCGCTCGGTGATCTGCGTCTGGAGCGTGCCGGTGCGGAAGACCTGAAGTTGAGCTTCGGCAGTCTTGGTGGTTCGCTGCTGTTGCTCGGTCAGGAACGTGGCTCAGGAGAGGGGGTCGAAAAGATCCTGTTCGCGGATTCGAGCAGCGTGACCGTCGATGCACTGCGACAGATGCAGATCGACGCGGCCGTAACGGCAGGCGACGACGTGATTGAGGGGTTCGTCACCAACGATGTGCTTGCTGGTGGGCTCGGTAACGACCTGCTGAAGGGAGGCAGGGGTTCGGATACCTACCGCTTCGGCCTGGGTGACGGTATCGATACCGTCGAGGATCGTGATGGCGCGAACCGCTTGCTTCTTGGGGCGGGCATTGTCGCTGCCGATATCAGACTGCTCCGGTCGGCCGACGCGCCGGCGGACCTGATTCTGATTGTCGGAACTGGCGGTGACCGTGTCGTACTCAAAGGGCAGTTCGCCGCCGGAGGAGTCGACAGGGTCGAGCTTTCCGATGGGACGATC